>NZ_JBFAKV010000016.1:0-123421 GCF_040655895.1 Streptomyces sp. NPDC050264
CCCTCGCAGCCCTCATCATCTGGCTCCGCACATGATCCGAGAAACAGTGCTTAGGCCGCCCGGCGCACCGACTTCCCCGCGAGGACGTCCGTACGGCGCCCGTCCTCGATGACGAAGCGGCCGTCGATCAGGACGTGCGGAATGCCCACGGGCAGCGTGCGCGGCGCCTCGAACGACGAACCCGCCGCCACCGTCTCCGGGTCGAACAGGACCAGGTCGGCGCGGTATCCCTCGCGGACCAGACCGCGGTCGGGCAGCCGCAGCCGGGCGGCCGGGCGGGACGTCAGGTGCGCGACGGTCTCCTCCAGCGACATGACGCCGAGGTCGCGGGCGTAGTGGCCGAGGTAGTGCGGGAACGTGCCGTACGCGCGCGGGTGCGGCTTCGCACCTTGCAGGATGCCGTCGCTGCCGCCGGTGTGCACCGGGTGCTGCATGATCGCCCGCACGTTGTCCTCGTGGCCGACGTGCTGGAGGATCGTCGAGCCCAGCTTGTCGTCGACGAGCAGGCGGCGGGCGGTGACCCAGGGGGCCTCGCCGCGCGCGGCCGCGGCCTCGGCGACCGTCCTGCCGACGTACGCGGCGAGCGCGGGGTCGGAGACGCCCGAGATCTCGATCGTGTCCCACTCCATCGGCACGCCGTGACAGCCGTCGGAGCCGAGCACCTCGACGTGGTGCCGGATGCGCTCCGCGGTCTCGTCGTCCAGCAGCCGCGCGAGGGTCGCGTCGGGCCCGCCCTCGTTGGCCCAACTGGGCAGCATCGCCACGAGAGTTGTCGCTCCCGGGGTGTACGGGTACGTGTCGAGGCTGATGTCCGCGCCGCCGGCGATCGCGTCGTCGAGGAGGGCGAGCAGGTCGCCGCCCTTGCCCTTGTTCACGCCGAAGTTCATGGTGGCGTGGGCCAGATGCAGGGAGCAGCCCGCGGTGCGGGTGAGGTCGACCATCTCCCGGTACGCGTCCAGGGCGCCGGCCCCGTAACTGCGGTGGTGGGGGCAGTAGTAGCCGTCGTACGCGGCCACCACCCGGCACAGCTCGGTGAGTTCGGCGTCCTTGGCGTACATGCCGGGCGTGTACGTGAGCCCGGACGACATGCCGACGGCGCCCTGCTCCATGCCCTCGGCGACCAGCCGCCTCATGTGGTCGAGCTCGGCCCCGGTGGCGTCGCGGTCGTCCCAGCCGACCGCGTACATGCGGACCGTGCCCTGGGGGATGAGGTAGGCGGCGTTGACGGCGATGCCCCGGTCGAGGCGGTCCAGGTACTCGCCGACCGTGCGCCAGTCGAAGTCGATGTCGGAGCCGTCGCCGTTCCAGCCGGTGATCGCGCGGCGGACCTCGGCGAGCGTGCGGTCGTCGACGGGGGCGTACGACAGACCGTCCTGGCCGAGGACTTCGAGGGTGACGCCCTGGGCGGCCTTCGCGCTGTGGTCCGGGTCGCGCAGCAGCGCGAGGTCGCTGTGGGCGTGCATGTCGATGAACCCGGGGGAGAGCGCAAGGCCCGACGCGTCCAGCGTTCTGGGGGCGGTGGGGCGCGGGCCCTCCCCCTCACGCGTGATCCCCGCGATCCGGCCGTCCTCGATCGCCACGTCGGCGCGGTACGAGGCGCCGCCGGTGCCGTCGATCACGCGAACGTCCTTGATGACCAGGTCCATTTTCGACTGCCTCTTTCGTCGTGGCCGCGGTGTCCTGTGTTACCCACCCGCACCACCCGTGCGGACTTCGTTGTCGGGTGCGGGCGGCCCCCCCCGGGCCCGGCCGTCTTGGCGGCGGGCGCGCCCCTGACGGGGCGCGGGGCTGTGTCGATATGCGGCTCCGCCGCGGTCCGCGGCCGACAAGCGGCGAGGGACCCGCTCGGGACCGGCCCCGCCGGACTCGTCGCCCGCGAACCGGCGGGGCCGCTCGCCTAGAAGAACGTCCGCACGTAGTCCACGACCGTGCCGTCCGCCTCCACCACCGGGATCAGCTGCCACTTGTCGAACGACGTGCACGGGTGCGACAGGCCCATGCCGAGCCAGTCGCCCACCTCCAGCTCGGTCCCGGCCTCGGTCCGCACCCAGCCGTGCTGGTCGGAAACGCCCGTCACCGCGATCCCGGCCGCGTCCCGGACCGCGCCCGTACGGGCGTCCCGTACGACCTGCGCCTCGGGCAGGTCCAGGTCGTAGGCGGCATCGCGCTTGCCCGCGTTCGTGAACGCCTGCTCCGGTGTCGGCCGCGACACGACCTGCGCCCACAGCCGGAACGCGGGGTGCAGCGCGCCCTCCTCGGGGACCCGGTTGAACGGGGTCAGGTGGCGGTAGTGGCCGTCGTCGTGCGAGACGTACGCGCCGGAGCGGAGCAACTTCAGTACGGGCGCGCTCAGTTCGGGGATCTCCGCGAACACGTCCGCCACCGCGTCGAACCAGGCGCTGCCGCCCGCGCTCACCACGATCTCGTCCAGTCCGGCGAAGCGCCCGGCCTTGTCGAGGCCGGCCGCGAGCGCGACCAGGCGGCGCAGCCAGGCGCGGACCCGGTCGCCGTCGGCCTGCGGCACCTCGCCCTCGTACCCGGCGACACCGGCGAGCCGCAGCGTCGAGGTGGCGGCCACCGCGTCGGCCACGGCCGCGCACTCCGCCTCCGTACGCGCGCCCGTGCGCGCGCCGTCGCCCGCGCCCAGCTCGACGACCACATCGACGGAGCGGGTGGCGCCGGCCTCGCGCAGCGCGGCGTCCATCAGCTCGACGCCGCGTACCGAGTCGACGTAGCAGAGGAAGCGGAAACCGGCCGAGGCGTTCAGCTCCGCGGCGAGCCAGCGCAGCGCGGCCGCGTCCACGAGTTCGTTCGCCAGGAAGATCCGGTCGATGCCGAACTCCCGTGCCACGCGCACCTGGTGGGGCACGGCGAGGGTGATGCCCCAGGCGCCGTGCTCGATCTGCCGCTGGAAGAGTTGGGGGGCCATCGACGTCTTGCCGTGCGGGGCGAAGGCGAGGCCGTGCCGGGTGGCGTACGTCTCCATGAGCGCGAGGTTGTGCTCCAGGCGCTCCGCGGAGAGGGCGAGGACGGGGGTGGTGAAGCCGTCCGTGAAGAGGTTCAGGCGGCGGTCCGCCAGCTCGGCGACGGTGAGGCCCTCGGCCTGGGGCGGCAGGCCCTTGAACCGGAAGTCCACCCGCTCCCGCGCCAGGTCCTCCAGACGTGCCTTCCCGCGCACGGCTGCGCCGGCTGTATCGACGGCGGTGTCGGCGTTCTCGGCGGTCACGGTGCCTCCTCCAGGCCAGCTGTTGCAATATATGCAACGGCCATTGCGTATGTCGCTTACTGCTGTCTAACATCCGAGCCAACGCCGGGTCAACGGAGCTGTTGGCCCCCAGGAGTGAGGAGACCGAACCCCGTGACCGTCACCGGACCCGCAGCCCCGCACAGCGCACCCGACGTCGTCGCGCTCGGCGAGTCCATGGTCACGTTCGTCCCCTCCGTGCCGGGGCGCCTCGCCGACGTACCGTCCTTCGAGCGCGGCATCGGCGGCGCCGAGTCCAACCTGGCCTGCGTGCTCGCCGCCGGCGGGCACCGCGCGCGCTGGGTCAGCCGGGTCGGTGCCGACGGGTTCGGCGACCACCTCGTCGAGGCCATCGGCGCGTACGGCGTCGACGTCTCGGGCGTGCGCCGCGACCCCACCCGCCCCACCGGCATCTACTTCCGCACCGCGGGCGACCGGGCCACCGACGCCCACGAGGTCGCCTACTACCGCGCCGGGTCCGCCGCCTCCGCCATGTCCCCCGCGACCATGGACCTGGACGCGCTCCGCGCCGGCCGCATCCTGCACCTCTCCGGCATCACCGCCGCTCTCTCCGACGACTGCCTCGGCCTCCTCCGTACGCTCATGGAGACGCCCGGCACTCCCGGCCCCCTGCTGTCTTTCGACGTCAACCACCGTCCCGGCCTGTGGGCCGAGCCCGCCGCCGCGCGCGTCCTGCTCGACCTCGCCCGCCACGCCGGCCTGGTCTTCGTCGGCGAGGACGAGGCCGAGGACGCGTTCGGGATCACCGGCGGCCCCGACGCGGTGCGCGCCGCGCTGCCCGAACCGGAGCTGCTCGTCGTGAAGTGCGGCGCCGACGGCGCGATCGCCTACGACCGGGCCGGCGGCCGGCATTTCGAACCCGCTCCGCGCGTCGACGTCGTCGCCGCCGTCGGCGCGGGCGACGCCTTCGCCGCCGGGTTCCTCTCCGCCACCCTGCGCGGCCTGCCCGCCGCCGACCGGCTCCGCCACGGCCACCTGTGGGCCGCCGCCGCCCTCACCGTCCCCGGCGACCTCGCCGAGCCGCCGGGCCGCGCCCACGCCGACCGGCTGGCCGCCCTCGACGCCGCCTCGTGGGAGACACTGCACCTCGGCCCCGGGTGGACCGTCACCGACGCCTTCGACGACCGGGCCGCCGAGGAGGTACGTACACCATGAGCCAGACCGTCGACCGCGCGCTCAGCATCCTGCCGCTGCTCGCCGAGGGCCCCGCCGACCTGGGACAGGTGGCCGAGCGGCTCGGGGTGCACAAGTCCACGGCCCTGCGCCTGCTGCGCACCCTGCACGAACACGGCCTCGTGCACCGCCAGTCCGACCAGCGCTACCGGCTCGGCGCCCGCCTCTTCGCCCTCGCCCAGGAAGCCGTCGAGAACCTCGACGTCCGCGAGATCGCCCACCCCCACCTCGTCGGACTCAACGAGAAGTGCGGCCACACCGTCCACCTCGCCGTCTACGAGGAGCACGAGGTCCTCTACATCGACAAGGTCGAGAGCCGCTACCCGGTGCGCATGTACTCGCGCATCGGCAAGCCGGTCGCCATCACGGTCGCCGCCGTCGCCAAACTGCTCCTCGCCGACCTGTCGGAGGCCGAGCGCCGCGCCGTCGCGGAGAAGCTCGACTACCCCATGTACACAGCCCGTTCGACCCCCAACGCCCCCGCCTTTCTAAGGGAGTTGGAGAAAGTGGGCGAACAGGGCTGGGCCACCGACCTCGGTGGCCACGAGGAATCCATCAACTGCGTCGGGGCCCCGGTCCGCGGCGCGGACGGCCGCGTCGTCGCCGCCATGTCGGTCTCCGCGCCGAACGTCGTCGTCACCGCCGAGGAACTCCTCACCCTGCTCCCGCTGGTGCGCCGCACGGCGGAAGCAATCAGCCGGGACTACTCAGGTACCGGTCCCGGTAACACCCCCCAGAAGGAAGCAAGTTCACGATGACCGAGAAGACGGCCCTCACCCCCTCCACGCACACCACCCCGCCCGCGAAGTTCTCGCACGGCGTCAAGAAGGGCAACATCCTCCAGGTCGCCGGCCAGGTCGGCTTCCTCCCCGCCGAGGAGGGCAAGGCCCCCACCCCCGCGGGCCCGACCCTGCGCGAGCAGACCCTCCAGACGTTCGCCAACGTCAAGGCGATCCTCGAAGAGGGCGGCGCCACCTGGGACGACGTCATGATGATGCGCGTCTACCTCACGGACGTCGACCACTTCGCCGAGATGAACAAGATCTACAACGAGTACTTCGAGGAGCAGGGCCTCAAGGCCCCCGCCTCCGCCCGCACCACCGTCTACGTCGGTCTCCCGGCGGGCCTGCTCATCGAGATCGACGCGCTCGCCGTCCTCGGCTGAGCCAGTCCTGACCTGAGCATCTTCTCCACCCCCGTACGTCGTCACGGTGCGGCGCGCCAACCGGACGCGCCGCACCGCGATCCCCCCTGCCCAGAAACACACATGCCCTTACGAGGACCCCCATGCTCCCCATATCCACCGCCGCCCCGCTCGCGGCCGCCGCCACCGAGCCGCCACCCCACACCGGCGGCATCCTCACGATCATCGACGGCACCGCCGGCCTGCTGACGATCGCCGCGCTCGGCATCGTCCTGCTCCTCTTCCTGATCATCAAGGCCCGCCTCCAGCCCTTCGTCGCCCTCCTCGCGGTCTCCATCGCGGTCGGCCTCGGCGCGGGCCTGTCCGTCACCGAACTCTTCGGCACCGTCCAGAAGTCCGACGCGGTCTCCACCATCGAGTCCGGCATGGGCGGCACCCTCGGACACGTAGCGATCATCATCGGACTCGGGACCATGCTCGGCGCGGTCCTCGAAGTCTCCGGCGGAGCCGAGGTCCTGGCGTCCCGCCTCCTGAACCTCTTCGGTGAGAAGCGCGCGCCCCTCGCGATGGGCCTCACCGGCCTGATCTTCGGCATCCCCGTCTTCTTCGACGTCGGCATCTTCGTCCTAGCGCCGATCGTCTACGCGGCAGCCAAGCGCGGCGGCAAGTCGATCATCCTCTACTGCATGCCGCTCCTCGCCGGCCTGTCGATGACCCACGCGTTCCTGCCCCCGCACCCGGGCCCCGTCGCGGCAGCCGGACTCCTCCACGTCGACCTCGGCTGGGTCATCCTCATGGGCATCGTCTGCGGCATCCCCGCCGTGCTCGCCGCCTGGGGCTGGGCCGCCTGGATCGGCAAGCGGATCTTCGTGCCCGTACCGCAGGACATGGTCGAGGCGGCCGAGGAGGCCAAGGCCTCCCTCGCGGCGGAGCAGCGCGCGTCCGGCGTGACCCCGTCCGAGAAGCCGGTCGCGCTCGGCGTCGTCTTCGCCATCATCGGCACGCCGCTGATCCTGATCCTCCTGGCCACCTTCTCCTCGATCGCCTTCGACCCGTCCACGGGCCGCTCGGTCATCGAGTTCTTCGGCCACCCCTTCGTGGCCCTCACCATCGCCCTGCTGCTCGCGTACTACCTGCTCGGCATCCGGCGCGGCTGGTCCCGCAAATCCCTCGAAACGGTGTCGACCGCGTCCCTGAAGCCGGTCGGCAACATCCTGCTGGTCGTCGGCGCGGGCGGCATCTTCGGCGCCGTCCTCAAGGCCAGCGGCATCGCGCAGGCCCTCGCCGACACGTTCAACGACGTCGGCCTGCCCGTCATCGTCCTCGCGTACCTGATCTCGCTGGTGCTGCGTGTCGCCCAGGGCTCGGCGACGGTGGCCATCGTCACCACGGCCGGCATCGTGGCCCCGCTGCTCTCCGAGGGCGACTACTCGCAGGCCTTCACCGCGCTCGTCATCATGGCGATCTCCGCGGGCTCCATCTTCGCCTCGCACGTCAACGACGGCGGCTTCTGGATGGTCGCCAAGTACTTCGGCATCTCCGAGCGCGACACCCTGCGGACCTGGACGGTCCTGGAGTCGGTCCTGTCGGTCGCCGGATTCGTGGTGGCGGGCGTGGTCAGCCTGTTCGTGTAGCCGGCTCACCTTCCGCGCGGGGTGCCGGCGGGCGCCCCGCGTACGCACGTCCCAGGGCGTCTCACGGTCTGAGCTCTCAGGGTGTGAGCAGGGCCGGCCCCGAACAGCCGGTGCCGCTGGCCGGGTCGGCGGAGTACACCCGGTACAGCGCGAGGAGCTGGACGAGCAGCAGCAGGTGAGCACCAGCGCGGCCGAGTCGGACAATACGGAGGTTCTCTGGATTTCAGAGGGGATCCGACGGGATCCGAGGGGCCCGGGGGAGGCGCCGCACAGTCTTGTCCGCCATACTTCCGCCCGTGGAGCAGCGTATGGAGAGTCAGAAGGTCACGCCCGTCACCGGTGCCGGTTTCGACCCGGCGTACGTCCCCGGCCTGACGTCTCCCGGACCGGAGGCGGCAGCCGAGGACACGGTCACGGAATCCGACGAGGTGACGGAGGAGGTGACGCGGGACGAGCCCGAGCCGAAGGCGGTCGAGGCCGACGCCGTTGCGGAGGACGAGGTCGCCGAGGACGAGGTCGCCGAGGTTCCCGACGAGAAGCCCGGTTCGGCTGAGGACGATGCGGACGGCCCGGTCCTGGAGGCGAAGGACCGCCGCGGTTCCATCACCGTCGACGCGACCGGCGTCCGGTACACGCTGGACGACCAGGAAGCGGAATTCACCTGGGACGAGATCAGCGCGGTCGAGTACGGCACGTCCCGCAAGCGCCTCACGGTGACGGTCCACACGCCCAACAGCCGCTGGTACCCGAACGACGTCGAGGCCCCGGACAAGTCCCGCCTCACGGAGTGGACCGAGCAGCTGGACAAGGCGCTGGACGCGTACTTCGAGGACTGAGGGGACCGTGGAGAACGGCCGGCCCGGCAACGGTGGGGGCCGGCCCTCTTGTGGTCCGGGGCTCTTTGCGCTCCCTTGGTAGTCATGGCGGACACCACGGGCACCTCAGGCCGCACCCTCGACTCCGACCACCCCCGCAAGTCCAGCTGGAAGTACATCGGTCCCGGCATCGTCGTCGCCGCGACCGGTGTCGGCGCCGGCGACCTCGTCGCGACGCTCGTCGCGGGCAGCAACTTCGGCTACACCCTTCTCTGGGCGGCGGTCCTCGGCTGCCTCGTCAAGATCAGCCTCGCCGAGGCGGCGGGACGCTGGCACCTGGCCACGGGCCGCACGCTCTTCGACGGCTGGGCGAGCCTGGGCCGCTGGACGACGTGGTTCTTCGTGATCTACGTGGTCATCTGGGGCTTCGTCTACGGAGCGGCGGCGATGTCGTCGAGCGCGCTCCCGCTCCAGGCGCTGTTCCCCGACGTGTTCCCGGCGGACTGGTCGATCAAGCCGTGGGCGATCCTCTGCGGCCTGGTCGGGCTGGTCTTCGTCTGGTTCAACAAGTACGACGTCTTCGAGAAGGTCATGACGGTCCTGGTGGGCGTCATGTTCGTCGTCACGGTCTATCTGGCGATCAGGGTCACCCCGAACCTGGGCGACGCCTTCGCGGGCCTCCTCCCGGTCCTGCCCGACGAGAAGGACTCGATCCTCAACACGCTCGGCCTGATCGGCGGCGTCGGCGGCACCATCACCCTTGCCGCGTACGGCTATTGGGTCAACGCGAAGGGCTGGACCAACACGTCCTGGATGAAGGTGATGCGCCTGGACAACCGGGTCGCGTACATCACCACAGGTGTCTTCGTCGTCGCGATGCTCTTCGTCGGAGCGGAAATCCTGCACGCCTCCCACACCTCCATCGCGAGCGGCGACAAGGGCCTCCTGGACCTGACGAAGATCCTCGACGCCGAGTACGGCACGGCCACGGCGAAGCTCTTCCTGATCGGCTTCTTCGCGACGTCCTTCACGTCCCTCATCGGCGTCTGGCACGGGGTGAGCCTGATGTTCGCGGACTTCGTGGAGCGGTATCGCGGCGCGCGCGTCACGGGTGCGGAGGTGGCGCGGGGCGACCGCGAGCGGGGCTGGCCGTTCCGCATCTACCTGCTCTGGCTCACCTTCCCTCCCATCGTCCTCCTGTTCCAGGGCCAACCGTTCCGCCTGGTCATCCTCTACGGGGTCCTGGGCGCGGCCTTCATGCCGTTTCTGGCGCTGACGCTGATCTGGCTACTCAATTCGGCCCGCACTCCGGCGAGTTGGCGCAACGGCTGGCTGAGCAACGGCATGCTCCTGGTCGCCGGGCTGCTGTTCGTGGTCCTGTGCGTGAAGCAGGTCTGGGATCAGCCTTGGTCGGAGTTCTTCTGACGGTCGCCAACAGCTCATGGACAGTTCAAGAACCCTGCGACGCCGCGTGAAAGGAACGCGTCCGGGCCACGGACATGTCGGCCGCATGAAAGCGCAAAAACGACCCCCGGTCTTTTACGGCGACGGTGATTCCAGCCGTACCCTTGACCAGTTCCACGTCCTTGCGGCCCGGGGGCCCCAACCATCCACCGTCCGGCGGTGCGTACGGTCGTGACGCGTCCCGCCGCGTCCAGATCGAAGTGCCGTGCACCTTCCAGTAGATCCTCTACGTCTGTCAGGTTTCCGTCTGGACGAGACAGGTATAGATGCGCTGCTGAATGGGATCGAGTTGACCCGGCCGGACAACCGCCTGTGTGGCGAGTCGGCCGCAGGCGTCGTATGAACTGGCGAGGGTGACTGAAGGGTGGTCGCTGGTCCGGAGGGGCCCCGGAATGTGCACCGTGTGTGCGGTGGGCGTGCGGGGCGCGTACGACTCCAGTTCGGCGATGTCCAGCAGGCCGCTGGAGAGTGACCCGCGACAACGCTCCTACCAGCCGCGCCCGTTGGGGCGGGCCATGTCGACGAGAGACCGCACGTACACCTTGTCCGGGCAGTCGCGATTGCGGGCGAGGGTGCGCAGTCGTTCGGGACTGATGGTGCGGATTCCGGTCTCTGTGCCGGAGAACTTCGCCCGGTCCGGGCCGAGCGGTCCCGCGGCTTGTTCGGCCGTCATTCCGGCAGCTGTCCGCATCTTGCGCAGCTCACTGCCCAGTCGCCGCTGGCGTTCTGTGGGCGGGGCTTTCGGTGGCATGCCCTTCCCCTTGCACGGACGGCGGTAGTCCGCCGCGCGGTGGCGACCGGGGGTACGGGCCCTCCCGTTGAACCGGAGACGTGCTTCCGCGGGGGAGTTCGAGTCGCTGCGGGCAGGGGATCAACAGGGCTTTTTGAATGGGATGTTGAGCCACGGGCTTCCCGGGTCCTCCGTCAGGATCTGGTGGGCCGAGACCATTTCCTCGTACCACTTGCCGAACTCCTCGTCGTCGAAATGCAGGCACCGGCCGAGTGCGTAGGCGGCGGAGAAGTCCTGCCAGTTGCGGTAGGAGCGGGCGGCCAGGGCGCTTGCCGTGCGGACCGCGGATTCGGCCTCTTCGAGGGTGCCGTAGCGGGCGGCGAGGCCCCAGCGGGCCATGTTCGGGGCGCGGCCCAGGTCCCAGGCGTCGACCGAGGTGACATAGCGGGACTCGGCGAGCAGGCCGTCGGCGCGCATCCGGGCCTCGTAGCGGGTGATCCGGCCGATGAGCCGGTGCACGCCCTCGATCTGGGCGGCGACCTCCTCGGCGGGGCGCGGTTCGACGGTTGTCACACCGTCCTCCGTGAGGACGGTGTGGGGCTCGGCGCGGGCCCGGAGCACCTTGGTCACCGCCTGTTTCCAGTAGCCGGTGTCCACGTGGCCGCCGAAGTCGCGGGCGATGGTGTGCCGCAGGTCGAGCGCGAACTCCCATACGTTGCTGCGCTGTTCGGTGGAGAGGAGTTGGTCAACCCGCTCCTGCCATTCCTGGCGGCTGGTCACGCCCCACCATTCGCGCAGCCGCTGGCGTTCGGACTGGTAGCCCTCGCCGTGGTGGGCCATGGTGTTCCAGAACTCGCCGTTGGTGACCGAGAGCAGCGCGCCCAGGGCCAGGCCGTGCGCGACGGGGCCGTGCAGTGCGCCGCCCACGTGCAGGGCGCGCAGGCACATCTTGAAGCGGGGCGTCCCGGCGCGGGCGGCCGCTTGCATCCAGGCCGCGTTGTGCGGGGGCAGGGGCGGGAGGACCGCCTCGCACGGTGTGCCCGGGTTGATGACCAGGGTCGGGGGGTGCGGGCGCGTGGCCCAGGACGCGGTGGCGAACCAGTTGAGGCCCGCCCATTCGAAGCGGTGGTCCTGGTCCGGGGCGGGGAGCATCCCGGTCGTGTACAGGTGGAGCCACTCGCCGCCCGTGCGCGGGTCGCGATGGAACAGCGGGTACACCGAATCGAAGACGTCGGCCTTGTCGGGACGCAGCTCCATGTACAGCTCGACCGAGGCGAGCGTCTCGTAGTACGCCGTCCAGTCGCCCCGGTTCTTCGCCTCGTACAGCGCCCGCTCGGTGGGGGAGGGCGCGGTCCAGGCGGGCTGCGGGGAGGAGGGGCCGTCGAAGTCCGCGGGTGGTGGGCCGAAAGTCATGGCCGGAAGCCTAAGCAGGGGAGACGCGGGCAGCGCCGCCGGGGGAGCGGCGGCGCTGCCGGTAGAAGGGGTCAGAGGGCGTGGACGTGGGGGCCGACCGAGGAGGCCCAGGCGTTGCTGGACGTGGCGTCCCAGTTCGTGGACCAGGTCATCGCGCCGCGCAGCCCGGGGTACGTCTTGGAGGGCTTGAAGGAGCCGCAGTTCGTGCCTTTGGTGAGGCAGTCCAGGGCGTCGTTCACGACCGACGGGGCTACGTAGCCGCTGCCCGCCGCGCTGCTCGACGCGGGCGTGCCGATGCCGACCTGCGACGGGTCGAGGCCGCCTTCCAGCTGGATGCAGGCGAGCGCCGTCAGGAAGTCGACGGAGCCCTGGCTGTAGACCTTGCCGTCGCAGCCGAGCATCGAACCGCTGTTGTAGTACTGCATGTTGACGACGGTGAGGATGTCCTTCACCGCGAGGGCCGTCTTGAAGTACTCCGCGGATGTCGACTGCATGTCGATCGTCTGCGGCGCCATCGTGAGGACGAAGCCGCTGCCCGCCTTTGCCGCGAGCGACTCCAACGCCTGTGACATGTACGTGGAGTTGAGGCCGTTCTCCAGGTCGATGTCGACGCCGTCGAAGCCGTACTCCTGCATGAGGGAGTAGACGGAGTCCGCGAAGTTCGCCGCCGAGGCGGAGTCGCTGACCGAGACCGTGCCGTTCTGGCCGCCGATCGAGATGACCACCGACTTGCCGGCCGCCTGCTTCGCCTTGATGTCCGCCTTGAACGCGTCCTCGGTGTAGCCGCCGAGGCCTGCCGAGTCGAGCGTGAAGTCGACCGCTCCCGGTGTCGTGGTGGCGTCGGCGAAGGCCACCGCGATGATGTCGTAGTCGGCCGGGACGTCGCTGAGCTTCTGGACGGCGGCGCCGTTGTCGAAGTTCTGCCAGTAGCCGGTGACCGCGTGGGCGGGAACCGCGGCCGCGGTGGCGGTGCTCGTCGGGGCGGTGGGGGCCGCGACAGCCGTGTTCGTCGTCGCGAGCAGGCCGGTGGCGGCGAGTGCCGCCGCCGCGAACGCGCCTATGAGCGCGCCGGATCGCTTCATTTCTGCCTCCATGTGGGGGGAGGGCTCCCCGCACCGAAGTGGGGGAGTCGAGGTGAGGGGGGAAGCAGCTGCTGGGCGTAAAACTGGTCCAGACCAATAGCGATGTCAAGGGTTTGAGCCGATGCTTCCGGGTCAACTCGCCACCGGTCCGTTCGTGAACAGTGCGAAGTGGGGTGTTGCCGGGCGCTCGCGTGGATATGGTGCTCAGGCAGGAACACTGCAGTGTCTGGAGGAGCACAGAGCGACCGGGGGGTTCACGCGTGCCGACCGTCATAGCCGTGACCGACCCCGACCTGGTGCTGAGTTCGCCCGACCGGCATACGCCGACCGCCGTCGTGCTGCCCGTGGGGAGGGCGCCGGACGCCTATCCGCTGGACCGCGCGATCAGTGACGTACACACACTGATCGAGCAGCACGGGTATGTGATCGCGCTCTGCCCGCAATCCGTGCCGGACGCGGTCGTTCACCGGCTGCATGCCATCCGGTCCGTGCTCGAAAGTGACCGGATCGCCATCCTCCGTCCCGAGCTGCCGCCGCTCGGCCTCGCCGTGCTCGCCCTGCAGTTGCGCCAGTTGTCGATCTGCGACTTCAGCCCGGGGGTGCTCGCGTCCGCCGGCCGGCTGCTCGCGCACTACGTCCACGCGGGCGCCCTCGTCGGCTCCGTCGCCAAGCTCGACCGCGTCCCCGTCTCGCTCAAGGCGCACGCCAAGTCCTGGTCCCCGGGCGCCCAGTTCGCGGTCGTGGCCTCGCCGCAGCCGCAGTTGCTACGGGTCACCGGAACCGAGACGCCGAGCGGCCCCTCCTTCGGGACGCGGATGTTCTACGCCGCCGGACAGCAGTCCACCGACTGGGTCACCGGCGTGCTCGCCCCGGCCTGGCGGGCGCAGGGCGCGATCGAGGCGCCGCTGCCCGCCGAGTCGCCGCGCTGGTGGGCGACGGGCAAGGGCGGCAACCCCGGCCGGATCGTCGAGTTCGCGGCCGCCATCCCCGACATCTCCGTCCTCTACCAGCTCGTGTCGTCCGTGCGGCGCGAGGAGTGCCACTGGTGCGGGCTCGAACTCATCGGCGACCGCTGCGGGTTCTGCTCCGCGCCGCTGGCCGCCGACATGCCCCCCGAGCGCGCGGGCGCCGCCGCACGGTCCTCGCTCACTCCGGCCGCCGGGTCCGGCCGGACCGCGCTGACCAGGGCCCCGCACCAATGACGGCCGCCCGCGGCAGCAGCCGCGCCCGTACTCGTACGCGTCACGCGAACCCGCCCGCCCGCCTACCAACGAGGTTGTCCGGTCCATGAATTCACGTCAGCGCCGCGGCGTCATCCTCCTGGTCGTCTCGGCCCTGTGCGCCGTCGGCGCGTTCGCCGGTGTGCTGTCCGTGATCCGCGACGTGAACTCCAAAGTGGGGGACGAGACGACCGCGTACCGGCTCAAAAGCGATGTCGCGCCCTACAAGGAGCTGACGGACGACCAGTTCGAGAAGGTGGAGATGCCCAAGCGGTGGCTGTCGTCGACCGCCGTCACCAGCCTCCGGCAGGTCCGCGGCAAGATCGCCGTCACCCAGCTCAAGAAGGGCTCCCTGCTGCAGAGCGACATGATCGTCGCCCGGCCGCAGCTCAAGGCGGGGCAGCAGGAGATCGCCATCATGATCGACGCGGAGACCGGCGTCGCCGGAAAGATCGACCCCGGCTCGAAGGTCAACATCTACGCCACCTTCAAGGCCGAGAACGACAAGCAGAGCGACCGCTCCCAGGTCATCGTGGAGAACGCCGAGGTCATCGACGTGGGCAAACTGACCCCGATCGACGAGCAGGGCGCCAACTCCTCCGGGAACAGCACCCGGCGCCAGGGCGAGGCCGTGCCGATCACGTTCGCCCTCGACGCCGCCGACGCCCAACGGGTCGCCTACGCCGAGTCGTTCGCGACGCACGTGCGGCTGGCGCTCGTCGCGCCGGGGGACGACGGATCGGTCTCCGCCGCGGACCGGTCGTACACGTTGGACGAGGACAAGTGATGTGGGACCGGATCCGGACAGCTCCGGTGATTCAAGCCCCTCCGGCGCTTGAGGAGCGGGGTCCGGGGCGGAGCCCCGCAACCTGTGCGACCGCGTCCCTGAAGGGATACCCCCGATGACCACAAGGATCCTCCCAGCCGCAAGCGAGCCGGAGGCGGCGCGCGCACTGGTCACCCTCCTCTCCCAGCTCCCCGACACCGAACCCGCCCCACCCGTCGCCGACTCCACCGCCCTGCTCGACACCCTGGCCCGGCTCGCCGCCGAGTCGCTCGACGAGCTGCCCGAGGTCGTCCTCGTACACGAACGGATCGGCCCCGTACCGGCGTTGGACCTGATCCGCGACCTGGTCCTGCGCTTCCCCGCCGTCGGTGTCATCCTCGCCACCGCCGACACCAGCCCCGCGCTGCTCACCGCCGCGATGGACAGCGGAGCGCGCGGCATCGTCGCGTTCCCGCTCGGCTACGACGCCCTCGCCGAACGCGTCCACGCCGCCGCCTCCTGGTCCACGGGCATGCGCCGGCACCTCGCGGGCGGCACCGGCGCCGAGCTGATGCCGGCCGGTGGCGGAGGGCGTGTCGTCGCGGTGACCGGCGCCAAGGGCGGCGTCGGCACCACGCTCACCGCCGTCCACCTGGCGCTCGCCGCACGCGCGTCGGGCCGCTCGGTCGCCCTCCTCGACCTCGACCTCCAGTCCGGCGACGTGGCGTCCTACCTCGACGTCCAGTTCCGCCGGTCCGTCGCCGACCTCGCCGCCATCCGCGACATCACCCCGCGCGTCCTCCAGGACGCCGTCTTCACTCACGAGACCGGCATCGACCTCCTGCTCGCCCCCGCCGACGGCGAACGCGGCGAAGAAGTCAGCGACCGCGTCGCCCGGCAGGTCGTGCACGCCCTGCGCGCCCGCTACGAGGTCGTGGTCGTCGACTGCGGTACGCAGATGGGCGCGGCGAACGCGGCGGCCATCGAACTCGCTGACCAGGCCGCCCTGTTGGTCACCCCGGACGTCGTCGCCGTACGCGCCGCCAAGCGCATGGTCAGACTCTGGGACCGCCTCCAGATCCGCAAGGCCGAGGAGACCCTCACCGTCGTCAACCGGCACGCGCGCTCCGCCGAGATCCAGCCCACCCTCGTCGAACGGGTCACCGGCACGAAGACGGCACGCACCTCCGTCCCCGCCGCCTACAAGGAACTCCAGGCCGCCGTCGACGCGGGCCGCATGCAGGACCTCGACAACCGCTCCACCGTCAAACAGGCCCTGTGGACCCTGGCCGGCGAACTCGGCCTGGTCGCCGCGCCCGCCCCGGACGGGGGCGGCCGCCGCGCCCGCCGCCGCGGCGACAAGGGGGCGGTCACCCTCGAATTCGCCGCCATGTTCCCGCTGGTGCTCCTCGTGATGGCGCTCATGTGGCAGTGCGTGCTGTACGGCTATACGTACTCCCTCGCCGGGAACGCGGCGGACGAGGCGGCTCGGGCGGCCACGTCCGCGCAGGCCGGGGGCGGGGACTATGGGGCCGCTTGTGACGCGGCGGGCAAGTCGCATCTGCCGTCCGCCTGGCAGAGCGCCCGGATCGGCTGCACGTCCGGCGGGGTCGTCATGAAGGCCACCGTCCAGGTCGACGTCCCGCTGTTCTTTCCCGGGGTGAATCCCGGCTGGCGCGTCACGGGTGAGGCGGGGGCGGCGTCTGAGGTGGACCAGTGACGGCGCCCGGGCCACGGGGCTCCGCCCCGGACCCCGCTCCTCAAGCGCCGGAGGGGCTGGATCTGGTACCGGAGGGGCTGGATTGTGTGCGGGGCCGCCTCGGGGATCGCGGCGTCTCCATGCTGGAGTTCGCCGGGTTCCTCCCCTTCCTGCTGGTCATCGGGATGGCCGCGATCCAGCTCGGGCTCGTCGGATACGGGGCCAATCAGGCGGGGAGCGCGGCGCGGGCCGCGGCCCGCGCGGAGTCGCTGAACCAGGGCACGGGCGGGGCCGCCGCGGCCGAGTCCGCCAGCGCCTGGCTGGATCCGACCCCGGACGGATGCGGAGGCGGCTCCACGATCACCTGCACCGTCACCGTCCACGTCCCCGCGATCATCCCCCTCTTCGACGGCTGGGACCTCCACCGCAGAGCCACCATGCCCAACGACAACCAGAACGACGGGAGTTGACGATGAGCCTGCGCTCCCGCGTGGTCGCCACCCGCGACACCGCCACCGGAACACCCCCGGACCGCGACGAAGGCCTCATCGCCGTCTACCGCGCCAAGCTCCTCGAAGAGATCGACCTCGCGGAGATGTCCTCGCTGCAGGCCGCGGACCGCCGCGTCCGCCTGGAACGCGTCCTCGGCCACATCATCAGCCGCGAGGGCCCGGTCCTCTCCTCCTCGGAGCGCACGCAGCTGATCCGCCGCGTCGTCGACGAGGCGCTCGGCCTGGGCATCCTCGAACCCCTCCTCGCGGACGCCTCCATCACCGAGATCATGGTGAACGGGCCCGACGCGATCTTCGTGGAGCGAGCCGGCCGCGTAGAGCAACTGCCCCTGCGCTTCGCCTCGCCCGAGCAGCTGATGCAGACCATCGAGCGCATCGTCTCCACGGTGAACCGTCGCGTCGACGAGTCCAACCCCATGGTCGACGCCCGGCTGCCCACCGGCGAACGCGTCAACGTGATCATCCCGCCCCTCGCGCTGACCGGCGCCACACTCACCATCCGCCGCTTCCCGCGCGCGTACAGCCTCACCGAACTCCTCGAACTGGGCTCGCTGGACGAGCACATGCTGATGCTGCTCGCCGCCTGCGTCCGGGCCCGTTTCAACATCATCGTCAGCGGTGGCACGGGCTCCGGGAAGACCACCCTCCTCAACGCCCTCTCGGCGCTCATCCCGTCCCACGAGCGCATCATCACCATCGAGGACTCGGCCGAACTCCAGCTCCAGCAGGACCACGTGATCCGCCTGGAGTCCCGGCCCGCCAACGTCGAGGGCAAGGGCCAGGTCACCATCCGCGACCTCGTCCGCAACAGCCTGCGCATGCGCCCCGACCGCATCATCGTCGGCGAGGTCCGCGGCGGCGAGACGCTCGACATGCTGCAGGCGATGTCCACGGGCCACGACGGTTCGCTCGCGACCGTCCACGCGAACACCGCGGAGGACGCCCTCACCCGTCTGCAGACGCTCGGCTCCATGTCCGAGGTGGATGTCCCCTTCGAGGCGCTCCGCGACCAGATCAACTCGGCCGTCGATGTCCTGGTCCAGCTCACCCGGCACGCCGACGGCTCCCGCCGGATCAGCGAGATCGCGCTGCTCGTCTCACACGGCCGGGAACAGTTCACCATCGCGACGGTGACCCGTTTCGCCGCCCAGCCGTACGTGTCGGGCGCCACCGACCTGGAACGCCGGCAGGTCCGCGGCTACTACGAGCACCTGCCGCTGCCGCGCCGCGTCGCGGACCGGCTGTACGTGGCGGGGGAGGCGGTCCCGCCGGCGTTCGGGGTCGTCGAGTCCGTCGACATACGCAATACGAGAGAGGCCACGGGATGACCCGGACCCACGCGCCCGGGGGAGCCCAGGCATGACGAACCCCGCCCTCATCGCTCTCGGTGCCACGGTACTGACGTGCGCCCTCGCCGTAGCGGGCGTCCACGTGTACGCCACCGGGCGTGCCCAGCGCCGGGCCCTGGTCGACCGCCTGGACGGTTACGGCGGCGGCTCGGCCGGTCCGGCGGGCGGCCGGGCGCGCCGCTTCGCCGCGATCGACCGGCGGCTGCGCCGCACGCGCCTGGGCCGCGCCGTGCACCTGCGGCTCTCCGCGACGGGCCTGGACGTGACGGCGGGCGAGTTCGCCGTCTACGTGGCCGCGGTCGTCGCCGGTCTGTGGGTGCTTGCGGCGGCGATGCTGGCCCCGTTCTTCGGCCCGATCGCGGGCGCCGTGGCGATCTGGGCCGCGGTCATCTTCCTCAACTGGCAGCGCCAGAAACGCATCGAGGCGTTCATCAACCAACTCCCCGATGTGGCACGCCTCCTGGCCAACGCGACAGCGGCCGGACTCGCCCTGCGTACGTCCCTGGCGATGGCGGCGGAGGAACTGGAGGCCCCGGCGGGCGAGGAACTGAGCCGGGTCGCCGACCAGTTGGCGATCGGCCGCTCCGTCGACGACGCCCTGGACGAACTGGCGGCCCGCCTCCCGTCGCGCGAGCTGATCGTCCTCGTCACGACGCTGGTCCTGGCGAACAAGGCGGGCGGCACGGTCGTCTCGTCCCTGCGCAACCTCACCCAGACCCTGGAGGACCGCAAGGAGACCCGGCGCGAGATCCGCACGATGCTCTCCGAGGTGAACGCCACCGCCTTCACGGTCCCGCTCCTCGGTCTGGGTTCCCTCCTGCTGATCAACTCCTCGAACGAGGGCGCCCTGGCCCGCGTGACCGGCTCCCCTCTCGGCCAGACCCTCATCCTGATCTCCCTCGGCCTGTACGCCGTCGGGTTCTTCGTGATCCGACGCCTGGGAAAGATCGAGGTCTGACCCATGTCACCCACCCTCCTCGGCGTGCTCATCGCCCTCCTCGCCGGTGCGGCCGTCTTCGGCGTCTTCATGGGCGTCCGCATGTACCGCGCCGAGGCCAAGGTCCCCAGCGACCTCGCCCTCGCCCTGGAAGTGGGCGCCACCCGCGTCTCCACGGCGGGCTCGGCGGTGGACCGGCTCGGCATGCGGTTCGCGCCGCTGATCCTGCGGCTGATGGGCCCGCGCCGCGTGGACGCGAAGCGCCGCAAGATCGACATGGCGGGGAACCCGGGCGGCCTGACGATCGACCGGTACGCGGCACGCCGGGCGGTCTACGGCCTCTTCGGCATCGTCATGGCCCTCGTCTTCTTCGCCAACGGGCAACGGCTCCTCGGACTGCTGACCCTGGCCTTCGGCGCGCTGGCCGCCGACGCCCTGATCTGGCAGGCGGTCCGCGAACGCAAGGAAGTCATCGACCGCACCCTCCCCGACTTCCTCGACGTCCTCGCCGTCGTCGTCTCGGCGGGCCTCGGCTTCCGCCAGGCACTGGACCGCGTCGCCGAGAAGTACGAGGGGCCCTGGGCGGACGAACTCCGCATCACTTTGCGCCAGATGGACATGGGCGTCCCGCGCCGCCAGGCCTTCGACGAGCTGCGCCGGCGCAACGCCTCCGAGCAAGTCGCCCAGTTCGTCTCGGCGTTGCAGCAGGGCGAGGAGCTGGGTTCGCCCATCGCGGACACCCTGATCCAGCTCGCCACGGACATGCGCCGCACGGACGCCCAGAACTCCCGGCGGCGCGCCGCCAAAACAATTCCAAAGGCAACGATGGTGACGCTGGTCTTCATGCTCCCCGCGACCATGATCCTGATCGCGACGGGCATGTTCCTCGGCTCTGGAACCAACTTCGGTTCCATATTGGGGCGTTGAACCTCTCCTGCAACGCCGTCGGACTGGCTACAGTGGTAGCGAGCAAAGGTTGGCGAATGCGAATGATGACGCGAGTTCCGGATCCGGGCGGGCCGGCGAACTCGTACGAGGGGAGCTGACACGCGATGACGCCCCGGGCAATCCCCCGACAACTTATGGTCAAGCCCGGCTTCTTAATCGGCGAAACCAGGTGCGCAGGGTCGCAATTCGCGTACGTTGCGTGTGGTGTTCTGGTTGCCTTGAAGGAAGCGGCGGAAGGGGGTTCCCGTGATCAAGGACCGAGTGGTCGGGGCGTGGGCGACGTGGACAGGTTCGCTGGGGGAGCGGCTTCGGGGGGCCCGGCGCGATGCGGGGGCCGGGTTCGTGGAGTATGCGGGGCTGATGATCCTGATCGCCGGGATCTTCGTGGCCATCGACAGTCTGGGGCTGGACGGATTGATCTCCGGCGCCGTGCTGGACGCCATCAGCAACGTCATCGGCGGCTGACAAAGCTCCGCCTCCGGAGCGACCGGGGGTCGACGCTCCCGATCTACATCTGGCTGACGACGATCCTGCTCTTCGCCGCGTTCGCGTTCTTCGCGTTCGCCCAGGCGGCCTCGGCACGCAACGGGGCCCAGTCCGCCGCCGACGCCGCCGCGCTGGCCGCGGTGCAGTCGGCCCGCGACGAGCTGATGGACGGCCTGGGCAAGGCGCTGGTGGGCGAGGACGAGGACTGGACGGACTGGCTCACCCGGGACGACCTCGGGGACGCCGGCCCTGCCGCTGCCGCCGCAGCTGATCTCGCGGCACAGAACGACTCCACGGTTGTCGTTGGTCCGAGCCCCGCCGAAGTAAACGGCTTCCCTGGTTACCGGGTGGACATCGAGACCCAGTACACGGTGGGCGACACCGTCCTCCCCGGTACGGAGTCCATGCACGCGACGGCACACGCCACGGCCGTGATCCAACCCCGCTGCGATTTCGATGCGGACGCCGACCCCGAGAAGCCGCTCGAACTCACCTGTGACGGCGACGCCGGCGACATCACCATCGACCCCGAGGACTTCGACCCCCTCGACCTGCCGGACGCGTCCGACCTGTTCTCCGTCCACCTGGCCGACTGACGAACCGAACGACGAAAAAGAGGGATGCCCCAGCCATGAAACTTCGGCATACGACGACGGCCCGTCGGTCACTGACCATGGCGGCGATCACGGCTGGGCTGGTCCTCACGGTCGCCGGCTGCGGCGACGGCGGAAGCGGCGACGGCGACAACGCGGAGGGCTCTTCTTCGCCGACGACGTCCGCGCAGAAGAGCGAGGGAGCGGAGTCCTCCGCGCCCCCCGGCTCGACCGACAAGGTCCTGGCCGAGGTGAAGGGCGAAGGCGGGATCACGCTGACCGTCACGTCGGCGGCACAGGACGCGGGCGGCTTCGTCACGGTGCAGGGCACCGTGGTGAACGGCACCGGAAAAGCATGGGTGCCGGTCAACTGGCGTGGCGACGAGCGGGAGTTGATGGCGAACGGCGGCTCGATCGCCGGCGCCGCCCTCGTCGACGAGGCGAACAAGAAGAAGTACCTCATCCTGCGGGACACGGAGGGGCGCTGCCTGTGCACCCGATTCACCGGCGGCGTACGCAACGGGCAGACAGCCGAGTGGTACGCCCAGTTCCCCGCCCCGCCCGAAGGCACGACCAAGCTCTCCTTCCAGGTCGGCGCGATGCCACCGGCGCCGATCGAGATCACCGAGGGCGAGTGAAACGATGCCCCGACGACATCTGACCGCCGCGGCAGCGCTCACCGTGGCCACGGTCATCCTGGGCGCAGGGACGGCGAGCGCCGACGATCCGACTCCCAACGGGAAGACCACCGGCGCCCCGCCCGGCGGCACCACCAGTTCCCCGCCGCCGCAGGTGGACGCGAACAGCCCGGGTCTCAAGCTCGCGGACGGCGCGACGCTCGCCCCCGCCAAGGTGCTGGACATCAAGTCGGTCGTGGAGGACCTCTCCGGTGACGAACGCCGCTCCGACACGAACGAGGACGTCACCTTCGCGCTCCAGGCCGAAGTCCTGTTCCCCAAGGACAGCGCCAAGCTCAACCCGGGCGCCCGCTCCCGCATCCAGACGATCGCGGACGAGATCAACACCCAGAAGTCAAGCGCGGTACGGGTGTTCGGGTTCACGGACGATCTCGGCACGTACGCCCATGGCCTGACGCTCTCCAAGAAGCGCGCCGAGGCCGTCCACGACGAACTGACCGCCGCGCTCGGCGCGGAGGGCGCGAACATCACGTTCCAGGTCCGCGGCTACAGCGAGGACTATCCGATCGCGGACAACACCTCCGAGCAGGGCCGCAAGAAGAACCGCCGGGTCGAGGTGTCGTTCCCGAAGGACGGCTGAGGGATGCGAGGAGCCACGCCCGGCGGGGGCTGGACGTGGCCACGGCGGCGCTCAGGCAGGGGAGTCGCGAAAGACCCCGTCCGCTTGCGTCGCATGGATGGCGCGCTCGGCCCGAGCGGTGAGCTGATCGGCGTCGGTACAGCCGAGCACGCGCTCTCGGACGCCCTCCGCCGCAGCCTGCGGCTTCCACGACGTATCCACGATCCGGCCTGCCATCTCACCGCAGTGACCCACAGCGCTCGCTCCTTCGGACTTTCCTTTATAGGCAACCGTGCCGAGGACCCGCACGCAGTTCCCGGCTGCGTTGACGCAAGTGCCGGTGCTCGGCTTGTCGTTTCTAACCCCTGCCCCGCCAGACCGTCATGTCGGCGGTCACAAAAGCGATCTCGGGCATCGCGGTCGACTTGACCTGGAGTACCAGTGACGCGATGTCCCCGTCGCGGTTTCGGACACAGATCTGGGTTCCGGCCGCCGCCGCGGCGAGCGGTAGGGAGTGGGCCTTCTGGGTCCGTGTCATGAGGTCGCACATCTTGCGGTCGGCGTCCGGCTTGCCGAAGATCTGGGTGAACACACTGGTCTTGCTCGTCAACGCGCAACCGGCCTGCTTGCAGGAGAATCGGATGTCGCCCTCGGGGTCCTCACGCTGGAACGGGGCTGCAAAGCTCAGTGAACGCTTCGCATCCACCCACATTCCGGCATGAGGGTCGGCCGTCGGTGTGCTGGAGGCGCTCGTTGCGGAGTCCGCCGCCGCGCCTGAGTCCTTGCCGTCGCCGTCGGACCGGGGCCCCGCGTCGAACTGGGACGCCCGCGCCGAGGGTGACGCCGATGCCCCCGCCGAGGAATCCGTCCCGGCGCCCTTCGCCGACGCGCCGCCATCCCGTCCGCTGTCGAACGTCCCCGTCGCGTCCATCACCGTCCACGCGAGGACCGACAGGACCAGCACCCCCGCCGTCACCGCCGCCGCGGTCAGCCTCCTCGCGCGTCGGCTGCGGGGCGGCCTCGGGGCGGACCAGGTCGGCGCCCGCCAGGGCGAGTTCGGGCCCACGGCTTCCGGCCGCGCGTGCACCAGCGTGGGGTTGGCGGGCGTCTGTGCCGGGACGGCCGGGATCGGTGACGGCACGGTGATCTCCGGTCCTGTCACCTCCCGCCACACCGCACCCGCGTCCGCGTCCTGCCCGAGCCGCTCCCGGCACCACTCCACGACCTCTGTCAGCGTGGCCCGTTCCGCGGCATCGGCGGCGAGGCAGCGTTCGAGAAGGGGGCGGAGTTCCGCCGGCAGCGGGGACAGGTCGGGCGCGGAGTGCACGATCCGGTAGAGCACGCTGACCGCGGGGCCGTTCCCGTACAGCGGCTCGCCCAGTGCCGCGAACGCCACCGTCTGGGCGAGCGAGAAGACGTCGGTCGCCGCCGTCACCGGGGCGGCGGACGCCTGCTCGGGGGCCATGAACTGCGGGGTGCCGATGGTGGCGCCGGTGGCGGTGTACGAGGTGCCGTCGAAGGCCGTCGAGATGCCGAAGTCGATGACGCGTGGGCCGTCGGCGGCCAGCAGGACGTTCGACGGCTTCAAATCACGGTGCACGATGCCCGCCGCGTGGATCGCCTGCAGCGCCTCGGCCACCCCGGCCGTCAGCCACAGCAGCGCGGGCAGCGGCAGCGGTCCGCGCCGGGCCACGGCCTCCGCGAGCGAGGGGCCTGGCACGTACAGCGTCGCCAGCCAGGGCGGCGCGCCGTCCGCGTCGCCGTCGATCAGTTCGGCGGTGTAGGCGCCGCGCACGCTCCGCGCCGCCTCCATCTCCCGCCGGAAGCGCCGCCGGAAGTCCGGGTCGTCGGCCAGTTCGGGACGTACGACCTTGATCGCCACGGGGCGGCCGCCCTGCGTGTGCGACAGATAGACCCGCCCCATGCCGCCGGCCCCGAGCCGTGCGGCGAGCCGGTACCCGGCCACCGTCCGCGGATCGTCCGCCGCCAACGGCTCGAACACCTCTGTGGCTTCGTTCATCTCTCTCTCCCCCCTGCCCCCGCGCCCACCGAAAGTTGACCGGTGGACCAAACGCAAGGGCAGCAGCCTAAGCGGGCCTGAACCGACCGCCAAGGCGGAGGGAACCGTGGCCCCTGCGCAGGGCGTGACAGCAGTTGTCGGAGAGGTGTCTTTAGGCGATCATTACCTGCGCATCGCATGCGCAACCTGCCCGGCACGGCAGGTGAGTTGACGAGCTTCGGGGGAGCGGCATGGGCAGGAACGACGGGTATCACGTCAAGCACGCCGGCATGAAGAGCCAGTCCGAGGAGCTGGACGGCGCGGGCGACACGGCCGGCACGATACGGGAGCTGATCGGCGCCACGCCCTGCTACCCGCAGGAGGTGCTCGGCGGCTCGGACTCCGGCCCCGCCTTCAACGCGTACAGCACGGCCTGGACCGCGGAGGCCCGCACCCTCGAGGACGCCCTGCACGAACTCGCCGACAAGGTACGCGCGTCCAAGGGCGCCTACGCGGGCTCCGACGGGCTCGTGCGCACCAACGCGCAGCGCATCTCCGTCGAGGAGGCCGTCAGCACCAACCCGGTGTACGGCACCGCCTCCATCGGCACGAACCCGGTCCACGCGAACCGGCCCGCCGTCCTCGGCACCGCGCCCATCGGCACCAATCCCGTACAGGCCGAACGCCCCTCGGCCCTGACCGACTACTGACCGGCGCCGGAGCCGCACCCGAGACGCCAGTCCGCCGACCACCCCGAGGGGCCGATCCACCGTGACCGAATCGACCACCGACCGCCGCAAGCGCCTGGCCGAGCTGCGCGGCTCCATATCCTCCGCCGACAGCAAGAACGACCTGATCGACGCGATCGACGACGCCCTCGGTGTCGCCGCGCCGGAAGGCGACCCCGCCACGATCGAGTCGCTCGGCAAGCGTTACCGCGGCCAGGCCGACGACGCCATGAAGGTCCACGACCGCTCCGACGCCGTGTCCCGCAAGGGGCTGCCCGACGTCTGGGTCGGGGACACCTCGGTGCTCGCCGCCGACGCCGTCAGCGCCGCCACCCGCGCCGCCGAGCAGATGGCCGACGCCCTGCGAGGCGGCGGCAACGCCCTGATCACGCTCTCCGACGCCATCGAGGCCGCGCAGACCAAGGACGGTTCGGGCCGCGGCAAACTGCGCGACGCCCGCGGGCAGCTCGGCGGCAAGGACGGCTTCTTCGACAACTGGCACGAGGACGACGGGGAGGAGGCGGCGCGCAAGAAGGCCCGTTCGCTCGCCACGGCCGGCGTCGATGAGCTGCACGACGCCGCTGTCGCCGCCGACGACGCGGCCCGCGCCGCGGCCCGCGACCTGAACAAGTACGCGGCCGAGGCCCGCGCCGGGAAGATGAGCACCGACGACCTCTCCGCCGTGGACCGGCTCGCGCTCGCCGACGCCAGCAACATCGGCGGCGACCCGGAGTGGAACGAGATCCTCAGCGCCAACGACCTGGAGCGCTCCGGGCGGGCCATGGAGAACCTCTCCCCGGCCGAACAGGCGCGCATGGAGAAGCTGTTGGCGCAGGCCTCCTCGCCGCAGGAGAAGGCGTACCTGATGAAGGCCCTCGCGTCCGGGCGTTCCGTGGACGAGGTCGAGACGTTCGGCGGGAAGATCCACGGCAAGGACCCGATGTGGCTGCAGGAGCACCTCGCGCCGGTCACCACCGATTCCGACAGCATGAACGACGAGGGCCGCAACGCCAACGGGTCCAACAAGAACACCGACAACCAGGACTTCGACGGGCAGGGCTGGACGCAGGGCGGCGACGGCACGGAGGGCTCGTGCGTCGCGTCGTCCACCGTCACCGCCCGCGCCATGGTCGACCCGGTCTACGCCCTCGAACTAACCGGCGGGCCCAGCGGGCAGGAGAACGACGCGGCGGCCTTCCGCGACCGGCTCGTCGACGAGCAGCACCGGGTGCACGAGGAGGGCGACGGCGGCCACACCCACTTCTGGACGGACGTCCCCGACGGCATGGACAACGACGGCAAGACAGAGGTCGTGAACAAGGAGATCAGCCCGCACACCGGCAGCGGCTACGACTTCAAGGAGGTCAAGAGCGCCGACGACCGGCGCGACGTCCTCCCGGACATCGAGAAGTCGGTGGCCGAGGGCAAGCCGGTCCCCATCGGTGTCGAGGGCTACAACGACGGCGACCGCTCCGGGCACGCGGTGATGATCGTCGGCCAGGAGGGCGACAAGCTGCAGGTCTACAACCCGTGGGGCACGACCACCTGGATCAGCGAGGACGACTTCGTCAACGGAGGAATGGCCAAAGTCAGCGACAACGACCTGCCCGACGCCTACGGCGTTCACGTACCCCAGGACTGACCCCAATGAAGATCACCAAGCCCACCGTGCGTGCGACGGCTCTCGCCGCCCTGCTCGGCCTCTCCCTCACCGCCCTCACGGCCTGCGGCGACTCCGGCGGCGGCACCGCGTTCGGCCCGAAGGACCGGGCCGTCAGCGTGCAGGCGGGGGAGAAGTTCTCCCTCACCGTCCCGGCCAACCCGTCCCTGAACCAGGCCTGGTACCTCACCGACCCCGCCCCGGACACGAGCGTCCTGAAGTACCGCGGTGAGCGGCGCGACACCGACGGCAGCCCCCTCGACGGCGGCGCCGACGGCACCCAGTCCTTCGACTTCACGGCCCATGCGAAGGGGAAGGCGACGGTACGGCTGCTGCACTGCCCGATGAACACCTGCCGCGGGCCCAGCGAGGGCACCCCGTACCCCACGCCCACCCCGACGACGACCGCCACGGCTGCCACGTCCGGCCCGACCGGCACCCCGTCCCCGTCGCCTTCCGCGTCCCTGTCCCCGTACCCCACGGCCACCGGCACCCCGGACACCAAGGCCGCCTTCTACGTCTTCACCATCACGGTCCGCTGACCGGAACCGAGGTCCCCATGTCTGCCGCAGCCAGCCCCGCCCCCCGCACCGACGACCAGCTCCTGGAGGCGACCGACGTCGAGTCGCTGCTGAGGTACGGCCTGACCCCGGAAACCGGCGGGGCCTTCCGCCCGGCCCTCTTCGGCGACGGCGCCATCGCCGCGGCCATCACCCTGGACCGGCTCGGCGTGCTGCCGCGCTCGGTCGCGTACATCGCGAAGATCGTGCGCGCGGGCGGCGTCCGCTACGCAGCCGAGCTCGCCGAGCCGCTGCCCGACCCGGCCGCGGCCGCCGTGCTGCGCGGCTGGCTGGAGACGGCCGCGCAGGTCGCCGGGGCGGACACGGACGGCGAGACCCTCACGGCCCGCTGGCTGGACGCCGTCGCCGAGATCATGGGACTGCGCCGCGAGACGGTTCAGCCGTCCCGGTCCTCCAGGTAGACCCGCAGCGAATCCACCCCGTACACGATCGACAGCTTCCGGAACTCCAGCTCCGCGGTGGGTACCGCGAGCTTCAACCCCGGGAAGCGGCGCACCAGTTGGGGGAAGGCGGCCCGCAGCTCCATCTTGCCGAGCTCCGCGCCGATGCAGCGGTGGATGCCGTAGCCGAACGCCAGGTGCGAGGAGGTCGGCGGGCGTGCGGGCAGGAACGCGTCCATGTCGTCGTCGGCCCCGCCCAGCCGCGGGTCCCGGTCCGCCGCGCTCAGCGAGACGATCACGATGTCGCCGCCGGATATGGGGACCCCGCCGATCTTGGTGTCCTCGCGGGCGAACCGCGGGAACGCCGTCTGCACGACGGTGAGATGGCGCAGGAGTTCGTCGACGAAGGGGGCCGCCACCGTCGCCGGGTCCTCGGCGTCGCGCAGCGCGTCGAAGTGCTCACGGTCCTGGAGCATGATCAGCGTACCGAGAGCGATCATGCTCGCGGTGGTCTCCAGACCACCGGTCAGGACGCCGTCGGCAAGGCCCGTCAGCTCCTCGTCGGTGATGTTGTCGCCGTGCTCGCGCACCAGCATGCCGAGCAGGCCCTCGCCCGGGTTGCGCCGCTGCTCGGCGACGACCCCGCGCAGATAGTCCAGGGACTGCGAGACCGCGCCGAACGACGCGCCCGCCCCGCCCAGTACGTCGAAGCGGGCCACCGAGAACTGCTGGAAGGCGTCGCGCTCCTCGTAGGGAACACCCAGCAACTCGCAGATGACCAGCGCCGGAACGGGCATCGCGAAGTGCTCGACGAAGTCGGCCGTGCCGTCGCCCGACTCACGCGCCGCCTTCTCCAGGTGGGCCAGCTGCTCCTCGACGATCGCGTGGATGCGGGGCGTGAGGCGGGAGAGCCGGCGCATCGTGAACTCGGGGGTGAGCAGCCGGCGCAGCCGCGTGTGGTCCGGCGGGTCGCAGAAGCCGAGGCCGCCCGGGTTCTGGTCGGCCCCGGCGCCGCCCACGCCGACCAGGTGGCGGAAGTCGTTGCTGAACGCCTTGGCGTCGCCGAGGACTTCCTTCGCCTCGTCGTAGCCGGACACCAGCCAGACCGTCATGCCGGGTATCGGGAGTCTGCTGACCGGCTCACGGTCCCGCAGCCCGCCGATCTCGGGGACCGGGTCGAGGCCGTCGCGGCGCAGCGGCAGCAGCGCCGCGTCGGGCAGCTTCGCCAGCACGGACAGATCGAGGCCTGCTCCCCTCTTCCGCAGCCGGGAGAAGTAGAGGCGGGTCAGCCAGGTCGCTATCGCGGAACGTACGGACATGTGCTCGCATCTCTGCGGTGGGACGGGCGGGCCTACGGACACGTGGGGAGCCGTGGTTCTGACGGTGGCGGGGGTCCGCCAAGGGTACGTGCGTTCACCGGGTCCTGCGGAAGAGGGGCAGCCCCCCGATCCTCCCTGGGGCCGGCCCCACCGGTGCCGCCGGTAAATACAGATGAGCGCGATCGTGGCCCTTGGGACCATGGGGACATGAGTAAGGACGTACATGCCCCGCACGACCGTTCCCGCGACTCCCTCGGCTCCTTCGAGGAACTCGTGGCGGAGGCCGCCGCCGCGCCCACCGACGGCTGGGACTTCTCCTGGTTCGAGGGGCGGGCCACCGAACAGCGCCCGTCCTGGGGGTACGCCCGCGCCATGGGGGAGCGCCTGGGCCGCCCGGAGGTGCGGGCCGCCCTCGACCTGGACACCGGCGGCGGCGAGGTGCTGAACATGGCGCCGGAGCTGCCGCCGCTGATGGCCGCGACGGAGGGCTGGCCGCCGAACGTCGCGCGGGCCACGCGGCTGCTGGCCCCGCGCGGCGTGGTCGTGGTGGCCTCGCCCGCCGACGCCCCGCTGCCCTTCGCGGACGAGGCCTTCGACCTGGTCACCGCCCGCCATCCGGTGAAGGCCCCCTTCGCGGAGATCGCCCGTGTGCTGCGCCCCGGTGGCAGCTATTTCGCCCAACACGTGGGCCCCGGCAGCGTGTTCGAGGTCGTCGAGTACTTCCTGGGCCCGCAGCCCGAGGAGGGCCGCCGCGCCCGGGACCCGTACGGCGAGAAGGCGGAGGCGGAGGCGGCCGGCCTGGAGGTCGTCGACCTGCGGGCGGAGCGGCTGCGCATCGAGTTCCACGACATCGGCGCCGTCGTCCACTTCCTGCGCAAGGTCGTCTGGATGGTCCCGGGCTTCACGGCCGAGGCCTACCGTCCCCGTCTCCTCGCGCTGCACGAACAGATCGAGAAGGAGGGCCCGTTCGTGGCCCACAGCACCCGTCATCTGATCGAGGCCCGCAAGCCGTCGGCCTGAGCCGACCGATTCCGCATCGTTATCGAGACGCACTCGATCTTCACGTTAACCTCACGTAAGTTCAGACCAACGGCAATTCGCGTCAGCAAAGCTACGCGGCGGTACCGCGTGGCGGAGGGGGCTGCGCGGTGCCGGTTGCCCTCCCTCGCGTCAACCGCGCGCACCACACGGGAGGGGGAAGTCGAACCCGCGGCGGGTCCCCGTGGAGATGGTGCCCAAGACGCCTGTGAGCCCGCTGTCCAGCGGCCTGAAACCCACCTCCGGGCGTCGTCGGCCGACTCCGGAGAGTAGTTGTGGCACGCCGATGCGCGCGCTGGCACTTACGAAGGGTTATGGTGGAAACCCCCCCTCGGGCCGGTCCGTCTCCCCCCCACGGACCGGCCCGTTTTTTTGTCCGCACGCGGGACGCCGCAAGCCCCGCTCAGGGCCCGCGGCGGCCGTGCCGGGTCAGTTCCGTCCGGCCCAGATGTTCGTGCCCGGGGTGGAGACCGCGAACGAGTCGATTTCGGTCAGCTCCTCCTCCGTCAGCTTCGGCGCCGCGAGCGCCGCCACGTTCTCCTCCAGCTGCTTCACGCTGGACGCGCCGATCAGCGCCGACGTCATCCGCTCGTCCCGCAGCACCCAGGTGAGCGCGAGCTGCGCGAGGGACTGGCCGCGCCGCCCGGCGATGTCGTTCAGCCCGTTCAGCCGGCGCACGACCTCGTCGCTCAGCAGATCCGGGTCGAGCGACTTGCCCTGTGTGGCGCGCGAACCCTCCGGGATGCCCTTCAGGTACTTGCCCGTGAGCAGGCCCTGCGCGAGGGGCACGAAGGAGATGCAGCCCATGCCGGCCGTCTCCAGGGTGTCGAGCAGCTTGTCGTCCTCGGTCCAGCGGTTGATCATCGAGTAGGACGGCTGGTGGATGAGGGCCGGCACGCCCATCTCCTTCAGCAGCCGCGCCGCCTCCGCCGTCTGCTCGCTGTTGTAGGAGGAGACGCCGACGTACAGCGCCTTGCCCTGCTGCACCGCCGACGCGAGCGCACCCATCGTCTCCTCGAGCGGCGTGTTCGGGTCGAAGCGGTGCGAGTAGAAGATGTCGACGTAGTCGAGGCCCATCCGGTTCAGCGAGGCGTCGAGCGAGGACAGCAGGTACTTGCGGCTGCCCCACTCGCCGTACGGGCCGGGGTGCATGAGGTAGCCCGCCTTGGTCGAGATGACCAGCTCGTCCCGGTACGGGGCGAAGTCCTGGGCGAACATCTTGCCGAAGTTGAGCTCGGCCGAACCGGCCGGCGGCCCGTAGTTGTTCGCCAGGTCGAAGTGCGTGACGCCCAGATCGAAGGCGCGGCGCAGGATCGCGCGCTGCGAGTCGAGGGTGCGGTCGTCCCCGAAGTTGTGCCACAGGCCCAGCGAGATCGCGGGCAGCTTCAGGCCGCTGCGGCCCGTACGCCGGTATTCCATGGATTCGTACCGGTCGCCGGCGGCCGCATAGGGAGAGGTGTCGTTCATGGAGACGAAACTACGTCAGTCCTGTGAACTCCCATAGCGGGTACCGGCAGCCGCCGCGGCAGCCCTCCCGGGACACGCGCGAAAGGGGGTGCCTGCGCAGGGGTAGGCTTTCGCGCTCGGGGACTGCCGTCTGCACGGAGGGGCTGAACAACCGTGAACCTGCGCGACAGGCTGCGCGGCCTGCTGGTCAAGCTGTACGCACGCCGGGTGGAAGGCCACCTGGACCACGCCCAGGCGCCCAAGCACATCGGGGTCATCATGGATGGCAACCGACGCTGGGCGAAGGCCGCCGGATCCACCCCCGCCCAGGGCCATCAGGCGGGCGCGGAGAAGATCGAGGAGTTCCTCGGCTGGTGCACCGAGACGGACGTCGAGGTCGTCACCCTGTGGCTGCTGTCGACGGACAACTTCGACCGCCCCCAGGACGAGCTGGTCCCGCTGCTCTCCATCATCGAGAACGTCGTGCGCACCCTCGCCGCCGACGGCCGCTGGCGCGTCCACCACGTCGGCGCCACCGACATCCTGCCCGCCGGCATGCAGACGGTCCTCAAGGAGGCCGAGGAGGCCACTGCCGACCGCGACGGAATACTGGTCAACGTCGCGATCGGCTACGGCGGCCGCCAGGAGATCGCCGACGCCGTCCGCTCGATGCTCCTCGACGCCGCCGACAAGGGCAGCTCCCTGGAACAGGTCGCCGACGACGTCACCATCGACCTGATCGGCCGGCACCTCTACACCAGTGCCCAGCCCGACCCGGAACTCGTCATCCGCACCAGCGGCGAGCAGCGCCTCTCCGGCTTCATGCTGTGGCAGACGGCGCATTCCGAGTACTACTTCTGTGACGTTTTCTGGCCCGCGTTCCGCAAGGTCGACTTCCTGCGCGCGATGCGCGACTACGCCGCCCGGCACCGCCGTTTCGGCGGCTGATCCCACGTCACGGCCTTCGCACAGCGGGGCTGGGTTCTAAGAGGGTCACCAGGAGTTAACGTACGCGCCGCCCTATGCCCTGGCATGGCTGCGCGTGTTCGAGGGAATAAGCCTTCCAGGTCGGTGTCCGAACCACGGACGCCGGTTCTCAGCGGACGGCACGGGGCTGTCCGCCCGGGAGGCCCTTTGCACCAGGACGACCGTACGCAAACAAGTACGGATGACGGCTTGGAGGGCCGGCTCTCGGCCCGCTCGCGGGGGCCGATGACCGGCAGCTCACCCCCGCCCTCCCGGCCCTGCATTCCCTCCGTCGCTCCCCGACCTCTTCCGAGGGGGTACGTCCTTCCGTGGTGAACAGCAACAAGCGCCACAAGCCCGACCGGCGCACCTATGTTCTCGACACCAGCGTCCTGCTGGCCGATCCGAACTCGATGACCCGATTCGACGAACACGAAGTGGTCCTTCCTGTCGTCGTGGTCACGGAGTTGGAGGCCAAACGGCATCATCCGGAGCTGGGGTACTTCGCCCGGCAGGCCCTGCGCCTGCTGGACGACTACCGCATCCGCTTCGGGCGTCTGGACGCCCCGATCCCCACCGGGGAACTGGGCGGCACGCTCCGCGTCGAGCTCAACCACTCCGACCCCAGCGTCCTGCCCTCGGGCTACCGCCTCGGGGACAACGACTCCCGCATCCTCGCGGTCGCCCGCAATCTGCAGGCCGAGGGGTTCGACGTCACGGTCGTCTCGAAGGACCTGCCGCTCAGGATCAAGGCGTCCTCGGTCGGTCTCCTCGCCGAGGAGTACCGTGCCGAGCTCGCCATCACGGAATCCGGCTGGACCGGCATGTCCGAACTGACCCTGCCCGCGGAGCAGGTCGACCTGCTCTTCGAGGAGGACAGCCTCTACGTTCCCGAGGCGGCGGACATTCCCGTGCACACGGGGCTGACGATCCACTCCGAGCGGGGCAAGGCGCTCGGCCGCGTCACCCCCGAGGGCAACGTCCGGCTGGTGCGCGGCGACCGGGAGGCGTTCGGCCTCAAGGGGCGCAGCGCGGAGCAGCGGATCGCGCTCGATCTGCTCCTCGACCCGGACATCGGCATCGTCTCGATGGGCGGCCGGGCCGGCACCGGAAAGTCGGCACTCGCGCTGTGCGCGGGCCTGGAGGCCGTGTTGGAGCGGCGCCAGCACAAGAAGGTGATGGTCTTCCGGCCGCTGTACGCGGTCGGCGGGCAGGAGCTCGGCTATCTGCCGGGCTCCGAGGCCGAGAAGATGGGTCCGTGGGCGCAGGCCGTCTTCGACACCCTCTCGGCGGTCACCTCGCGCGAGGTCATCGAGGAGGTCACCTCACGCGGGATGCTGGAGGTGCTGCCGCTCACGCACATCCGCGGCCGGTCGCTGCACGACGCCTTCGTGATCGTGGACGAGGCCCAATCCCTGGAGCGGAACGTCCTGTTGACGGTCCTGTCCAGAATCGGGGCGAACTCGCGTGTCGTCCTCACCCATGACGTCGCCCAGCGCGACAACCTCCGGGTCGGGCGCTACGACGGTGTCGTCGCGGTCGTCGAGAAGCTGAAGGGGCATCCGCTGTTCGCGCACGTCACGCTCACCCGGTCGGAGCGGTCGCAGATCGCGGCCCTGGTGACCGAAATGCTGGAGGACGGCCAGATCTGAGGTAGTTGGCCCCACTTGGCGCCGTCCGGAGAAGCCAGAGAGCTTAGCCGGGCGGCGCCTTGGTGCGTGTACATTTCCGTAAAACCCCTGGGGCAAACGGGGTGTGACCTTTCACACCCAACACAGAATTGCCTAGCGACCTCCGCATACGGCAGAGTCTCGGTTCCGTCAGGCCCCGCATACGACACATGCGTACCCCCAGCGGTACGGCACCACCGCAGCACCCGCTGCACCTTGAACTCCATATCGGTCGTCGTATGCCGCCCGTGCACCACGCGGCGCTCCCACACCAGGAGTTGCCCACCGGGCCCGTGCCTCCCGTGACCCGTCAGTTGGGAGGCCAGTGTCGAGGGCACGATTGCGTCCGCGAGGGTCACACTCCAGCGGGCGATGCTGGAAGGAAACCGTGTGAGCCGGATTTCGGTCCGGGGATTCGCAGTGGCCTCGGCCACCGCGGTCACCACAGTCGGCGCCGTCGTGGGTGTTGCCTCGGGCAGCACCGCTCAGCCCTCCAACGAGGCTGCTGAGGCCACGGCCGGCGACGCGACCCTCCTCGCCGACATACCCGCCGGTCAGCAGGCGCAGGTGCAGACCGCGTCCCTGACTCAGCAGGCACAGACGCAGGCCATCGCGGCCGACAACGCGGCACAGAAGACGGCGGAGGAGTCGGCCCGCAAGCAGGCCGCCGAGGACGCCGTCGCCAAGCAGAAGGACGCGCAGGCCGCGAAGGACAAGGCCGAGAAGGAGGCGAAGGAGCGCGAGGAGGCCAAGAAGGAGGCCGCCAGCCGTTCCGCGACTCGCGACGCCTCCACCTTCTCGACCCAGTCGTCGTACTCCGTCGGCCAGATCCAGGCGATGGCGCGTCAGATGGTGCCGTCCGGTCAGTTCCAGTGCTTCAGCAACATCGTGGACCACGAGTCCAGCTGGAACTACAAGGCGTCCAACGCTTCTTCCGGCGCCTACGGTCTCTTCCAGGCTCTGCCCGCCTCCAAGTACTCCTCCGCGGGTGCCGACTGGCAGACCAACCCGGCCACGCAGATCAAGTGGGGCCTCAACTACATGAACGGGCGCTACGGCAGCCCGTGCGAGGCCTGGTCGTTCTGGCAGGCCAACAGCTGGTACTGAGCAGAACACCGCTCAACCTCCCGGAGCCCCTCACCGTCCTACGGTGAGGGGCTCCGGCCGTATCCGGATCTCCCGATGTACGGTCAGGTTCACAGGCTCCGGGGGGAGTGGTGAGAGCGCACGGGGGAAAAGGACTGATCATGTCGCGTGTCCCAGGCTGGCTCGGCAGAGTCGGAGCCGGAATCAGCAAGGTGGGCGAGCGCTTGGACGAGCGCAGAGCCGAAGCCGAGCGGAACGAGGACAGTGACCTGTCCGGCGTGTCCGCCCCAACTGTCCCGCCCCGTCCGGCGGGTGAGGCGGTGTCCGGGGAACCGGACACCGGTGAGCCGCCGCACGACCAGGTGCCCCCACCGCCCGCCTACGCGCCGGCGGTGTCGGCCAGGCCCGAACCGGCCGCCGCCGTGCCATGGGGGCTGCGGGTCGCCGCCGAGGCGGCCTGGCGCCTCCTCGTGCTCGCGGGCATGGTCTGGATCCTGATGAAGGTCATCAGCTCGGTGCAGCTGGTGGTGTTCGCGTTCGTGTCGGCGCTGCTCATCACCGCGCTGCTGCAGCCGACGGTGGCCCGGCTGCGCCGCCGCGGCGTACCCAGAGGCCTCGCGACGGCGCTCACCGCCATCCTGGGCTTCGTCATCATGGGGCTCGTCGGCTGGTTCGTGGTCTGGCAGGTCCAGGAGAACATCGACGCGCTCTCCGACCAGGTCCAGGACGGCATCGACGATCTGCGCAAGTGGCTCCTCAACAGCCCGTTCCACGTGACGGATCACCAGATCAACGACATCGCCAAGTCCCTGCGCGACGCGATCGGCGCGAACACCGACTCGATCACGTCGGCGGGCCTCGAAGGCGTCACCGTCATCGTCGAGGCGATGACCGGGATCCTGCTGGCGATGTTCTCGACGCTGTTCCTGCTCTACGACGGCAAGCGCATCTGGGAGTGGACGCTCAAGCTCGTCCCGGCGCAGGCCCGGCCGGGCATCGCGGGCGCGGGCCCGCGAGCGTGGCGCACACTGACGGCGTACGTCCGCGGCACGGTGATAGTCGCCCTCATCGACGCCATCTTCATCGGCCTCGGCATCTTCTTCCTCGGCGTGCCGATGGCGGTGCCGCTGGCCGTCTTCATCTTCCTGTTCGCGTTCATCCCGCTGGTGGGCGCCGTCGTCTCGGGCGCGCTCGCCGTGGTCGTGGCGCTGGTGACCCAGGGCGTGTTCACGGCCGTGATGGTGCTGGTGGTCGTCCTCGCGGTGCAGCAGATCGAGGGCCACATCCTGCAGCCGTTCATCCTCGGCCGCGCGGTGCGGGTGCATCCGCTGGCCGTGGTGCTGTCCGTGGCGGCCGGCGGCATGGTCTCCGGAATCGGCGGCGCCGTGGTGGCGGTCCCGCTCGTCGCCGTGCTGAACACGGTCGTCGTGTATCTGCGGACGTGGTCCCGGGAATCGGCGATCCGCCAGACCCCGCCACCGCACGGCGCGACAGCGATCGATCTGGCTCCGGTGGATCCGTCCGCCGACCGTTCTTAGGGGAACACGCCGAAAGACCCCTGGCCCTCCGCGGAAGCGGAGGGCCAGGGGTCTTTCGGCGTGTCAGGCCAGGACGGCTTCCGCGTCCAGGGTGACGCCCACGGCCTGGATCACCGAGGCGATCTTGAAGGCCTCCTGCACGACGTCACGCGAGACATCGGCCTTGCGGAGCACCTGCTCGTGCGAGTCGAGGCACATCCCGCAGCCGTTGATCGCGGAGACCGCGAAGGACCACAGCTCGAAGTCGACCTTGTCGACGCCCGGGTTGCCGATGACGTTCATCCGCAGGCCCGCGCGCATCGTCCCGTACTCGGAGTCCGAGAGCAGGTGACGCGTGCGGTAGAAGACGTTGTTCATCGACATGATGGCGGCGGCCGACTTGGCGGCCGTGTACGCCTCCGGCGACAGGTTCGCCTTGGCCTCGGGCTCCAGCTCGCGCAGCACGTGCGGGGAGCGGGAGGCGATGGCGCAGGCGAGGACCGTGCCCCACAGCTGCTGCTGCGGGAGGTCCGAGTTGCCGATGACCGAGCCCAGGTTGAGCTTCAGGTCCTTGGCGTAGTCCGGTATGGCGGACTTCAGTTCGTCGAGTGCCATGTCAGAAAGCTCCGTTCACTCGCCCGAGAGCAGCGCGACCGGGTCCAGGGTCTCGTCGCCCTTGCTCCAGTTGCACGGGCACAGCTCGTCCGTCTGGAGCGCGTCGAGGACCCGGAGGACCTCCTTGGGGTTACGGCCGACGGAACCGGCGGTCACCATCGTGAACTGGATCTCGTTGTTCTGGTCGACGATGAAGACGGCGCGCTGCGCGAAGCCGTCCTCGCCCTCGATGCCGAGGTCACGCATGAGCTCGTGCCTGGAGTCGGCCAGCATCGGGAACGGCAGGTCCGTCAGGTCCGGGTGGTCCTTGCGCCAGGCGTGGTGCACGAACTCGGAGTCACCGGAGAAGCCGAGGACCTGGGCGTCACGGTCGGCGAACTCCTCGTTCAGCTTGCCGAAGGCGGCGATCTCGGTCGGGCACACGAAGGTGAAGTCCTTGGGCCACGCGAAGACGATCTTCCACTTGCCCTCGTAGGTCTTGTGGTTGATCTGCTCGAACTCCGAGCCCTTCTCCAGCGAGACACAGGCAGTCAGGTCGAACTCGGGGAACTTGTCACCGACAGTGAGCACACGCTCTCCTTGCAGCGAGAAACATCCCTTTTGAGGAAGTTTCCATGGGTTGGACTGCTGATGATCGTGGCACAGAGTGCATTGATTACGGAAATAGCTAGACTCGGTCATGTTGATCGGAGGTGGCTATCAGTGGCCGTAAAGAACGGAACGACCCCGAGTGCGCGGAAAAGGCAGCCCAGCCTGGCGCAATTGCGGGCGTTCGCCGCGGTCGCGGAGCATCTGCACTTCCGGGACGCGGCCGCCGCGATCGGGATGAGCCAGCCCGCCCTGTCCGGCGCGGTCTCGGCCCTGGAGGAGACGCTCGGGGTGACCCTTCTCGAGCGTACGACGAGAAAAGTACTGCTCTCGCCGGCCGGGGGACGGATCGCGGTGCGGGCCAGGGCCGTGCTCGACGAGGTCGGCGCGCTCATGGAGGAGGCCGAGGCGGTGCGGGCGCCGTTCACCGGCGCGCTGCGGCTCGGGGTGATCCCGACCGTCGCGCCCTACCTGCTGCCCACCGTGCTGCGGCTGGTCCACGACCGGTACCCGGACCTGGACCTCCAGGTGCACGAGGAGCAGACCGCGTCGCTGGTCGAGGGGCTCGCGGCCGGACGGCTCGATCTGCTGCTGCTCGCCGTGCCGCTCGGCGTGCAGGGTGTCACCGAACTCCCGCTGTTCGACGAGGACTTCGTGCTCGTCACCCCGCTCGACCACTGGCTCGGCGGCCGCGAGGGGATCCCGCGCGAGGCGCTGCGCGAGCTGAACCTGCTGCTGCTCGACGAGGGGCACTGCCTGCGGGACCAGGCGCTGGACATCTGCCGGGAGGCGGGTCGTGGTGACGCACCCGTCACCACGACCGCCGCCGGCCTCTCCACCCTGGTCCAACTCGTCGCGGGCGGCCTGGGGGTGACCCTCCTGCCGCGGACCGCCGTCGCGGTCGAGACCAGTCGCAGCAGCCAGCTGCTCACCGGGTACTTCGCCGACCCGGCGCCCACGCGGCGCGTCGCACTGGCGATGCGCGCGGGGGCCGCGCGGGCGGCGGAGTACGAGGAACTGGCCGGGGCGTTGCGAAGTGCCCTGTCCGGACTGCCCGTTCGGGTGGTGCGGGGCTGACCCGGGTGCCTACTCCGTCCGCAGCCCGTCCGCCCGCATCAGCCGCCACAGCGGAGGCATGCTCAGCAAGGTCACCGCGGCGATCGCCGCCGCGCCCACGCCCGCCAGGGGCAGGAACAGCAGCCAGTCCGTGACGGGCTTGTCGACCATGCGCAGCATCAGCGTGCCCAGGACCAGACCGCCGCCGATCGCGACCGCCATGCCGAGGACCACCGGGATCGCCGTCTGCCACAGCACCGACCAGGCGAGCGTCGTGCGCCGCGTGCCGTAGGCGACCAGGACCGACAACAGGCGCTTGCGGTCGCGTAGTTGCTCGATCTGCGAGACCAGCATGGAGGCCGCGATCAGCGCCATCGTGAGAGCGGCCGCCGTGAACAGGCCCCGGCGGATGCTCACGTACTCCGAGTCGCGCTCCACCGCGCGGTAGTTGAACACGCTCATCCCCGGGTCGAGACGGAACGCGGTGTTGCGTACGAACTCGGCGGCGTCCGGCACCGACTCGTCGATCTGGATCTGCGCGTTCGTCGAGGCGTGCGGCACCTTCCGTACGTCGATGGCGGCCGGAGTGGCGAGGACGCCCCCGAAACGGCCGCCGCCCGGGTCGCGCCGCGCCTTCACCAGGCGCGCGTCCCCCGGCAGCGTCCACTTGGCGGACCGCGAGTCGCCGAGGACGAGCTTGCTGCCGGGCTTGCCGATGTTCGCCAACTCCGTGTCCGCGTCGGCGTAGTCGGAGCCGGTGACCCGGAAGACGTCACCGTCACGGCAGGACGGCAGCTTCGCCAGCTCGCGCAGCGTGGAGCAGGAACCGACGGAGACCGTCACCGTGTGCGTGTCGTCGGCATCCGGATCGGCGCCCGCCGGGCCCGCCCAGGTGTCCACGGTGCCGATCACCGACCGGACCCCCTTGGTCGCCCCGAACTCCCGCACCATGCGCTCGGCCAGCACCCCGGTGTTCAGGCTGGTGTTCACGCCGATCTGGGCCCGCTTCGGGTCCTGACCGGTCGTCTTGGTGAAGTCGTCGTCGATACCGACGGTGAACATCTGCAGGGCGATGCCGCCCGCCACCGCGATGGTGATCCCGGCGACCGCACGGCTCGCACCGTTGCTGCTCAACTGGAGTCTGCGCACAGCGAGTTGCCAGGGCACCGGACCGCCGCGCAGCCGGTTCACCGCCGCCTCCACCACCCACGGCATCAACAGCACAAGACCGAGCAGGGTCAGGGAGATGCCCGCCGTGATCTGCACGACGCCGCGCGTGTTCTCCGCGTCCGCGTACCCCGAGAAGAACAGGAGCAGCGCGCCGATGACCGGCACCGGCAGCCGCCACCACAGGCGGCGGCCCCGGGTGCGGCCGCTGCGCACGACGCCCAGGGGCTCGATCGTCACCGAGCGCAGCGCGAACACCGTCACGGCGACCGCCGCGAGCGGTACGGCCAGCACGATCAGTACGGCGAGCGCGGGCACCGGCGACAGATCCGAGGGGAACGCCGAGAGCCGCCAGATCCTCACCTCGCCCAGCAACTGCCGCGCGGCCAGGAAGAAGACGACACCGAACACGAGACCGACAAGGGTGCCGAACAGTGCCTCGCCCGCCGCCATGCGGCGCGTCATCCGCGCGTCGGCGCCGACGAGGCGCAGCGCGGCCAGCCGCCGGTCGCGCCGCTCGCCGCCGAACCGTACGGCGGTCGCGATGAAGATGGCGACCGGTACGAGGAGCACGACGCAGGCCAGGATGATGAGGACGATCAGGATCGGGTCGACCGGGTCGTCCCCGTAGCTCATCCCGAAGTGGTCCAAGCGGGAGGCATTGCGGTCGATGCTCAGTGTGTCGTTGCCGATATACAGGTACTGCTCGAAGGGGTCGTCCAGGCCGGCGTCGTGGATCGTGCCCACGATGCGGTACGGGTAGCGCTTCTTGAGCAGCTCGTTGCCGGGGGCGTCGAGGGCGTCCTGCAGAGCCGGCGAGATCACCATCTCGCCGGGGCCCGGCAGCTTGTCGACGCCGGGCGGCAGCGGCGGGTGCCGGCCTTCCGGGCGCACCAGGTAACCGCCGACCGTGCCGTCCCGGAAGTCGGAGGACGCGTCCAGGGTGAGCATCGTGCGGTCGCCGGGCTTGAGCTGCGCATCGACGCCGACGCCCAACAGGCGTGATTCCCCCCGCACATCGCGCTCGTGCAGCAGCGTCGGCACGGACGCGGCGCCGAGCAGCAGGGCCACGCCGAGGCCGACGCCGAGCGCGGTGAGCAGCGTACGGACCCAGCCCTCACGGCCGCCCGCCGCGGCGAACCGGATGCCGAGGCCCAGGTCGCGCAGCCACCCCGGGGCCGTCGAGACGGCGCCGGGCGGGGCCTTCGTGTCCTCGCGGTCGTCGAGCAGCGTCATCGGGCGAACTCCATGTCCCGCGACTTGCCGTCCCGTACGACGATCTCGCGGTCCGAGTAGGCCGCGACCCGCGTCTCGTGGGTGACCAGGACGACGGCGGCGTTCGACGAACGGGCCGCGTCCGTGAGCAGTTCCATGACGCGCTCGCCGTTGAGCGAGTCGAGGGCGCCGGTCGGCTCGTCGGCGAACAGCACGCGCGGGTTCGTCACCAGCGAGCGGGCCACGGCGACACGCTGGCCCTGGCCGCCCGAGATCTCGCCGGGCCGCTTGCCCGCGAGGTCGTCGACCTCCAGGCGCTCCAGCCACCCGGTCGCCCGGCGCTCGGCCTCCTTGCGCTTGACGCCGGTCAGCCGCAGCGGCAGCGCCACGTTCTCGACGCAGGTCAGCTCAGGGACCAGCTGGCCGAATTGGAAGACGAAGCCGAACTCGGTGCGGCGCAGGGCGCTGCGTTCGGCGTCGGACAGCGCGGACAGCTCGCGGCCGTCGTACGTGATCGTCCCCGAGTCCGGGGTGACGATGCCGGCGAGGCAGTGCAGCAGCGTCGACTTGCCCGAGCCCGAGGGGCCCATGACGGCGACGATCTCGCCCGGGTGGATGGTGAACGAGGCGCCGTCCAGGGCGGGCGTGGGCCCGTACGCCTTGTGCAGGTCGTGGGCGGCGAGAAGGGATCCGGCGGGAGTCATGAGGGGCGCACCTCCGCGGCGAGCTTGTCGAGGCGCGCGGCGGTCAGTTCCAGCCAGCGCAGGTCTGCTTCCAGGTGGAACAGGGCGTGGTCGCAGATCAGCTGGTCGGCGAGGTCGCCCTTGCGCTTGCGGTCCGTGAGGATGCGCATCAGGCGCAGGTGCTCGGCGCGCTGGGTGTCGAGGATTCCGCTCGCGTCGCGTTCGGTGAGCAGCGCCAGGACGACCTTGGTGTAGAGGGTCGACTGGAGGTACGGCTCCGGCTTCTCCGGGGTCGCCAGCCACTGCCGGACGTCCGTGACGCCGGCTTCGGTGATCGCGTACCGCTTGCGCTCGGGGCCGCCGCCGGCCTCTATACCGTCGACCTCGACGAGGCCGTTCTTCAGCAGGCGGGACATGGTCGAGTAGACCTGCCCGTAGTGCAGCGGCTTGTCGTGCCCGAACGTCTCGTCGAAGGTGCGCTTCAGGTCGTAACCGTGGCGGGGCCCGGATTCCAGGAGCCCGAGAAGGGTGTGGCCGATGGACATGGAGGGAACTGTACACGGCGTGTATACCTGGCGTGTATAGCCTGGGGCTGTCGGGGTTCCCCGCGCCCCTGGAGCATGCGGCTTCGCCGTATCTCAGGGGTGCGGGGAACTGTGCGACCAGCCACACTCAGCCGTCCGACGCGCTCTGCGAGTCACCCGCCGAACTCTGAGGCGGCCGGCCCCGCCGGGGAATAGGACCCGCCGAACCCGGCAGCCGGCCCGCCTCGGCGAGAGCCCTGCGCAGGACGAACTCGATCTGCGCGTTCGCGGACCGCAACTCGTCCCCGGCCCACCGGGCCAACGCCTCGTACACCGCGGGGTCGAGCCGCAGCAGCACCTGCTTGCGCGAAGGGGGAGGAGGAGGTGGCGGCGTCACTGGTAGAGCGTCCCCGTGTTGACGATCGGCTGCGCGGCACGGTCCCCGCAGAGCACGACCAGCAGGTTGGACACCATCGCGGCCTTGCGCTCCTCGTCCAGCGCCACGAAGTCCTGCTCGGTGATCCGGGCGAGCGCGTCCTCGACCATGCCCACGGCGCCGTCGACGATCAGCCGGCGGGCGGCGACCACGGCGCCGGCCTGCTGCCGCTGGAGCATCGCCGAGGCGATCTCGGGCGCGTAGGCGAGGTGCGTGAAGCGGGACTCGATGATCTGCACGCCCGCGGCCTCGACCCGCGCGTGCAGTTCGACGGCGAGCTTCTCGGTGATCTCCTCGGCGTTGCCGCGCAGCGAGAGCCCGCCCTCGTCGTGCGCGTCATAGGGGTACTCGATCGCGATGTGCCGGACGGCCGCCTCGGTCTGCGTCGAGACGAACTCCAGGAAGTCGTCGACCTCGAACGTGGCCTGCGCGGTGTCCTCGACCTTCCAGACGACGACCGCGGCGAGCTCGATCGGGTTGCCGTACGCGTCGTTGACCTTGAGGACGGCGGTCTCGTGGTTGCGTACGCGGGTCGAGACCTTGGTGCGCGAGGTGAGCGGGTTGACCCAGCGCAGCCCGTCCTCGCGGATCGTGCCCCGGTAGCGGCCGAAGAGCTGGACGACGCGGGCCTCGCCCGGCGCCACCATGTTCAGGCCGCCCATCGCGAAGAACGACGCGATGGCGACGAGGATGCCGACGACGATCAGTACGGCCTGCACCCCGCCGCTCGTCGAGGTGAGCGTGGCCCCGGTGACGACCAGGCCCACGCCGACGATCAGGCCGATGAGCCCGAGCAGCAGCGCGAGTCCGCCGCCGATGCTGTGCGCGGTGAACTCGCGCACACGTGATTTCGGCATCGCCGGTACGTCTGGTGTGGCGTCGGTCTCGGACATGGTGGTCCCCGTCTCTCTGAGCTGGCGGTTCGTGGCCGGTGCGCCCTGAACCGTGTCTAGCAAAGTGATATCACTTTATCGCGTACGGCAACCATAAGCGCCCCTGGATCGTCGGTTCCCATGGGGCAGGTGCTGATTGTCACGTCCGGAAATGACCGGATCGGAAGGGTTTTGGCTTAAGTGGCGGTGTTAGCTTCATGAGCTGATTCGGCACGGAAGTGCGCGGAAGCGCGACCTGATCACGAACGACCACGAGCGGTACGAACGAGAAGCGGAGTGACTGAGGTCATGGGCCGAGCGGATGCGAGAAAAGCGCGCAAGCGCGAGGCGCGGCCGTCGGGCATACGCCGCCTCTTCACCTGGAAGAAGCTGCTGGGTGCCCTCTTCGGATTCGTACTGCTGATCATGGGCGCGTTCGTGGTGCTGTACATGGTGATCTCGGTGCCCGAGGGCAACCCCGACGCCGAGCTGCAGAGCAACGTCTACAAGTACAGCAACGGCGACACCATGGCCCGCACCGGACAGGTCAACCGGGAGATAGTCGACCTGTCCGAGGTGGACAAGGAGGTCCAGCACACCTTCGTCGCCGCCGAGAACAAGTCGTTCTACCAGGACAAGGGCGTCGACCTGAAGGGCACCGCCCGCGGTGTCCTCAACACGGTCACCGGCAAGGGCAAGCAGGGTGGTTCGACCATCACCCAGCAGTACGTGAAGAACTACTACCTCACGCAGGACCAGACCGTCACGCGCAAGCTGAAGGAACTGGTCATCTCGCTCAAGGTGGACCGCAAGAAGTCCAAGGACGAGATCCTCGCCGGCTACATCAACACCAGCTTCTACGGCCGTAGTTCGTGGGGCATCCAGGCCGCGGCCCAGGCCTACTACAACACCGACGCCTCGAAGCTGAATGTGGCGCAGGGCGCGTATCTCGCGGCACTCCTCCAGGCCCCGAACCAGTACGACTGGGCCATCGCCTCCGACACCGGCAAGAAGCTGGCCAAGCAGCGCTGGAACTATGTCCTGGACAACATGGTCGAGAAGCACTGGCTCAGTGCGAGCGCGCGCCAGGGCATGAAGTTCCCCGTGCCGAAGGAGCCGAAGGCCGCCGCCGGGCTCCAGGGCCAGGAGGGCTATCTGTACACGGCCGCCAGGGCCGAGGTGATCAAGGATCTGAACATCACCGACGAGCAGTTCGACGCCGGCGGTTACACGATCACCCTCAACATCGACCGCAAGAAGCAGAAGCAGCTGGAGAAGTCGGTCAAGCAGCAGCTGACCTCCAACCTGAAGTCGGGCCGCAAGGCGGACGCCCGGGTGCAGGCCGGCGCCGCATCGGTCGACCCGAAGACCGGCAAGGTCCTCGCGATGTACGGCGGCGCGGGGATCGAGAAGCACTGGCGCAACAACGCGACCCGCACCGACTACCAGCCCGCCTCCACGTTCAAGCCGATCATTCTCGCGGCCGCCCTGGAGAGCAACGCCAAGACCCAGACCGGTCAGTCGATCAAGGCGAGCACGATCTACGACGGCACGAGCGGGCGCCAGGTCGTCGCGGACGGCACGAAGGTCGGCTTCGGCCCGCCCAACGAGGACAAGCAGAGCTACGGCCCGGTCACCGTGCAGACCGCCATGAACAAGTCCGTCAACTCCGTCTTCGCGCAGATGGGCGCCGACGTCGGCATGGACCAGGTCATGGCGATGGCCAAGAAGCTCGGCATGGACGACGCCGACCTCAAGCCGTACTACGCCCAGACCCTCGGCACCATGGGCGCGAGCCCGCTGGAGATGGCCGGTGTCTACGCGACCCTCGACAACCACGGCAAGCAGGTCACCCCGCAGATCGTGAAGTCGGTGACCAAGCAGGGCGAGCCGGTCGATCTGCCGCCCGCGATCGGCGAGCAGGTGCTCAGCCGCGGCGCCGCCGACTCGGTCACCTCGGTGCTGACCGGTGTGGTCGACGACGGTACGGCGAAGACCTCGGTCCGCGACAATCCGGCGCGCGACGGCCAGAAGGTCGCGGGCAAGACCGGTACCTCCGACAAGAACCGGTCGGCCTGGTTCACGGGTTACACCCCGGACCTGGTCACCTCGGTGGGCCTGTTCGGCGAGGGCGCGCAGGACACGGCCGAGAAGAACCAGCAGGTCTCCATGGCGGGCGCGGGCGGCCGCCCCCGCGTGGACGGCGGCAGCTTCCCGGCCCTCATCTGGGCCCAGTACACCTTCAACTCGACCAGCACCTCGGCCAAGTTCGACCTGGACACCGACATGGGCGCGGGCGTCGAGCCCACGACGACGGCCCCGGCCACGCCGAGCACGACGCCGCCCTCGTCCCCGTCGACGCCGAGCGACACGCCGACCACGACCCCGCCCTCGTCCCCGTCGACGCCCAGCGACACGCCGACCACGACGCCGCCGACGGACGAGCCGACGGACACCCCGACGACGCCCACCGGCCCGCCCTCAGGGAGCTGGGGCATCCCGGAGAACCCCGTCGACGGCAACAACAACGACGGCCTGGGCGACGGCTAGGGCCTGGCTTCGAACTCCCCTCCGCCCGGCGGGCGACGAGGGGAGTTCGAAGACAGGCCCAGGCGCTGACGGCCGAGCAGGCAGGCGGAAGGGGCGCCGGGAACCGATACGGTTCCCGGCGCCCCTTCGCGCGTGCGCCTGTGCCCGGACGCTCAGTCCGCGGGCCGCGCCAGCTCGAACCAGACGACTTTGCCGGTGCTCAGCCGGGTCGCGCCCCAGCGTCTGGTCAGGCGGTTCACCAGGAACAGGCCGCGGCCGCCCTCGTCGGTGGCCCGCGCGTTGCGCTGCCGCGGCAGCTGCGGCACGTCGTCGCCGACCTCGCAGCGCAGCACGTCGGTGCGGAGCAGGCGCAGCGTCACCGGGCGCGAGGCGTAGCGCACCGCGTTCGTGACGACCTCGCTCACCAACAGCTCCACGGAGTCCGTCATCTCCTCGAGTCCCCAGCGGACCAGGGCACTTCGGGCGAGCCGGCGGGCCCGGCCGGGCGCCGCGTCCTCCGGGTCCAGCGTCCAGTACGCCACGTCGCTCGGCGCGATCCCGTCGAAACGGGCGGCGAGCAGCGCGATGTCGTCGTCCCGGTCGCCCGGACCCAGCATGTCGAGCACGTCGTCGCAGAGCGCTTCCAGCGGCGGCGAATGGTCCGGCCCGGTCAACTGCGCGGTGGCGGCGAGGCGCTCGCGCAGCTGCTCTATGCCGGTCCACACGTCCCGCAGCCGCGACTCGACCAGCCCGTCGGTGTAGAGGAGGAGTGTCGCGCCGGCCGGCGCGTCCAGTTCGACCGCCTCGAAGTCGACGCCGCCCACCCCGATCGGCGCCCCCGGCGGGACGCGGAGCACCTCCGCGCGGCCGCCCAGGTGGAGCATTATGGGCGGCGGATGCCCGGCGTTGGCGATGGTGATGCGGTGCGCGACCGGGTCGTAGACCGCGTACATGCACGTCGCCATCCGGTCCGTGCCGAGCCGCTGCGCCTGCTCGTCGAGGTGGTGCAGCACCTCCTGCGGCGGCAGGTCGAGCCCGGCCAGCGTCTGTGCGGTCGTGCGCAGCTGGCCCATGATCGCGGCCGAGGTCATGGAGTGGCCCATGACGTCCCCGACGACCAGCGCGACCCGGCTGCCCGGCAGCGGGATCGCGTCGTACCAGTCGCCGCCGACCCGCGCCGTCTCCGCCGCGGGCAGATAGCGCGAGGCGAGCCGCACCCCGGTCGGGCGCGGCAGCGTCTCGGGGAGCATCGTGCGCTGCAGTTCGTCGGCGATGTACGCCTCGCGCCCGTACAGCACCGCCTTGTCGATGCCGAGCGCGCTGTGCGTGGCCAGCTGACCGGCCACCAGGAGGTCGTCCGCGTCGAACGCGGCCCGGTTCGGCTGGCGCAGGAAGACCGCCGCGCCGATCACCCGGCGCCGCCCCCGCAGCGGCGCCAGGATCGCGCGGCGCCCTGTGGGCACCGACCGTTCGCCGCCGAGGAGTTCGGGCAGCGCGGCGAGCGCGGCGGGCGAGTCCGCGAAGACGGGCCGCACCCCGCGCAGCACCTCGGCCAGCGCGCCGCCGGGCCGCACCTCGCACAACTCGGTGCTGTCCGGGGCCAGTTCGATCGGCGGGACGACGACGGTCGGCGGGACGCCGTCCGTGCCGAGCTCCTCGACCGCGTCCGGAACCCGGTCGCTGCGGCGCAACCGCAGCACCATCGGGCCGAGCGGGCGCTCGTCACCGACCGGCAGCGGCTCGCGCAGATAGACCAGGATCGCGTCGGAGAACGTCGGCACCGTCGCCCGGCACAGGCCCATCACGATCTCGTCGAGGTCTATGCCGCGCGCGATCCGCCGGGTCGCCGCGCCGACGAAGCGCAGCCGGTCACCGTCGCGGCGCATCGCCGTGGGCTGCCCCGCGGGGCGTGGCTGTCCGGAGCGTCGCTCGTCGCCGTCGGGCGCCCCCGAGGGGCGCACCGGCTCGGGCGAGGGCGACCGGGGCTGCGAGTGCTCGGCGTCCGCCGAGGCGGAGCCGGCGGGGGAGGCGGCGGCGCGCCGCGGCTGCTGCTGCGGTAAGCCGTCGCCTGCCGGGGCACTGGAGGACTGCGGGGTACGCCTGAGGGCCCCGCGAGGTTCGGCGGGGCGGGCCGCCATACCGTAATGGCGGCCTTCGTGGGAGGTCGGGTGCTCCGTCACGCGTGTCGAATCCGTCCGTCCGGGGCTGCGCGCCGTGTCACTGGCCAGTGCGCCGGCAGTTGAGGAACAGCTGGTGTTCGGGTGGAACGTCGTTGCTCGCGGGAGCGTACGCGTACGTCTCCTCCCCGGTGATCTCGAAGTCCGCATCGCGCACGACCGACCGCAGTTCGTCCCGCAGGAATCCCGATACCCGGATTGTGTGCCCCAGGAACGGAATTTCCGCGTCATCCAGGTCGGCCTCGACCATGGACAACGTCAACCGGCCACCGGGGCGCAGCAGCGAGCGCAGCAGTCGCAACGCAGGGGGGATCTCGGCGCGCTCCAGCATGAGCAGGGTGAAAAAACAGGTGATCGCGTCGAACTGTCCGATACCGTCCGGTCCTTGAGCGCTCAGACCGGTCAGGTCGGCCTGCCGGAACTCCGCTTCGGGAACCTGCTTGCGGGCCAGTTCCAGCATGCCGGCGGACAGGTCGACGCCGAGCACCGAGTGCCCCGCGTCCACGAGCTGGCGGGCCGTCGGCACTCCGGTGCCGCAGCCCACGTCGAGCACCCGTGAACCCGGCTCCAGCTGCGTCAACAGCTGTGCCACGGCGGTCAGTTGGCCTTCCTTGTGCGGAAACGCTTCGTCATAGCGTCCGCCGATCGCGTCGAACGCCGCGGCCTGGTCGGACCTGTCCGACCGGCTCGCCCTGTCCGCTCCATCCACGTTCACGGTCCCGCCGCCCCTCGATGACATCCGCCGACATCGTTGACATCGTGTCAGACCTACCGGAGACGCGAAGAGTTGCTGCTGAAACAGCTATTTGTACTCCTCTTCGCGTCACTGTGCGCTCTTGCGGAGGACGATCCTACGTTTACCCCTTGGGGGCGCATCAAGGGTCTCATGACGACACGCGCGCGGGCGTACGGTCCCAGTCCGCGGGAAGTGCCGGGACGGGCCACGCGGGGTCGGGCCGCCAGTGCTGCCAGCCGTCCGAGAACGGATGACCCCAGTTCTCGATCACCTCGATCGCCCGGCGCCCGGCGGCCCGCACCGCGGCGGCCCGCGCGGCGCCCATCAGGCCCGCGGCCTGCGCCTGGGCGAACTCGTCCTCGTCGTGCCAGCGCCAGCTGCCGTCCTGGTACACCGACAGATCCAGGAAATGATCCTCGGAGTCGACACCCCCGGACCACCGCACGCGGGGCGCCTCGAGATTCACGTACCAGTTGCGGAACGTCCAGTCCGGCTCCCAGAACAGCCACACCGACCACGGCTCGCCCGGCCGCGCCAGCTTCAGCACACCCGCGCCGAACCAGCGGTCGCGGTGCAGCGTGCGCGGCTTGGTGTAGCGGGTGGCGAGCGGCTCGCGGTGCACCGGTGTGCCGTCGGCGATGACCGGCTTCACGCACTCGGTGCCGGGCGCCATCCACACGGCGAGCAACTCGTCCGTGTCCTGGACGACCGTGACCGGACGACAGATGTGGAAGCCGTTGCTCCCGTTGGCGCGATAGCGCCACAGGATCGGCTCGCCGGGCGCCCATCGCCCGCCACCCTCGTCGTCGGTCCGGTCGTCGTCTGTCATGCGCAGATATTAGGTGCCGTAGGCATACGACGCTGCGGTTCGGGCCACGAAATACGTCATCCGGCCATGAAGCGTTACGGGTGCGTCATCCGCAGGACATCGAGCGCCTCGTCGAGCTGCTCCTCCGTGAGGTCGCCGCGCTCCACGTACCCGCCGTCGAGCACGACCTCGCGGATCGTCCGCCGTTCGGCCAGGGACTTCTTGGCGACCTTCGCGGCCTCCTCGTAGCCGATGTACTTGTTGAGCGGCGTGACGACGGACGGCGAGGACTCGGCGTACTCGCGGGCCCGCTCGCGGTTGGCGGTGATGCCGTCGACGGTGCGGTCGGCGAGGAGCCGGGTGACGTTCGAGAGCAGCCGGATCGACTCCAGCACGTTCTTGGCGATGACCGGCAGCATCACGTTCAGCTCGAAGTTGCCGGCGGCGCCCGCCGTGGCCACCGTCGCGTCGTTGCCGATCACCTGCGCGGCGACCATCAGGGTCGCCTCGGGGATGACGGGGTTCACCTTGCCCGGCATGATCGACGAACCGGGCTGCAGATCCGGCAGGTTGATCTCGGCGAGCCCGGTGCGCGGGCCCGACGCGGCCCAGCGCAGATCGTTGGCGATCTTCGTCAGGCCGACCGCGATGGTCCGCAGCTGCCCGCTCGTCTCCACGATCCCGTCGCGCGCGCCCTGCGCCTCGAAGTGGTCGCGGGCCTCGGTCAGCGGCAGCCCCGTGGTCCGCGCCACCTCGGCGATGACGGCGGCCGGGAACCCGGGCGGCGTGTTGATCCCGGTGCCGACCGCGGTGCCGCCCAGCGGGAGTTCGGCAAGGCGCGGCAGCGAGGCCGTGAGCCGCTCGACGCCGTAGCGGACCTGCGCCGCGTAGCCGCCGAACTCCTGGCCCAGCGTCACCGGCGTCGCGTCCATCAGATGCGTACGCCCGGACTTCACCACGTCGGCGAACTCTTCGGACTTGCGCTCCAGGGCCTCGGCGAGGTGCTCCAGGGCCGGAATCAGATCGTGGGTCACGGCGGCCGTGGCCGCGATGTGGATCGAGGACGGGAAGACGTCGTTCGACGACTGCGAGGCGTTGACGTGGTCGTTCGGGTGGACATCGCGGCCCAGGCGCTCGGTGGCGAGCGTGGCGAGGACCTCGTTGGTGTTCATGTTCGACGAGGTGCCGGATCCTGTCTGGAAAACGTCCACCGGGAACTCGTCGTCCCAGCGGCCGTCGGCGACCTCGGCCGCCGCGTCCGCGATGGCCCCCGCGATGTCCGCATCGAGCACGCCCAGCTCGGCGTTGACCCGGGCGGCCGCCGCCTTGATCCGGGCGAGCGCCTCGATGTGGGCGCGCTCCAGGCGCTGTCCGGAGACCGGGAAGTTCTCCACGGCGCGCTGCGTCTGGGCCCGCCACTTGGCGGCGGCGGGGACGTGGACCTCGCCCATGGAATCGTGCTCGATGCGGTAGTCGCTGCGGTCGTCGCTCATACCTGGTACAGCACGGGCACGAGCCGTGATGTTCCCGGCGCAACGCCGGACGGGCCGTGGGATTCAGCCCGTCCGGCGGGTACGCGGGACCGGTCAGCCCAGGCCGGGACCGCGCACCGGGATGTGCGTGAACGTCGGCTCGGGCGCCGGGTTCTGGAAGAAGTCGTTGCCCTTGTCGTCGACGACGATGAACGCCGGGAAGTCCTCGACCTCGATCTTCCAGACGGCCTCCATGCCGAGCTCCTCGTACTCGACGACCTCGACCTTCTTGATGCAGTCCTGGGCGAGCCGCGCGGCAGGGCCGCCGATGGAGCCCAGGTAGAAGCCGCTGTGCGTGTCGCAGGCGTCGGTGACCTGCTGCGAGCGGTTGCCCTTGGCGAGCATCACCTTGGAGCCGCCCGCGGCCTGGAACTGCTCCACGTAGGAGTCCATGCGCCCGGCCGTGGTCGGCCCGAAGGAGCCCGACGCGTAGCCTTCCGGGGTCTTGGCCGGACCGGCGTAGTACACCGGGTGGTCCTTCAGGTACTGCGGCATCTCCTCGCCCGCGTCCAGGCGCTCCTTGATCTTGGCGTGCGCGATGTCGCGGGCCACGACCAGCGGGCCGGTCAGCGAGAGGCGGGTCTTCACCGGGTACTTGGTGAGCTCGGCGAGGATCGCGTCCATCGGCTGGTTGAGATCGATGTTCACGACGTCCGAGGCCTCGTCGAGGTGCTCGTCCGTGGTCTCCGGCAGGAAGCGCGCCGGGTCCCTCTCCAGCTGCTCCAGGAAGACGCCCTCGGCGGTGATCTTCGCGGTCGCCTGGCGGTCGGCCGAGCAGGACACGGCGATGGCCACCGGGCAGGAGGCGCCGTGCCGCGGCAGCCGCACCACACGCACGTCGTGGCAGAAGTACTTGCCGCCGAACTGCGCGCCGATCCCGATCTTCTGCGTCAGCTCGAAGACCTTCTCCTCCAGCTCCTTGTCACGGAAGCCGTGGCCGAGCTCGGAACCCTCGCCGGGGATCTCGTCGTAGTAGTGCGCGGAGGCGTACTTCGCGGTCTTCAGCGCGTACTCGGCGGAGGTGCCGCCCACGACGATCGCCAGGTGGTACGGCGGGCACGCGGCGGTGCCCAGGGAACGGATCTTCTGCTCCAGGAACTTCATCATGGAGGACTCGTTCAGAACGGCCTTCGTCTCCTGGTACAGGAACGACTTGTTGGCCGAGCCGCCGCCCTTCGCCATGAAGAGGAACTTGTAGGCGCCGCCGTCGGTCGCGTACAGCTCGATCTGCGCGGGCAGGTTCGAGCCCGTGTTCTTCTCGTCCCACATGGTCAGCGGGGCCATCTGCGAGTACCGCAGGTTCAGGTTCTTGTACGCGTCGTAGATGCCGCGGGAGAGGGCCGCCTCGTCGCCGCCCTCCGTCAGTACGTTCTGGCCGCGCTTGCCCATCACGATCGCGGTGCCCGTGTCCTGGCACATCGGCAGCACGCCCGCCGCCGCGATGTTCGCGTTCTTCAGCAGGTCGAGCGCGACGAACTTGTCGTTGTTCGACGCCTCGGGGTCGTCCACGATGCGGCGCAGCTGCGCGAGGTGGGCGGGGCGCAGGTAGTGCTGGATGTCGTGGATGGCCTCCGCGGCGAGCGTGCGCAGCGCCTCGGGCTCGACCTTCAGGAACGTACGGCCGTCCGGCCCCTCCGCCGTGGAGACACCCTCCGAGGTCACCAGGCGGTACGGGGTGGTGTCCTCGCCCTGGGGGAGCAGATCGGTGTACGCGAACTCAGGCATCTCGCCCATTCCTCACTAGACAGACAGCGGCTGGCATTCGTTGGCAGCGCCAACCAGCGTAGGACCTGGCGACGTGGCCGATGTTGTGAGGTAGGGCTCAGTTCCCCCTCCTGACCGCTCCTGCCCCCTAGTCGCGATCTATCGCGTTTGGGTACGCTGCTGTCGTGGACCTTCAGAAGCGCCCCCAGCAGAGCGCCCCCGCGGCGGAGCCGACCGATCTGCGCGCCTCCGATGCGGACCGCGACCGCATCGCGGACATCCTGCGCGAGGCGCTCGCCGAGGGACGCCTCGACGCCGAGGAGCACGCCGAGCGGATCGACGGTGTGTACCGCGCCAAGACGGTGGGCGAACTGGAGCCGCTGGTAAGGGACTTGCCCGGCGCGCAGGAGCCCCGGCCGACGGCCGCCGCGGGGTTCACGCCGCACCAGCCGGCGCCCGGCACCGTCCCGCCCGTCCCCAGCGAGAACCTGGTGGCGGTGTTCAGCTCCACCACCCGCAGGGGCCGCTGGCGCGTGGGCCGCCGCACGCACGCGTACGCGGTGTTCGGGAACGTCGAGATCGACCTCAGCGAGGCGATCTTCGAGCACGCGCAGGTCTACATCCGGGCGGTCTCGGTCTTCGGCAACGTCGAGATCCGCGTCCCCGAGAACATCTCGTTGCGCGGCAGCGGCGGCGGCGTCCTCGGCAACTTCGAGGTGGACACCCTCGACGCCGCGGACCCCGGGGCGCCCGTCGTCCACGTCGACGGCGTCGCGGTCCTCGGCAACATCGAGGCCAAGCCCAGGCGCGGCAAGATCATTCAGGATCTGCACAAGTACGTCGGCAGGTATGTCGACAAGCGGCTGCGCAAGCACCTCGACTGACCGGACCCGCACCGACGGCGAACTCCCGTGTGCGCGTGGGAACTTCCGCGCTTCGGAACTCAGTGCATAGGCGCCGACACAGCGGGTAGAGCTTGCTGCATCGTCTCTCGCTCGCGAAAGCCGTCGTAAGCCGTCGTCAGGAGTAGACCGTGCTGCATCCGCCGCATCAGTCCCTGCAGGTCGCCGCTGTACCGCCCCAGCGGGTGCCCGTGCAGGACAGGGACCAGGACGCACCATGGCACACGGAGGCCGTGTGCAGGCGCGACGAGGCGGGACTCTTCTTCGCCCCATCCAAAGAACCCACCGCCGCGCGCCTGTCGCGCGAGGAGGCGGCCAAGCGGGTCTGTGCCCGTTGCCCGGTGATGGTGGAGTGCCGCGAGCACGCCCTGCTCCAGCCGGAGCCGTACGGGGTGTGGGGCGGCCTCACCGCCGCCGAGCGCCGTGTGGTGCTGGCGCGCAGGCGCCGCCGCGAGGTCGAGCTGCAGAAGTCGGAGCGCGCGGTGGCGGCCGCCGGATAGTTCGTGGGTGAACGCCGTCGGGGGCGCCTCTCGCACGGGAGGCGCCCCCGACCGCGTACCCGCTGGCTCCGCGGAGAGCCGCCGGCCTACTTGGCCCGGTCGAAGTCGACCGCGCTGTACGCCCGGAGCTTGCTCAGCCGGTGCTGGGAGTCGATCTGCCGGATCGTGCCCGACTTGGACCGCATCACCAGGGACGACGTCGTCGCCGTCTCGGAGCTGTAGCGCACGCCGCGCAGCAGCTCACCGTCGGTGATGCCGGTGGCGACGAAGAAGACGTTCTCGCCGGAGACCAGGTCGTTCGTGGACAGCACCCGGTCCAGGTCGTGCCCGGCGTCGAGCGCGCGCTGCCGCTCCGCGTCGTCCTTGGGCCACAGCTTGCCCTGGATGACACCGCCCAGGCACTTGATCGCGCACGCCGAGATGATGCCCTCGGGGGTGCCGCCGATGCCCAGGAGCAGGTCGACGCCGGAGTCCTCGCGCACCGCGAGCACCGAACCGGCGACGTCGCCGTCGGAGATCAGCTTGATCCGGGCGCCGGTCTCCCGGACCTCCTTGATGATGCCCTCGTGGCGCGGCCGGTCGAGGATGACGACGGTGACGTCCTCGGGCGAGGCCTTCTTCGCCTTGGCGACGCGGCGGATGTTCACCGACACCGGCGCGTTGATGTCCACGTAGTCGGCGGCCTCGGGCCCGGCGACCAGCTTGTCCATGTAGAAGACGGCGGACGGGTCGAACATCGTGCCGCGGTCGGCGGCGGCGAGCACGGCGATCGCGTTCGGCATGCCCTTCGCGCAGAGCGTGGTGCCGTCGATCGGGTCGACGGCGATGTCGCACTCGGCGCCCGTCCCGTCCCCCACCTGTTCGCCGTTGAACAGCATCGGCGCCTCGTCCTTCTCGCCCTCGCCGATGACGACGACGCCGTCCATCGACACGGTGGAGACGAGCGTGCGCATGGCGCGTACGGCCGCGCCGTCCGCGCCGTTCTTGTCACCGCGGCCGACCCAGCGGCCGGCGGCCATGGCCGCGGCCTCGGTGACGCGGACGAGCTCCAGGGCGAGGTTGCGGTCCGGGGCCTCGGACGGAACCTCGAGTTCGGACGGAAGCTGGTGATGCTCGGTCATCGAGACGCACCTTTCTGTTCCGGGATTTCACCGGGATACGACGACGGCCGGATGAGGGTTGATGGCGTCGACTCTATCGCCAGTCCGACAATATGAGCAGACCGCCCCACGGATGAGCGGCCGCCGGGACCACCGGGCGGCGCGGTTCGGGACCTCCCGGCAGAGATCATCCGGCGACCTGCGACGATGGGGCGCGTGGCAGGAAGAAATGGCAAGAAGACGGTCGGCAGCCTGGTCCTCTCGCTCGGCGTCTGCGTCGCCGCGGCCGGTGTCGCGTATGTGTTCATTCCGCACGACGACTCCAAGCAGCCGCCGATCAAGCGCGTGGACTACCGCGTCGAGCTGCTGACGGCCCGGCGTGCGGCCTCGTACCCGGTGGCCGCCCCCGCGGGACTCCCGAAGGCCTGGAAGCCGACCTCCGTGCGCTACGACGGTGCGGCGAACGAGGCCTGGCACCTCGGCTTCCTCGACCCCGAGGGTCAGTACGTCGCCGTGGAGCAGTCGACCGACAAGCCGGTCCGGTTCATCGACGACGCGAGCCAGGGCGCCGAGGAGACCAGCCGCGAGCAGACCATCGGCGGCGAGAGCTGGCAGCGCTACAAGGGCGAGAAGTACGACGCCCTGGTGCTGAAGCGGAAGGGCTCCACGACCCTGGTGACCGGCACGGCCGGCTTCGGGCAGCTGACGAAGATGGCCGAGGCGCTGGAGATGAAGAAGGACAAGGCCTCGTAGGACGTGCGCGTACGCGAAAGGGCCCCGGCGGTCGCGCCGGGGCCCTTCCGCGTACGTACGGGGAACTCAGACGGTCGTGATGACCTGGTCGAGCTCGAGGCGCGGGGAGCGCGGGAACCAGGCGTCGTCGCCCGGCTTGCCGATGTTGACGACCATCAGCGGGGTGTGGTCGTCGTCCAGGAACTCCTTTTGGACGGCGGCGAAGTCGAGGCCGGTCATCGGGCCCGCGGAGAGGCCGGCGGCGCGCACGCCGATGATGAAGTAGGCGGCCTGCAGCGACGCGTTGAGCAGGGCGGCCTGCTCGCGGACCGGGCGCTCCGAGAAGAAGGCGTCCTTGGCGGCCGGGAAGTGCGGGAAGAGCGCCGGGAGCTCCTCGTGGAACTCGTTGTCCGCGGAGAGGATCGCGACCAGCGGGGCGGCGGCGGTCTTCGGGCGGTTGCCCTCGGCCATGTGCTGCACGAGGCGCTCGCGGGCCTCGGGGGAGCGGACCAGGGTGATGCGCAGCGGCGACTGGTTGAAGGCGGTCGGACCGTACTTGACCAGGTCGTAGATCGCCTGCACCTGCTCGTCGGTCACCGGCTCGTCGGTGAAGGTGTTCGCGGTGCGGGCCTCGCGGAAGAGCAGGTCCTGGGCGGCGGGGTCAAGAACGAGAGACATCGATCAACCTTCTCGGTACGGCGTGACGGCTGCGGTGATCCGATCCGTCCGGATCAGCCGATACCCACGACAGTACGCGGATGAGGTTCAACTTTCAACAAACACCTTCGTGACCCTGTTCACTCCGCCTGCCCCGCACCCCTCCACTCCCTCCGGCCCTCTTCACTCCTCCTCGGGGGCGGTCTCCGCGCTCTCGCCGTCGTCCTCCTCGGCCAGGGCCGCGTCGAGCCGGGCCCGGGCGCCGTCCAGCCAGCGGCGGCACACCTTCGCCAGCTCCTCGCCCCGCTCCCACAGCGCGAGGGACTCCTCGAGGGACGTGCCGCCGGTCTCCAACCGCCGTACGACATCGATCAGTTCGTCCCGGGCCTGCTCGTAGCCGAGCGTCTCCTCGGCCGTCTTCGTGGTAGCCATCGTGGTGTCGTCCGTCCTCACGCTTCGGTATCTGACGCTGAAGTTTCTGTGACTCGTACGGTGAACTCGCCCTCGGCGACCCGCGCCCGCAACTCCTCGTCCGGCGCCGCCTCGCCCGGCGCGCGCACCACGTGCCCGTCCGCCTTCTGCAGCACCGCGTAGCCGCGCTTGAGCGTGGCCGCGGGGGAGAGGGCGACCACGCGCGCGTGCGTGTGCGTCAGATCGGACTCGGCCCGGTCCAGAAGGTGGCCGAGCGTGCGCCGGGTCCGCTCGGTGAGCGCCGCGACCTGCTCCTCGCGCTCGTCGACCATGCGGTGCGGGTCCTGTATCGAGGGCCGGGAGAGCGCCGAGGCGAGACCCCGCTCCTCGCGGTCGAGGAACGCCTCGACGCTGCGCCGGGCCCGGTCCCGCAGCCAGCGCACCCGCTCGTACTCCTCACCGACGTCCGGCACGACCTTCTTCGCCGCGTCGGTCGGCGTCGAGGCGCGCAGGTCGGCGACCAGGTCGAGCAGCGGACTGTCCGGCTCGTGGCCGATCGCGGAGACGACGGGCGTACGGCAGGAGGCCACCGCCCGTACCAACTGCTCGTCGGAGAACGGCAGCAGGTCCTCCACGCTGCCGCCGCCCCGCGCGACGATGATCACGTCGACGTCGTCGAGGGCGTCCAGCTCCTTGACCGCCTGCACGACCTGCGGCACGGCGTGCACGCCCTGCACCGGCACGTTGCGCACCTCGAAGCGGACGGCGGGCCAGCGGTGCCGCGCGTTCTCCAGCACGTCGCGCTCGGCGGCCGACGCGCGGCCGGTGACAAGGCCGACGAGCTGCGGCAGGAACGGCAGCGGCTTCTTGCGGTCCGCCGCGAAGAGCCCCTCCTGGGCGAGCGACTTCTTCAGCTGCTCCAGCCGCGCGAGCAGCTCACCGACGCCGACCGGGCGGATCTCGGCGGCGCGCAGCGAGAGCTGCCCGCGCGGCGCGTACCACTCCGGCTTCGCGTGCACGACGACCCGGGAACCCTCGCGCACCACGTCCGCCACCGCCTCGAACACCTGCCGGTAGCAGGTGACCGAGACCGAGATGTCGTACGACGGGTCGCGCAGCGTCAGGAACACCACACCGGCGCCGGGCCTGCGGGACAGCTGGGTGATCTGCCCCTCGACCCACACGGCGCCGAGCCGGTCGATCCAGCCCCCGATGAGCCGGGAGATCTCACCCACGGGGAGCGGGGCGTCCGGGGACGTGTTGGCAGCCATGCCGCGAGGGTAGTCGCCGGGACCGACAGCCGGGACCGACAGCCGGGACCGACAGCCGGGGCCGGCGAGAGGCGCCGCCGGGGCCATTGGCCATGTGGGGCACACGGGTCATCCTGCCCGGGCTCCGGCGTGACCTCCCGGGCCTGTGGGGGCCCGGTCCTTAGCGTCAGCCGGTATGACAAGAGTGATCAGAACAGTGATTCCGGCCGCCGCGACCTGTGCCGTGTGCGCGGGCGGGCTGTTGCTGGCCGCGGGACCGGTGAGCTCCGTGCCCGCCGCCGCCCTGCGCGACACCGTCGCCCTCGGCAACCCCGTCGCCGGCAACAACGGCTTCGGCGTGGTCACCGAGGAGGACGCCTATCTCGGCAGCACCGAATCGGAGGGCCCGGTCGCGGTCGGCGGCGACCTGCGCTTCGGCGCCGGTTACAACGTCTCCCTGAACACCGCGGGCACCTTCACCGCCCCCGGCGATTCGCGGCCCACGGCGCTGCTCGTCGGCGGGCAGGTCCGCTACGACGAGAGCAATCCGTCCGGCGTCCTCAAGGTCCTGCAGAACGGGTACGTCAAGATCGGCGACATGACCGGCGGGCACGCCCTGGACACCGACAGCAACGGCGCCACCGTCAATACGCACGTCGTCGCGACCGCCGACCCGTACGACGCCACGCCCCGCATCGAACTCAGCACGCACCAGGACGCCGCCGATGTCGGCCCGGCGAACCTGATGGACTTCCCCGGCCTGTTCACCACGTACCGGGACCGCGCGCAGCAGATGGCGACCTGCGCGAACAACGTCATCCTGCGCGACGGCGACGGCGACCCGCTCCCCGACCAGGAGACCGTCGCCCCGAACTCCCAGATCAAGCTCCGCCTCGACAGCGGCCGCACCAACGTGCTGCGCCTCACCGGCGAGATGCTCAACAACATCTCGACCCTGACGCTGCTCAACCAGCCGAGCGCCGCCGCGCCCCTGGTGATCGTGGTGGACACCAGCGCCGAAGGCGGGGACTACACCTGGCACGCGCCGACGATGGCCGGGGTCGGGAGCTCCCAGACGCACATCCTGTGGGACTTCCCGGACGCCACCCGGATCACGAACCCCGACGGGGACGAGATCGAGGGCACGGTCTACGCGCCGAGCGCGGAGTTCATCGACCTGGACTCCTCCAACATCGAAGGCGATGTCATCGTGAAGTCGCTGGTCCAGGGGTCGACGGCGGCCGTCGGGGGCAGCGCGGTGAACGCGGGGGAGATCCACTACCACCCGTTCGACGGGACTGTCCGGTGCGAGGACGAGGCGACGCCGACGCCTACGCCGACGACTTCTACTCCCACGCCGACTCCCACGCCGACAAGGATGACCCCGACCCCGACCCCGACCCCGACCCCGACACCGACCCCGACCCCGACGCCCACGTCCCCCGCACCCGTGGTCCCGGCCACTCCCACCACCCCCACCCCGACCGGCCCCGAACTCGCCGACACCGGCTCGGACCGGCGGACCTCCGTGATCCTCGGCGGCATCGCGGCCGCTCTGGTGGTCACGGGCGGCGGAGCGGTGGCCCTGAGCCGCCTGCGCAGGAACGGACGGCACCGCTGACCCCGGCGCACCGGTGACCCGCGGGGGCGGGCGGCGGCAGGCCTACGCCGGGTCCGCCGCCCGCCCCCGCTGCGCCACGAGCACCACAAGCCCCACGACCAGCCAGATCGCGCCCACCACCTGAGCCGCCCCCGACGCCTCCACGATCACCGCGACCGTGATCGCCGCGCCGAGCACCGGCAGCAGGATGTGCCGCCACCAGCTCACGGCCCCGCCCCGGCGGCGTACCGCGAAATACCCGACCACGCTCGCGTGCAGCAGCGTGAACGCCGTCAGGGCGCCGATGTCGACGACCGAGACCAGATGGTCCATGCCGTCGTCGCGCCGCGCCGCCCACACCGCCGCGACCAGCGTGATCACCGCCGCGATGAGCAGCGCCGTGCGCGGGACACCCGAGTTCGTCCGGGACAGCGCCTTCGGCAGCCGCCGGTCACGGGCCATCGCGAACAGCAGCCGGCCCGCCGCCGCCTGCCCGGCGAGGGCCGCGAACGCCGCGCCGATCGCCTTGCTCACCGCCACCAGATCGTGCAGCCACCCGCCGACCGACGTGTCCACGGCGTCGTAGAACGCGGAGCCCTGTTTCCCCGGATCGGCCGCCAACTGCGCCGAGGTCGTCGGTTCGAGGAGCGCCACCAGGTACGTCTGCACGACGAACAGCACGCCCGTGAACGCCAGACAGAACAGCACCGCCCGCGCCACCTTCGCCGAACCGCCCGTCACCTCCTCGGCGAACGTGGCGATCGCGTCGAAGCCCAGATAGGAGAGAACGGCGACGGACACCGCGCCGATCACCGCCGACAGGGCGAAAGCGCCCTGCGTCCCGTCCCCGGTCAGCGGCGACAGCCAGTCCCGCTGCGCGCCGTCCCGGGCCAGCACCACGATCGCGGACCCGATGAAGACCAGCAGCACCACGATCTCCAGCGCCAGGACCGCGAAACCGACCCGGGCCGCGGCCCGCACCCCCCACAGGTTCAGCAGCGTCGTGATCAGGACCGCGAGCGCCGTCCACACCCACCGCGACACCGAGGGCACCAGCGCGTTCATGGCGATCCCCGAGAACAGGTACGCCACCGCCGGGATCAGCAGATAGTCCAGCATCGCCATCCAGCCCGCGATGAAACCGGGCCCTTCGCCCAGCCCCACGCGCGCGTAGGCGTACACGGACCCCGCCCGCGGAGCGACCCGCACCATCTGCGCGTAACTGAACGCGGTGAACGCCATCCCGACGGTCGCCACGATGTAGACGAGCGCGACCGCGCCGTGCGACTTCGCGTCCAGGGTGCCGAAGACGCCGACCGGCGCCATAGGAGCGATGAAGAGCAACCCGTAGACGACGAGGTCCCGGAAACCGAGACTGCGCCGCAGCCCCGCCTCTTCATGCGTGATCTCGGCGGACATCCTGCCTCCGTGGGTCGCGAGATCCCCAGTCTCCCCAGACGGCGGATCTTTGGCCTCCCGGGCGCGCCCTTACGATGGAGGCATGACTGCTACGACTGGCTCCCGCCGCGTCCTGCTCGCCGCCCCCCGGGGCTACTGCGCCGGTGTGGACCGTGCCGTTATCGCCGTCGAGAAAGCCCTGGAGCAGTACGGGGCGCCCATCTATGTCCGCCACGAGATCGTGCACAACAAGTACGTCGTGCAGACCCTGGAGCGGAAGGGTGCCATCTTCGTCGAGCAGACGGAGGAGGTGCCCGAGGGCGCCATCGTGATGTTCTCCGCGCACGGCGTCGCCCCGACCGTCCACGACGAGGCCGAGCGCGGCAAGCTCGCCACGATCGACGCGACCTGCCCCTTGGTCACCAAGGTCCACAAGGAAGCGATCCGCTACGCCAACGACGACTTCGACATCCTGCTGATCGGCCACGAGGGCCACGAGGAGGTCATCGGCACCTCCGGCGAGGCCCCCGACCACATCACGCTGGTCGACGGCCCCGAGGACGTCGCCAAGGTCGAGGTCCGCGACCCGTCCAAGGTCGTCTGGCTCTCCCAGACCACGCTCTCCGTCGACGAGACGATGGAGACGGTCGACGCCCTCAAGGGCAAGTTCCCCGGTCTCATCTCGCCGCCCAGCGACGACATCTGCTACGCCACGCAGAACCGTCAGCTCGCCGTCAAGCAGATGGGCGCCGACTCCGAGCTCGTCATCGTCGTCGGCTCGCGCAACTCCTCGAACTCCGTACGCCTCGTCGAGGTCGCCAAGCTCGCCGGCGCGCAGGAGGCGTACCTCGTGGACTACGCCTCCGAGATCGACGAGGCCTGGCTGGAGGGCGTCACGACCGTCGGCGTCACCTCGGGCGCCTCCGTGCCCGACGTCCTCGTCGAGGAAGTCCTGGAGTGGCTCTCCCAGCGCGGCTACGCGGACGTGGAGATCGTCAAGGCGGCCGAGGAGTCCATCACGTTCTCGCTCCCCAAGGAACTCCGGCGCGACCTGCGGGCGGAAGCCGCCGCTCTTGTGCAGGGTTCCCCCGCCGAGAAGTGACCGGGCCCACGGCGTCGTACCGTGGTGCCCATGGAGATCTTCGGTGTGGACATCGGCGGTTCCGGGATCAAGGGCGCCCCGGTCGATCTGGAGCGCGGTGACCTCGCTCAGGAGCGGTTCAAGGTGCTGACCCCGCACCCGGCGACGCCCGACGCGGTGGCCGACGGCGTCAAGCAGGTCGTCGAGAACTTCGAGGGCGGCTGCGACCGGGTCGGCATCACCTTCCCCGGCGTCGTCACCGGCGGCTCGACGATCCGTACCGCCGCCAACGTCGACAAGAGCTGGATCGACGTCGACGCCCGCGCCCTGCTCAGCGAGAAGCTCGGCGGGCTGCCCGTCACCGTCCTCAACGACGCGGACGCGGCGGGCGTCGCCGAGATGCAGTTCGGCGCGGGCCAGGGCCACAAGGGCACCGTGCTGCTGCTCACCTTCGGCACCGGCATCGGCAGCGCCCTGTTCAGCGACGGCGTCCTCGTCCCCAACACGGAGCTCGGCCACCTGGAGCTGGACGGCCACGACGCCGAGCACCGCGCCTCCACCAAGGCCAAGGAGGACCACGACCTGAGCTGGGAGCACTGGGCGCACCGCGTGCAGAAGTACCTGGCGCACGTCGAGATGCTGTTCTCGCCGGACCTGTTCGTCATCGGCGGTGGCGTGAGCCGCAAGGCCCACAAGTTCCTGCCGCTGATCGAGGGCATCAAGGCGGAGATCGTCCCGGCGCAGCTGCAGAACAACGCGGGGATCGTGGGCGCGGCGATGACGGCCTCGCGCGCGTAGCCGTCAGAACCCCGCCGGGGTTCTCGGGGCTCCCGGGGTCCTCATGCGGTACGCCGACGGGGCGCCGGGGCCGTGGACGACGACGTGGCCTGACCGGCCCGCCGTTGCGCCGCACGGCGGGTCATCAGCCGGACCTTGCGTACGGTCACGACGACACCGGCGAGCAGCGTGCCGGCGTACAGCCAGACCGCGTTCATGGCGAGCGTCGTGAAGACCCCCATCAGCCGTGCGCCGGTCCCGCCCGTCGCTTCGGCGATCGGCACCGCCCCGGCGGCGAACGCGATCGGCACCGCGACCGGCGCCGTCACCAGGTCCGCCTTCCGCACCCACCCCGCGGCAAGACCGCTGACCAGCAGGAACAGCACGCCGTACACGGCCGCCGCGCCGTCGAACAGCAGCAGGTCCAGAAAGCCGAACACCACCATCGCGGCCACGCAGAACAGGCCGCTGCCCAGGCCGGTGAGGCGCGGGTTCGGAAAACGGCGCAAAGCCAGCACGATCGGTGCCACCCGCCGGCCCTGACGGGCGGCCCGGTAGACGGTGCCGGACCCGGAGGTCGTACCGGCGCGCTCGTCGCGACCGCCCTGCGCCTGCGGCGGAAGCGGGGCCGTGCGGCGGGGGCGGGATTGCGGGGGACGCGTCCTGGGTTGCTCCACAGGCCCAACATAGGTGGGCTTATGTGCGGAATAGGCCAAAGGACACGCCCTTTGGTCGAGCTTGACCGACGCCGGTCGGGTGTTCGATACGTCGCCGGGGCGGGTGCGGTGAGGCCGTAGACTGGTGGATCGCCCACACCTCACCTCTTGTACGGGAAGTCGCAACGTGTCGCTCACGATCGGAATCGTCGGTCTGCCGAATGTCGGCAAGTCGACCCTGTTCAACGCCCTGACCAAGAACGACGTGCTCGCGGCCAACTACCCGTTCGCCACCATCGAGCCGAACGTCGGCGTGGTCGGCGTCCCCGACGCCCGCCTCACCAAGCTGGCCGAGATCTTCTCCTCCCAGAAGGTCCTCCCGGCGACCGTCGACTTCGTGGACATCGCGGGCATCGTGCGCGGCGCGAGCGAGGGTGAGGGCCTGGGCAACAAGTTCCTGGCGAACATCCGTGAATCGGACGCGATCTGCCAGGTCATCCGCGCCTTCAAGGACGAGAACGTCGTGCACGTCGACGGCAAGGTCTCGCCCAAGGACGACATCGAGACGATCAACACCGAGCTGATCCTGGCCGACCTCCAGACCATCGAGAAGGTCCTGCCGCGCCTCCAGAAGGAGTCGCGCATCAAGAAGGACGTCGGTCCGAAGGTGAAGGCGATCGAGGAGGCCCAGGCCATCCTGGAGAAGGGCGACACCCTCTTCTCGCAGGGCATCGTCCAGGGCACCGAGCGCTCGGAGCTCCTGCACGACCTGCACCTCCTCACCACCAAGCCCTTCCTCTACGTGTTCAACGTGGACGAGGACGAGCTGACGGACGACGACTTCAAGGCCGCGCAGCGCGCCCTGGTCGCCCCGGCCGAGGCGATCTTCCTCAACGCCAAGCTGGAGCAGGACCTCGCCGAGCTCGACGAGGAGGACGCCATGGAGCTCCTCCAGTCCGTCGGCGCCGAGGAGCCGGGCCTCGCGACCCTGGCCCACGTCGGCTTCGACACCCTCGGCCTGCAGACCTACCTGACGGCCGGCCCCAAGGAATCCCGGGCCTGGACCATCAAAAAGGGCGCCACGGCCCCCGAGGCGGCCGGTGTCATCCACACCGACTTCCAGAAGGGCTTCATCAAGGCCGAGGTCATCTCCTTCGCGGACCTGGTCGAGACGGGCTCGGTCGCCGAGGCCCGCGCGGCGGGCAAGGCGCGCATGGAGGGCAAGGAGTATGTGATGCAGGACGGGGACGTGGTGGAGTTCCGCTTCAACGTGTGACCTCAGGCGGAAGGGGTCGGCTCCGTGAGGAGCCGACCCCTTCGTCGTGCCCGTGCTGAATGGGCGCTGGGCATCCTGACGCCGTATCAGGTGTCGTCAACGGTCGAGTGATGCCCGACGTGCACGACCCACACCACCAATTCCCCGTTGTCGATCGTGTAGACGATCCGGTAGTCGCCGACTCGTAGTCGACGGCGGTCCGGCCGGGAAGCGAGCGCGGTGGTGTTGAAGCCGAGCGGGTCGCTCTCGAGTTCGGTCAGCTTGGTCAGGACGCGGAGTGCCATCTCGCGCGGAATCCTGCGCAGTTCGGCCTGCGTCTCGGGCCGGAAGACGGTGCGGCATTCACTCACTGCGTGCGAGCGTCTCCCTCATGATGTCCTCGATCGGGATGCCGGGTGCCGGGCCGGCCATGCGCTCGTCGATGATCCGGTTGATCTCGCGCTCTTCCCACTCCTGGTACTTGCGCAGCACCTCGATGGAGACGGCCGCGGCGACTTCCTTGCCTCGACGCGTGATCACGGTGGGCACGTCCTCGCGATCGGCGCGTTCCACGACTTCGGCGAGGTGTGCGCGCACGTCCCGGTTGGACTTTATGGGCAGAGGCTGCGTCATACGCTTAGCTGTACCAAGTGCCGCATGTGTGTACACAACGGCCGAATGGGCCCGACTCCGCGGAGCCGGACCCTGGCTTGTTTCCGGGTCGGAGGTCACAGCAGCCGCTTGCGGCCCCAGATGATGATGAAGGCGACGACGGCGGCCGTGAGGGTGAGCATGATGCCGGTGCCGAGCCACTGCATCGTGTCCATCTGCTCGAAGGGGAGGTAGTCCTTGGTCCAGCCGACGACGTGCTTGGACTCCAGGCAGGCGGTGTGCGCCTTGTCGTTGTCGATCTTGTCGAGGCAGGTCATCCAGTCCAGGCGGTCCCCGGAGCTGGTCAGGAAGTAGGTGCCCTGTCCCTGCTGCACGGCCATGTCGGGCAGCTCCGGCTGCCTGGCGGTGGGGCCCACGCCCTTGTTGGTGCTGACCGACATGATGTGGCCCAGATTCACCCGGAACCGGCTCCAGACGACCCCCATCGCCACGACGATGCCGAGCGTGACCACCATCGAGACCAGCGTGCGGCGCAGCAGCAGGCCGACCGCCACGCCCAGGGCGAACGTGAGCAGGGCGTAGGCCACCGGCACGGGTCCCGTGACGTCGAAGAGGATGCCGCTGGTCCATTCCGCCTGGGTGACAAACCCCTTGACCGGGTTCCACCACCAGGTGAAGACGGCCGAGAGCACGCCGGTGGACAGCGCGACCAGTGCGGCGGGCATGGCGAGCTTCATGGTGAGCCAGCGCAGCCGGCTGACGGACTGCGAGGTCACCAGCTTGGCGGTGCCGGACTCCAGGTCGCCCGCGATGAACGGGGCGCCGAGGAGGACGCCTGCCAGGATGGGGTAGTAGTTCAGGTAGCTCCCGACGTCGGTCATGATGTCGCCGTACTTGTCGAAGTCGGCCGGCAGACCGCCGGGCCTCTTCTGCGTCGGCTTCAGGGTGCTCAGGTAGTCCATCATCTGCCCGCGCAGATAGACCATGCCGATCACGGCCAGCAGGGTGACGGCGATGACGGTCCAGAACGCGGCGCGGTGCTGGCGCCAGACGAGCCAGGCCGTACCCCCGAGCCGGGGGGCGATCTGCCGGGGGCCCCGCCCGTTCCGCGGGCGCCCGTCGGGTGCCGTGCGGGTCTGGTCGTGGGTGAGCGTGGTCATGCGGTCACAGCCTTCTGCCGGTCGCGGGTGAGGACGTCCTGGATGTCGCCGACCCGCGCGCTGGGCGCGATCAGCGCGGGCGCGTCGGGTGCGCGCAGATAGGCGAGCAGCAGCTCTTCCAGGGTGGGAGGCTCGGCCGGCCCGCCGAACGTGATCGGTGCGCCGAGTCGCACCAGGACACCTGGCCGTCCCTCGCCGCGGGACGCCTCGATGACCGTGTGCGGTGCGACGACGGGGGACGGGCCGCCGCCCGGGACGTCGAGCAGGGCGTGTGCGGTGCGCAGTTCGCTCACCTCGCCCGCGAGGCGCAGACCGCCGTTCGCGATGACGAGCAGGTAGTCGCAGATGTACTCCAGCTCGGCGAGCATGTGCGAGGACACCAGGACCGTCGTGCCGTGCTGGGCGGCCTCCTCCCGCAGCGTGGCCATCAGCTCCCGGCGGACCAGCGGGTCCAGATCGGACATCGGCTCGTCGAGGATGAGCAGGTCGGGGCGCTTGCCGAACGCCAGGGCGAAGGCGACGCGGGTGCGCTGCCCGCCGGACAGCGTGCCGATCTTCGCCGTCATCGGCACCTGGCCCGCGTGGACGATGCCCTCGGCGACCTCCTGGTCCCACAGCGGGTTGAGCTCACGGCCCAGGCGCAGCGTCTCGGCCACGGTGAAGCGCTTGAACAGCGGCTTCTCCTGAGTGAGAAACGCGCTGCGCAGGACCGCCTCCGTCGACCCCGGCTCCGCGCCGAACACCCGCAGACCCCCGGTCGTCGGCCGGATCATGTTGGTGGCAAGGCCCATCAGCGTGCTCTTGCCCGCTCCGTTGGGGCCGACGAGGCCGCACACCCGCCCGGCCGGCAGCCGGAAGGAGACGTCCCGCAACGCCCAGCCGCGCCGGTACTGCTTGCCGAGCCCATGGGCCTCGATCGCCGATTCGCCGACGCCGACGGGAGGCCCGAAGCCCGTTCCGTCTCCGTGATGAATCCTTGCGTGGTCCATGTGTGGCTCCTGTACGTGTATGTGTGGGAGGTCCGGCCGTGTGCGTGTGGACGTCCGTGCGGGGGAGAGACTCGGCTGTGTACGGTCGACCACTGCCGGGGGAGTTCGCCATGCGAGCGCCGCCCGGTGAACACGACTCTCCTCCGCGGCGTCCCGTGGCGGATCGGGCGAAAGACAGATCATGTGCGGCCGGCTCCGACTTTCGGCTGGTCCGCGGTAGGGATGGTGCGAGAGATGCTCGAGGCGGCGCTCAGGGCGGTCACACCCACGGCCACCAGGGAGAAGGGACGCCCGCGGCTACTGCCCGCGACGGCATGGATGCTGCTGGTCGCAGGCCTGGTCGGTCTCGTCCTGCTGGACTGGCTGGGCGGCGATTTCTTCGACCTCGGTGACCACACCCCCGCCGTTCTGGGGCCCGCCAAGGCGGGCTGCGCCCTGCTGGCCGTCGCCTGCGCCGTCGCCTCGCCCCGGCTCGGCAGCCGGGTGCTGCCGGTTGCCGCCTGCGTCCTCGCCTTCTTCTCGGTGTGCGTCTCGTTCGTGCTGCACCTGGAGACGGCGATCTCCAGGATGGCGATGGGATTCACCGAACCGGCGGCGCTGACCTGGCTCCTGCTGCTCGTCGCCCGACGGGGCAAGCCGTCGTGGGCGATGCCGGCCGTCCCCGCGCTGTTGGTGGCGATCGTGCTGCGGCCGGTGTCCGTCAACGTGAAGCAGTCCACCATGATCCTGGCGCTGCTCTTCGCCCTGGCAGCGGTCACGGCGCTCGGCATCGGTCTCGGGATGCGCCTGCTCCTGGCGGACCGGCGGCGCCAGGCGGCGGCCCTCCGCCTCGAGCAGCGCACGGAGTTCGCCCGGGACCTGCACGACTTCGTCGCCCACCACGTGACCGGCATCGTCGTCCAGGCGCAGGGAGCCCAGGCGATGGCGGGCCGCAAGCCCGAACTCGTACCGCCCGCGCTGCAGCGGATCGAACAGGCGGGATCGGAGGCGCTGACCTCGATGCGGCACATGGTGGGGATGCTGCGCGACGCCGACGGCGAAGTGACGCTGACGCCGCTGGCGGGCATCGGCGAAGTACGTACGCTCGTCGAGGAGTTCTCGGCCGTCGGGGGCGCCCGGGCCCGGCTCGACGTGGAAGGGACCTTCGACGACCTGCCGGTGGAGGTGTCCACGACCGTGCACCGGGTGGTGATGGAGGCGCTCACCAACGTACGCAAGCACGGCCAGGGATGCACCGAAGTGCGGGTGCGCGTGGACCGCTCGGGAGACCGGCTCACCGTACGGGTCGCCGACGACGGACGCCCGCATCACGTCTCCCAGAGCGGCTTCGGGCTGAAGGGCCTGGCCGAGCGGGTGGGCCTGATCGGCGGAAGCGTCCAGGCGGGCCCGGTCACGGGCGGCGGCTGGGGCGTCGAGGCGACGCTCCCGGTGTCCCCGGCCCCGGCCGCGTCCCAGGCGAAGGCGAAGGTGGCCGTGTCGTGACGATCCGCGTGCTGATCGCCGACGACCAGTCCATGGTCCGCGCCGGGTTCGCGATGATCCTCGGCGCCGAGGACGACATCGAGGTGGTCGGGGAGGCCACGGACGGCGTGCATGCCGTGGAACTCGCCGAGCGCCACCGGCCCGACGTCGTGCTGATGGACATCCGGATGCCCCGCATGGACGGCCTGGAGGCACTGCGCAGGCTGACCCGGCCCGGCACCGTGAACCCGCCGAAGGTCGTCGTGGTGACGACTTTCGACGACGAGGAGTACGTGCAACGCGCCCTGAGCGAGGGGGCCTCCGGGTTCCTGATCAAGGACTCGGGCCCGGCCCTCCTCGTCGAGGCGATCAGGGCGGCCGCCTCCGGCGAGGCGCTGGTCAGCCCGGCCATCACCGTCCGGTTGCTACGGCGCCTCAACAGCGCCGTGCCGGCCGCCCGGGAACCGCACACCGCGCTCTCGGCACGCGAGAACGACCTGGTCCGCCTGGTGGCCAGGGGGCTGACCAACGCCGAGATCGCCTCCGAACTGACCATCTCGGTCGGCACGGTGAAGACCCACCTCGCCAATGTGCAGATCAAGCTCTCCGCCCGCAACCGCGTGGAGATCGCCGCCTGGGCCTGGGAATCCGGCCTGGTCGACGGGCGCGGGTGAGCCCGGCGCCCGGCGGCGCGGCGCCGTGACTCACTTGAGTTTGGCGGCCTGCGCGTCGATGACGGCGGTCGGCTGCTCGAACGTCTCGCCCCGGGTGACCGCCGCGATGTTGAAGGACGAGAACCCGGCGAGCGTGCTGCCCTGCCGGAAGACGACGACCTTGGTGTCGGCCGGCGTGCCGTCCTGCTTCGTCCCCACCGTCCAGGCGACCGCGTCCTGCCCGGCCGAGACCTTCTCCTCGCTGACCTTGGTGACCTGCTGCTTCTCCCCGTCGGCCGTCATGGTGAAGCCGCCCGCGCACTTCTTGCCGGCCTCGCGCAGCGTGGTGAGGGTCTGCTCGGCACCCTCGGCGTCGTAGGACCAGAGGGAGGTGAGGGTCTTGGTGATGTCGAGCGAGTCGATCGTCGCCTCCTCCGCCTCCTTCGTCGTCATCTTCCCGAGCTCCTCGACCGAGGGCATGCCCTTCTTGGCCTGCGCGGACTCCTCGACGACGAGCCGCTGGACGCTCGCCGCCGGCTTGCCCGCCGGAAGGGCCGACAACACCTGGGCGACGGGCTCGCACTCGGCCTTGTCGACGGAGACCGAGCCCGGCTCGAAGGCGTCGTCCTTCCCCGGCTTCTTGATCTGCCGGTCCTTGACGTCGCCCTGGGCGATCACGCGCTTCTCCAACTCGGCGGCGGTGAGCGCCTTCGCCGCCGGCTTGTCGGCCGCCCCGGCGCTTCCCGACGAGCCCTCGTCGCTCTGGTCACCGCCACCGCAGGCGGTGACCAGAAGAGCGAAGGAGACCGCGGAAACGGTCAGGGCGGTACGGCGGACGGTGGTGGCTCGCATGGTGCTTCTCCTGATGATCAACGCCCGGCGCCCGGGGTCGGCGCAGGGTTCCGTGATCAAGACCAGCGTGACGGGGCCGAGGTTGTACGCCGCCGGACATCTGCTTGGAGGCGGATACCCGGAGGCCGTACCCGGACGTCGTCACCGCACCGTCAACTCCCCGACGGGCTCAGCCGATTCGCCGGTCTCCGTCACCCGTACGAACCTCCCCGCCCCGCCCGCCACGAACGGCACCCAGCGCCGCCCGTCCACCGACATCCGCACCCGGTACGCCCGCGCCCCCGTCACCGACACCCGGGACAGGGTCCGCTCGGCGCCCAGGTCCACCGTCAGCGCGGCGCCGGGGCGGGCGGGCAGCCAGGTCGTGGCCGGGTTGCCGTCGACCGCCGCGCCCGCGTACTGGCCGGGGTCCTCGGACGTCGCCGTCGCCGGGCGGCAGCGCGCCAGGTCGGAGGTCGGGGTGCGGTCGGGGCGCCGGGTCGGCAGGGTGAGGCCCGTGGCGGTCACCCTCTTGCGGCCCGCCGGGGTGTCCACGGTGAAGGGGGCGCCGGACGTGAGCCGCACCGTGGTCCGCTCGGCGCCGATCGCCACGTCGTACGACCGGCCGCGCCACTGAAGTCCCTTGACCTTCACGCCTGTTGAGAGTTGCGGCGGCAGCATCGGGTCCAGGTGCACGGCGTCGTCGTCCCGGAGCCTGAGCCCCGTCAGGCCGTGCGTGAACACCTGCAGGAAGCCGCCCTTCCCGGTCAGGAAGTCCTGCGCCGGTGAACCCGCCAACGCGTCCCCGGCACCCGCCTTCGTGCCGCGCGACTCCGAGAACGTGCCGAACGGGCCGCGGAAGAACGGGCGCGACGCCCGCTCCAGAAACGTGTACGTCGAACAGCCCGGCTCCCCGATCGCCGCCGCCGCGGCCGCGTGCACCGAGTCCGTCATCGCCGGGCCGTCGCGGTCCGTGTGCGCCGCGTAGTAGTCGAGCGTCGCGGCCGCCGCCCCCTTCGGCATCGGCCGCCAGTCCAGGGGATACAGCAGCAGTACCGCGTCGGCCTGCTTGATCGCCGAGGCCGAGCCGCCGAGTTTGTACCCGGCGTACTGCAGAAAGACCTTGCGCCGCGCGTCGTACGGAATCCGCAGCCGGTCGGCGATCCGCGTCCACTCCGGGCCCGGCTTCTCCCCGACGATCCGCGCCGCCCGGGCCGCCGAACGAAGCGACATCGCGGCGACGGCGTTCGTGTAGACCCCGTCGTCCACGCCGTTGCTGTACTCGTCGGGGCCCGCCACATCCTTGATGGAATACGAGTACGAGTACGGGTACGAATGTGAGGACCTGCCGGTGCTCTCGGTGTTCTTCGTGACCCGCGAAGTCCAGTACTCCGCGAGGCCCTTGAGCAGCGGCCAGCCCTTCGCGCGCAGCCACGCCCGGTCGCCGGTCGCCTGGTAGTACTGCCAGGCCGCCAGCGCGATGTCACCCTGAAGGTGGTTCTGGATGACGCAGTGGGGCGGGTGCCAGCTCTGGCACTCTCCCCAGAGCGAGCCCGAACTCGCGCTGGTCCAGGGGTACATGAGACCGCCCACGGATGTTCTGCGCGCATTGTCGGCCGCGGCGGTCCGTGTGCGGTAGCGGTACTCCAGTACAGGCTCAGCCAGTTGAGGCCTGGTCGCGAGCAGCGATGGGAACATCCACGTCTCCGCGTCCCAGAACACCATCCCTCCGTAGTTGTCACTGCTCAGCCCGGTGGGCGCGACGCTGTCACGGGCGCCGGCGCGGAGGGACGCCAGGAGCCCGTACTGGGCCGCGCGCACCTGCCTCTGCAGCTCGGTCCGCCCCGGGACCTCGATGTCGGACTCCCACAACTCCCGCCATGCCGCCACGTGTTCACGCGTCAGCGTCTCCCATCCCGCGGCGGCCGCGCGTTGGGAGGCGGTGGCCGCCGTGTCGCGCGGCGGGCGGGACGTGAGGGCCGTGTCGACGCCCACGTACTTGACGACGTCGTAGCGGATACCGGCGCTCGCACCGAAGTCCGCGGTCTGACGGGCGCTCAGAGTGGTGGTCCGGTGCGCCGGGTGGGTGCGTCCCGGTGAACGGAGCGTCGTCACCACCGCGCCCTCTGTCCGCGTCCCGTCGGTGCGGAACCCCACGATCGCCGTCCGTTTTCCGGCCGGGCCGCCGCCCGTCGGCGTGAGACGGCGGGCCCCGCGGCCGTCGATGCGGTCGGCGACCGCGACCCGGCCGCTCCAGTGCGGCGTCAGGCGCAGCCGGACCGCACCGACGTGCGGGCGGGCCCGGTCCGCGAGCACCTCGTACGCCAGATCCGTGCGGCGGCCGTCCTTGTGCACCCAGGTGAACGACGTACGGACGATGCCGCACCGCAGGTCGAGACTCTGCCGGTACCCCGTGGTGCGACTGCCGGGCCCGTACGTCTCGCCGTTCACGGTCACGTCCAGGCCGGTCCAGGTGGGGAGCGCGGCGAGGACCTGGCGGTGGGCGGTGACGGCCGGGCCGCGGGCGTAGAGGCCGGAGACGAAGGCGCCGTCGTACGGGTGCGTGTACAACGGCCAGCCCGTCTTGGCGTCGGGCCCGCCGGGGGCGGCGTATCCGGTGCCTGCGGGTGGGACGCGGAGCCCCAGGTATCCGTTGCCGGCGTAGGCGTGGAACGGGTCGTCCGGTGGGGGCGGGGTGTGGGTGGTGAGGGTCCAGGCGGGGGTGTCGCACGCCGGGGTTGCCGTGGCGGCCTGGGCGGGGGGAGAGGGGAGGAGGGCCGCGGCGAGGGCGGAGGTGAGGGTGATGCCGGCGAGGAGGCGGCGCGGGGTGGTCACGGGTCGAGGGTGCGGGGTGCGGGCGGGGTGGTGGTGTATGCGCGCCGGGGCGGGGGGATTCTGTGGCCGGGTGGAGGCGGGCGCGACCTGAATGGAGGGTGCCCGGGTGGGGGCGGGTGCGCCCGGAATCGAGGGTGCCGGGGCGGGGGTGGGCGCGCCTGAATGGAGGGTGGCCGTCCGGGGTCTCGTCGGCGGCTGTCCGTTGCCTCCGACAGGTGTGCGGGTGGGTACGGTGCCGCCCGGGGCATGTCCGTGCTCGCCATCTTGATGGCCTTGCCGGTTGCGTCGGGTGCCGCTACCGCGTGCCGCTGTGCTGCGCGCGCACATGCATCGACCGGCCCCTCCCGTCTCGTACGTGTCTGAACGCCGAGGGCTGTCGCGGTGGCTCCGGTGGACCCTTCCGTGGGCGTGCGGGACTCTAGGGTGCTCTCATGACCGCCCTTCCCGACTGTTACTGCCCCATCGACGGGACCCGCGTTCCCGCCGGGTCGCTCGACTGGTGCTGTCCGGCTTGCCGGGGGCCGCTCGACCTCGACTACTCACCGACACCCGCGTCCCTCAAATCCCTCACCGGACGCGTCAACTCGCTGTGGCGATACGCCGAGTGCCTGCCGCTCCCCGCCCCCGACTGCACCCTCGGCGAGGGCCGCACACCGGTCGTCCCGCTCACGGACAACGTCTCGGCCAAGCTGGACTTCCTCATGCCGACGTTGTCGTTCAAGGACCGCGGGGCCGTCATGCTCGCCGCACTCGCCACCCGGCTGCGCCCCGACCGCGTGATCGCCGACAGCAGCGGCAATGCCGGTACGGCCGTCGCCGCGTACTGCGCACGTGCCCAACTCCCGTGCACGGTCTACGTTCCTGAGGGAACGTCTCCCAAGAAGCTGGAGCAGATCGGGGCGCACGGCGCGCGGCTGGAAGTGGTCGCGGGAGACCGGGAGGCCACGGCGCGAGCGGCCCGCGCGGCGGCGGACGAGAGCGGCGTCTTCTATGCCAGCCACGTCCACAACCCCTACTTCCTGCACGGCACCAAGACCTATGTCCACGAGCTGTGGGAGGAACTCGGCGGCCGCCTCCCGGACGCCCTGGTCGTGCCCGTCGGCAACGGCACGCTTCTCCTCGGCGCCGCTCTCGCCGTCGCCGAGTTGCACACCGCGGGGATGATCGACCGCCGGCCCGCGCTGCACGCCGTACAGGCCGCGGCGGTCGCACCGCTGGCCGCGGCATGGCAGGCCGGAGCGGACGACCTGGTGGGCGTGACCCCGATGGCCCCCACCTTCGCGGAGGGCATCGCGATCCCCCGCCCGCCCCGGGCCCGCCAGATCCTTCGGGCCGTACGCGAATCAGGCGGCGCGTTCCACACGGTGACGGAGGACCAGATCCGGCACGCCCAGCTCGACCTGGCCTCGCGGGGCCTGTACGTCGAGTCGACCGGAGTCGCCTGCTGGGCCGCCACCCGCGACGGAGGCCCCCTCGGCGCGACCCTGAACAACCGCACAGCGGTCGTCCCCCTCTGCGGCGCGGGCCTGAAAACGGGCCTGGCCACACCGGCCTCCGCCTGACCCGCGGGCGGGCGATGCCATCAAGACGGCGCGCACGGACATGCCCCGGGCGGCACCGGACCCGTCCACGCACCTATCGGAACGAACCGGACAGCCGCCGACACACACCCGGCGGCCACCCTCCATTCACAGCGCAAATCGCAACGCGGGCCGCACACTCTCTCGACCCCGGAGTCGATGTGTGAAACATGCACTACCCGGGGTAGGCCGCCGAGTAAAGCCCCCGGGGCCTGCGTGTAATCACTTCGAGTGATTCCTTGGCCTTTGCTTGCACCGTCGAACCCACGGTTGCCACGCTGTTGCTGTCTGTCAATCTGATGGGATCTGAGGGGAACACCTAGTGACATTCGGTGAGCAGCCGGCGTACCTGCGCGTCGCGGGAGACCTGCGCAGGAAGATCGTCAACGGCTCGCTGCCGCCGCACACCCGTCTTCCCTCCCAGGCCAGGATCCGCGAGGAGTACGGGGTTTCGGACACGGTCGCGCTGGAGGCCCGCAAGATCCTCATGGCCGAGGGTCTGGTCGAGGGGCGGTCCGGTTCGGGGACGTACGTGCGCGAGCGCCCCGTGCCGCGCCGCGTGTCCCGCTCCGGGTACCGCTCGGGCGGCGGCTCCACACCGTTCCGCCAGGAGCAGTCGGACCCGGCGGCGCGCGGTACGTGGGAGTCGCGCAGCGAGCAGTCGGAGGCGGACGGCGGCCTCGCCGAGCGTCTCGGTGTCCGCGTGGGCGACCGTGTGATGTGTACGAGATACGTGTACCGGGACGCGGGCGAGGCGGTGATGCTGTCCACGTCGTGGGAGCCGCTGGCCGTCACGGGCCGCACCCCGGTGATGCTCCCCGAGGAGGGCCCGCTGGGCGGTTGCGGCGTCGTGGAGCGCATGGCGGCGATCGACGTGATCGTGGACAACGTGACGGAGGAAGTCGCCGCCCGCCCCGGCCTCGCCGAGGAGTTGAGCGCGCTCGGCGGAGTGCCGGGCCATGTCGTCCTCGTCATCCACCGGACGTTCTTCGCCTCGGGCAGACCGGTGGAGACGGCCGACATCGTGGTCCCGGCCGACCGCTACCGCATCGCCTACCACCTGCCGGTGAAATGACCCCGCCGCCCTCCCGCGAGGTGCTGTCTCCTTCGGGGAGTTCACGCATTTCGGCGGTACCGAGGGCGCGGGCGGCGGTTTCGACTGGATCGGCCTCGGGCTCGGTACCGGCGCGGCGCTCTCGCTCATCGCGCAGATCGGGGAACAGGCCGGCTATTTGCACTTCATGCCCGCAAAGACGGAGACGAACAGGAAGCGATGGAATCCGGCCGTCCTCGCCGCGGGGCCGGGCTGGGTGATCATCGGCGCGGCCAGGCGACTGGGCGGGGCGCTGCTCGCTTTCGTGGCGCTGGGGGCCGTGGGTACGACGCATGCGCTGGAGCCGATCGCCCCACAGGTGGAGGCGCTGAAGCCCTGGCAGGGTTCGGTGGCGCTGCCGGTCGCCGCGCTGTTCGTCGTCGTGTCGCAGATCAAGATCAACCTCACGAACGCGTACAGCGGCTCGCTGTCGTGGTCGAACCTCCTCTCCCGGGTGACCCACCGTCACCCGGGGCGGGTCTGGTACGTCTTCCTCAACCTCGCCATCGCGCTGACGCTGATGGAGATGAACACGTTCGCCGCGCTGAACAAGCTGCTCGGCTTCTCCTCGAACGTCGGCATCGCCTGCATCGCGACTGTCGCCGCCGACCTCGTCATCAACAAGCGGGTGGGCTGGAGCCCCGAGTACATCGAGTTCAAGCGCGCGTATCTGTACGCCGTGAACCCGGCGGGGTCCGGGTCGATGGTGATCGCGTCGGTGGTCTCGATCCTGGCCTTCTTCGGGCTCTTCGGTGACTGCGCGGAGGCGTGCTCGACCGTCATCGCGGCCGGCCCGGCGCTGGTCCTGTGCCCGCTGATCGCCTGGGCGACGAAGGGCAAGTACTACCTGGCCCGCCCGAACCCGGTGAACGGCCCGGACGTCGACGTGCCGGACGTCACCGCGACCCATACGGGCGGCATCTGCGAAACCGCGTACGAACTTTCCGACATGGCGGACTGCCCCGTCCGGGCCGGTCCGATCTGCTCGCTGCGCTGCTCCCTGGACGCGGAGTGCGACGACGCCTGTACGAAGCGGCCGACGGGGGAGCCGGTGCTGATGCCGATAGCGGCGGTTCGCGTGGGCTGAAACAGCAGCTCAGAGGGGCCAGAGGGCGCATCTGTGCGGATGCGCCCCCTTGTTGTGCGCACGGCGGATGCGCGACTGTGCTCAAGAGGTGTCACCCCGGTGGCTTGTTGCGTATCTCTTTGTGCTAATCCGTATTCGCTCCGTAAAGGTCAGGCGTAGGCTTGGGCATATGCGGATTGCGGTTTCCTCAAAACGCTTAGGGGGCGGGGCACCATGCGAGCCGGAGTCGGGGAGTGGAGGGGCGCGATGACTGACAGCACGACCACACTTCCGTGGCTCGTCATACGCGAGGACGACAACGGCAACCGCTACCGCGTCGGGCGGTACGCGACCAGGGCCGAGGCCCAGCGCATGGCCGACAGCCTCGACGACCGCGGGCACAAGCAGCTGTACTGGGTCGAGCGTCTCGCCCAGGGTCCGGGCCCGGGACAGAACGGCGCGGTGCGCTGACGGAGCCGTAGGCTCCGGCACATGCCCACTGCACCCTCTGCGTCCGAACCGATCGTGGTGGTCGCCGCCGCCCTGTACGACGATGCGGGCCGCCTCCTGGCCGCGCGACGGAGCGCGCCCCCCGAGCTGGCCGGCCGCTGGGAACTACCCGGCGGCAAGGTGGAGCCGGGAGAGGTCCCCGAGCACGCTCTGGTGCGCGAGCTGCGCGAAGAGCTGGGCGTCACGTCCGACCCCGTCGACCGGGTGCCGGGCGAGTGGCCCCTGAAACCCGGCTACGTGCTGCGAGTGTGGCGCACCCGCCTCCTCTCCGGCGTCCCGGCCCCGCTGCAGGACCACGACGAACTCCGCTGGCTGACGCCCGACGAGATCTGGTCAGTCGATTGGCTGGATCAGGACGTTCCCGCGGTGAAGGAGACGCTCGCGCGACGGACACCGTGACCCTGCTGGAGTTCTCAAACCTGGACCGGCGCACAGGTGCGTTTCCCGCGAACCGGATGAGCCGCGCGTACGCCGTCTGTACCACCGCACCCCCATCAACGCGATAGCACCGCGCCACGTACGGGTATATGCCGATTAACCCTCTGAAACCGGGCAGACCTCTTTGCGGGCCAGGGAAGTGATCGGCGTGCTCCACACCGACGGCGACTACGCCGAGTGGGCTTTCCCCGCCGACCCGACGGCGGTGCGCAGGGCCCGTGCGGCGGTCCGGGCGCAGCTCGACGACTGGGGTCTCCAAGAACTCGGGGATGTGACGACGCTGCTGGTCAGCGAGCTGGTGACCAACTCCTTGCGGTATGCCTCGGGCCCGATCGGAGTGTGCCTGTTCCGCTCGGCGGGCCCCGACGGCGCCCTCCTCGTGGAGGTCTCCGACCCGCTGCCCGACCCGCCGCGGGCCCGCGCCGCCGCCCCCGACGACGAGGGCGGCCGGGGTCTGCAATTGGTGGCGGGCGCCTCGCGGCGCTGGGGCACGAGACCGGGGGACACTCGGACGGGTGGCAAAACCGTGTGGTTCGAGCTGGCTCTGCCTGGTTAGACGAGGGATCAGAGCAGCGCGTGTGGGTCGCCGTGTGTGGGCGTACCTGCACCCTGGGTACGGAAACAATCGGCCCCGGCGGGCCAAAAAGCGTCGGGAGCGTGGTGTGATCGTGAACACCGTGTTGTGCGGCTCCGTAGTGCTGGATACTGCGGGCAGCCGCCCCGGTGACCGGTGCCGGACGTGGTGAGCTGGAGGGGACGGTTCGCGTGAGCGAGATACCAGCGAAGGCCCAGGTGTCCGGGGGTCGCCCGGACACGGCGTCGACGCGGGATGCGGACCGCACGCCGCACGACGGGAGAAGGTCGGGTGCGGTCGACGGCTGGCAGTCCAGTCCGCCCGGTTCGATCTATGACTACATCAAGGTCGCTTCCTTCTCGATCGGGCCCGACGGGCTGATCGACCAGTGGAGCAAGCGGGCCGCGCGCGTCTTCGGCGTCACGCCCGAGGAGGCCGTGGGCAAGGATCCGATCGAGGCGTTCGTGCCCGCCGATCTCCGCGAGCGCGGGTACCGCAAGATGGCGGAGATCCTGGACGGCCGGGAGTGGACGGGCACGGTCCCGTTCCGGATGCCGCCCGCGAACGATGCCGAGGTGTCGGGGGACAGGCCGGCCGGCCGCGCCGAGGTCTATGTGATGCCGACGACCACCGAGGCCGGCGAGCGTGCCGCGGTCTGCATCGTGGTGGACGTACGGACCCTGCGGCGCATCGAAACGGACCTTGCCGCCTCGCAGGCGATTTTCGGTCAATCGCCTTTCGGCTTCCTGCTGTTCGACACCGACCTCACGGTGCGGCGCACCAACCGCACGTTCGCCGCGGTCTTCGGCGGACAGACGGACGACCACCGCGGCCGCACCGTCCACGACTACCTGCCGCGCCACGAGGCCGACCGGGTGCAGGGCGCGCTGCGCCGGGTCCTGGAGAGCGGCGACGCCGTCACCGACATGCAGCTGGTGGGGACCGCGCCGGACTCGTCCGAGCGGCGCCACTGGTCCGTCAACCTCTACCGCGTGCACAGCGGTTCGGGCCGGCCCATCGGCGTCGCCGGGCTCGCCACCGACGTCACCCGGCGGCACGCCGCCGCCCGCGAGGCCGCGCACGCCCGCCGCAACCTGGCGCTCCTGAACGAGGCGGGCGCCCGCATCGGCAACTCCCTGGACCTGGAGACGACCTCCAGGGAACTCCTCGACGTCGTCGTCCCGGGCTTCTGCGACCTGGCCTCCGTCGACCTGTACCAGGGGCTGCTCGCGGGCGACGAGGCGGCGCTGAGCAGCCACAGCCTCGCCGACGGCAGCGCCGAGCTGCGCCGGGTCGCCGCCGCGAGCGCCGTCGCCGACGTGCCCTTCCTCGACCTGGGCGGCGAGGAACCCGTCAGCGTGGGCGCGGTGCACCGCTTCCCGTTCAACTCGCCCTGCGCGGACGCCCTGCGCACCGCGCGCCCCCAACTGCTCCCCGCCGAACCGGGCAACCTCGTACGCTCCACGCTCGCGGTGCCGATGGTCGCGCACGACACGGTCGTCGGGCTCGTGCAGTTCTCCCGCACGAAGGGCAGCGAACCGTTCAACGAGCGGGACCGGGCGCTCGCGGTGGAGCTGGCCGCACGTGCCGCGGTCTGTATCGACAACGCGCGCCTGTACCGCCGTGAGCACGAGCGCGCCCTGATACTGCAGCGCTCGCTCCTGCCGCCCGACAACCCCGAGGCGTCCGGCCTCGACATCGCCTGCCGCTACCTGCCGGGCAACGCGGCGACGGAGGTCGGCGGCGACTGGTTCGACGTCATCGAACTGCCCGGACACCGCACCGCGTTGGTCATCGGCGACGTCATGGGGCGCGGCCTGCGCGCCGCCGTCGCCATGGGTGAACTCCGTACGGCCGTCAGGACCCTGGCCCTGCTCGATCTCGAACCGGCCGAGGTGCTCAGCGCGTTGGACGAGATCGCGCGCGGCCTCGGCACGCCCGGCGGTGTCCAGCAGGCGACCCGCTCGGCCCGCAGCAAGCCGTCCGACGCCGACCTGTCCGAGGTCTACCTCGCCACCTGCGTCTACGCGGTCTACGACGCCGTCACGCGGCGTTGCACCTTCGCCAACGCGGGCCACCTGCCACCCGTACTCGTCGAACCCGGTGAGGGCGCGCTCATGCTCGACGTGCCGCCCGGAATGCCGCTCGGCGTGGGCGGGGAGCCGTTCGAGGAGGTGGAGGTCGAACTGCCGGACGGCTCGCTCCTCGCCCTCTACACGGACGGCCTGGTCGAGTCCCGCGACCACCCCCTGGACGAGGGACTCTCCGCGTTCCGTGCCGTGCTCGACGACCCGGCACCGGCCCTGGAGGACGTCTGCGACCACGTCCTCACCACCCTCGACACACACCACGGCGAGGACGACATCGCCCTGCTCATGGCCCGCATCCAAGGGCTGCCGAGCGAGAACGTCGGCGACTGGACGCTGCCGCGCGAGCCGAAGTCCGTGGGCCTCGCCCGCGAACTGGCCCGCGCCCAGCTGACCGCCTTCGACCTCGAACCCCTCGTGGACACCACCGAGTTGCTCGTCAGCGAGCTCGTCACCAACGCCCTGCGGTACGGCGAGGGCGAGATCAGGCTCCGGCTGCTGCTCGACCGCACGCTGGTGTGCGAGGTGTGGGACGCGGGGCTCGTGCAGCCGCGCCGCCGCCGCGCCCGGGACACCGACGAGGGCGGCCGCGGCCTCCAGCTCGTCGGCCTGCTCAGCGCCGCCTGGGGCTCGCGCCGTACACCGCGCGGCAAGACCGTCTGGTTCGAACTCGCCCTGCCCGACGGGGACACGGGAATAGCGGACCCGACGGAGGCGCTGCTCAGCCTCTTCTGACGCCCCCGAGTCCGCGGTGCCACGAGTCCGGGGCGCTATGCGCCCTTGAGCGCGGCGAGCCGCGCCTCGATCTCGGCGGAGTCCCCCAGCGAGTCCAGCTGCTCGAACTGTGCGTCCAGCGAGGAGTCGGCCAGCTCCTGCTTGCCGAGAGCCTTGGCCTCCTCGCGGCGCACCTTCTCCTCGAAGCGGTTCAGCTCGCTCGTGGGGTCGAGGACGTTGATGTTCTTCGCGGCGTCCATCATCTGGTTCTGCGCCTGCGCGGTCTTCGCGCGGGCCACCAACTGGTCGCGCTTGGCCTGCAGTTCACCCAGCTTCGTCTTCATCTGGTCGAGCCCCGACTTCAGCTTGTCGACCACCTCGGTCTGCGAGCGAATCGTCGGCTCGGCGTCCTTCGCCTCCTTCTCGGACCGCAGCTGCCGCCCGAGCGCGACCTTCGCGAGGCTGTCGAACTTGTCGGCCTCCGCCGCGGTCCCGCCGGCCCGCAGCTCGTCCGCCTTCTTGCTGGCGGCGAGCGCCTTCGTGCCCCACTCGGCGGCCGCGTCCACGTCCTCCTTGTGATCCTGCTCCATCATCCGCAGGTTGCCGATGGTGGTCGACACGGCGTCCTCGGCCTCCCGGATGTTGTTCGTGTAGTCGCGGATGAGCTGGTCGATCATCTTCTGCGGGTCCTCGGCGTTGTCGAGCAGCGCGTTGATGTTCGCCTTCGCGAGGGTGGCGACCCGGCTGAAAATCGTCTGCTTCGTCATGATCAAGTCCTCCGGTACATGGGTCCATGGGTGACGCGGCGCCGTGATCGGTACTCGTCGGCGCGCGCTGGTCAGAAACGTCCGCCGCCGCCTCTGCGGCCACGGGTCCCGCCGCCGCCGAAGCTGCCGGGCCCGCCCCCGCCGCCGAACCCGCCGCGCCCGCCGCCGCCCATGCCGCCGCGCCCCCCGCCGCCGAGGATCTGGCCGAGGAGGATCCCGCCGAGCACGGCGCCGCCCGAACCGCCGCCGCCGCGCCCGCCGCCTCCGTATGGATTGCCGTACGAGCGCACGTCCCGCTCGGCGAGCGACTGCGCCTGCCGGGCCAGCGCGTCGGCCTGCTGGGCCTCGGTGAGCGCCGCCGCCGGATCGCTCTCCTCGGCGCCCTGCGCGTCGGCCAGATGCCGCTGGGCCTCCGCGAGCCGGGTGCGGGCCTCGCTGCCGACGGCGCCGCGGTGGGTCGTGATGAAGTCGGCCGCGGCGCCGGTGCTGCTGCGGGCGGCGAGCAGCGCCTGCCCGAGGAGTGAGCGGGCGCGCGTGGTGCCCGACTCCCGCTCCCGTGCGGCCGCGAGCGCCTCGTCGAGCGCCGCGTCCGCCTCCTCCACACGGCGCAGCGCGTCGATCGGGTCGTACGGGCCCGCGGCCGTCTCCTCGCGTACGTCGCCGACGACGGACTCGGCGCGGGCGATGCGGCCCCGCAGATCCGCGGTCGGGACGCCCCGCGCGGTGCCTTCGAGCAGGCCGCGGGCGTCCGCGAGATCCGCCTCGGACTCGGTGAGCGCGGCCGGCAACTTCTCCTGCGCCTCGGCCAGTTCACCCGCCAGGCGCTCGACCGCGGCGACGAACGTGCCGGCCTGGTCGACGGCGCCCTCGGCGGCCCGCAGGTGGACGGCGGCCTTGCCGTTGTCGCCCGCGTCGACGGACTGGCGGGCCTGGTCGAGATGGGTCGTGGCGAACACGAGGCGGTCCTTGGCCTGCTCGATGTGGCCGGCGACGGAGCCGAGCGCGGCGGGCGCGTACCGCGTGCCGAGCGCGGTGAGGGTGTCCTGCGCGCGGCTCGTCTGCGCCGTCAGCTCGCGGAAGGCCCGTTCGGCGTTGGCGAGCGCCTCGGGCGCCGACTGCTCCAGGGAGCGCAGCCGGTCGAAGTCCCCGGACTCCTGATCGAGCCGGCGCCCGGCCTCGGAGCAGCGGCTGACAATTTCTTCGAGCATCCGCCGCTTCGTCGGATCGTCCTCGGGAAAGGCGTCGTCGAGTTGCTGGCGCAGCTTGAACGCCGCCGTCAGCTCCGTCTGCGCGTACGCGAGCGTCTCACTGAACGGCTTGACCGCCTCCTCCCCGAACTGGGCGGTCGCGAAGCCGAGTTCCTCGGTACTGGTGCGCACCGCGTCATCGGTCTCCACCAGGAGATGCCTGGCCTGCTGGTCGAGTTCGGGAAGCGGGGTGACCTGCGGCTGCCCCCAGCCACGGGCTTTCCCGCCGGGAGTGGTGCGTTCGCTCACGCGCCGCTTGCGCCGGGTGTACGAGTACGCGGCCAGGGCGCCCGCGGCGCCGACGGCGATGACGGGGAGCACCAGGTCGCCGGTGCCGGTCCCGGCGCTGTCGTCGCTCGCGCCGGGGTCGGCGGCGCCCGGCGTCACCGTCGGGGTGGGCACGGCCCGGCCCGCGACGACGGCGTCGATCCCGTTCGCCGCGCCGATCGCGGCCCCGGCCCAGTCGTTCCTGCGCAGCGCCGGCTCCACAGCGGTCCCCGCGATCTGCTGGATCTGGGCGTCGGTGAGCCGGGAGTCCTGGTCGACCGAGAGCGCGTACTGCCGGTCGTGCGTGGCGACGGCGAGGAGTACGTCGTTGAGGCCGAGGCCGTTCTTGTCGGCGGTGGCGTCGGCCCAGTCCTGCGCGGAGCGCCCGGAGAAGTCCCGTACGTAGGTGACGAAGAGCTGGATGCCGTGCGCGTCGTCAAGATCGCCGAGCGCGGAGACGACGGCGTCCTCACGGTCCCCGAGGGCGCCCACCTTGTCGGTGATCTGGCCTGTACGGGACAGGGTGACCGGATCGTCGGCATGGACGGATGCGGCGGGCAGCAGCAGCCAGAGCAGCGCGAGAAGCGCGACCACTGCGGTCCGCGCGGCTATCGGTACCGGGCGGGGGCGGCTCTCGGACGGGGGCACATTTGGGAGCGTATGTCCGGATCAAAGGTGCCGCGACCGGGACCGCCCCCACAGCGCCCGGGGCCGCGACACCGGTCCGCGTCCCGGGTTCCCGGAGCGAGGGCTCGAAACGCCGCGAAGCCTGCGGACCCCGGCGCCGGATCCCGAGGTGACGTAAGCGTCGCAGGCCGGGGTATGTGCGCGCAGCACAGTTCACGCGGTAGCGGTCCCCGAAGCGTTCGGCGATGCCATCGAGATGGCGAGCACGGACATACCCCGGGCGGCACCGGCCCCACCCGCACACCTACCGAAGCGAAACGGAAAGCCGCCAACGAGGCAAGGACGGCCGCCCTCCCTTCAAGGCGTGCACCTACCGACTCAACAGCCACCGAACGTGAGCCACCGCCGCCCCCAGTCGCCGCTTCTCCTCCGCGCTGAGCGTCGGATTGGCCGCGCGGCGAGCACCCGCCTCGTCGAGAGCGCCGTCCACCCCCGGCACCGGCTCGGTGAGAAGTGCCGCGAGGGCCACCCGCACCGGCTCCGCCTCCGCCCGCCCCGGCTCCACGGCGACCTCAGCGAGAATCAGCGCGGACACCGCCCAGTCCAGCGCGGGCGCCCCCTCCTCGGCGTTCGCCCAGTCGATCACCATGGGCCCGTGCGCGGTACGGATGACGTTTTCCGGGTGCAGGTCAAGATGCAGTACGTGCCCACCCGGCCGAGCGGGAACGGCATGCAACTCCCTCAGCAGAAAGCCGAGTTCATGCCCCGCCTCCGTCGGATCGACCTCACCGCGCAACACCGCGTCCGCCTGAGTCGGCCCGTCGAGCCGCTCCATGACCAGGTCGCTGTGCGGCAGCCCCGCGTCGGGACGCACACGCGGCGCCGGATAGCCGTGATCGCGTACGTACGTCATGACCGCGGCCTCGGCCCGTGCGTCGAGGCCGTCGCGGTGGCGCCGCAGTACCCAGGCGTCGTCGAGGGCGTAGACGTCGGCGGTGCGGCCGCGGCCCATCAGGTCCAGGACCACAGCAAGAGTTTCGGCAGTTCGGTCGTGCGGTCCTGGTCGCCCGGCCGGAGGCCGGATTTCGTGCTGTTCTTCCAGGACATGGAGACGACGGGGGCGTCGCCGTCGCCGATCGTCACCTTCGAGCCGGCGAACCGCTCGTCCGGGGCCGTCTTCGTGCGCAGCTTCCCGGCGATCTTCTCGGCGCTCTTCTTCGAGGTGGTCAGCGCGCAGAGCTTCTCGGTCGACGCGGAGCCGTCCGCCCGGCCGCCGATGCCGAGCAGCGTGACGCCCTGCTTGCGGAACTCGGAGCGCTTTCCGTACAGCGTGGCCTCGTACACGTCGTCGCCCAGGCATCCGACGACCGCTTGGTACGCGGCGTCGTCCGCGACGGATTCGTCGGGCGGGTCCAGGGGAAGCGTGGGTCCGTCGTCGAGCCACTTCGTGACGCGCGCGGTGCCGGACACGTCGAAGGTGGCTTGCCCCTGCTTGCGCAGACGTACGCCGTCGTCGGCGCTGTCCGACGCCCGGTAGCCGTCCTTCTCCATGGCGTCGCGTGCCGCGCTCACGTCGAACGTCCCGGTCAGCCGCTGGGCCTGGCCGCTGCCCAGTTGGAGCGCTGTGCGGACGTCGCCCGCCTCGAAGCCGTACGAGTCCTTCACGGACGCGACGCTCCCCGGCCGGCCGGTCAACTCCCAGACCCCGTATCCGTCGAGGCCCTGGTACAGCGTCTTGTCCGCGGCGAGGAGCCGCCGCGCGGTGGGCACGTCGCGGTACGTCATGGGCTGTTCGGCCGCCGACGCGGGCACGCCGGACAGCGCCGAGGTCAGTCCGGTGTCGTCGCCCGCCCTGCCCCCGTCGTCCTGCGTCCCACAGCCCGCGACGCCGGCTCCGAGTACCCCGACGAGCGCCGGCACCACGAACCTCTTGATCGTCATCCCCATGCGCGGCAGTCTGGCACGCGCACGTCACGGCCCGGCTACGGCGACGACCTCCGCCGGATCTTGTTGCCCAGCCACACCACCGGATCGTACTTACGGTCAACTGCCCTTTCCTTCAGGGGAATCAGCGCGTTGTCCGTGATCTTGATGTGCTCGGGGCACACCTCCGAACAGCACTTGGTGATGTTGCAGTAGCCGAGCCCGTGCTCGTCCTGGGCGGTCCGTTTCCGGTCGAGCCCGCTCTCGGCGGCCGCGTCCAGCGGGTGCATGTCGAGTTCGGCGACGCGCATCAGGAAGCGCGGGCCCGCGAAGGCCGCCTTGTTCTCCTCGTGGTCGCGCACCACATGGCACGTGTCCTGGCACAGGAAGCACTCGATGCACTTGCGGAACTCCTGCGAGCGGTCGACGTCCTCCTGCATCATCCGGTACTCGCCGGGCCCGACACCGGACGGCGGCACGAACGAGGGGACCTCGCGCGCCTTCGTGTAGTTGAACCCGACGTCGGTCACCAGGTCCCGGACCACCGGGAACGCGCGCAGCGGCGTCACCGTGATGACGTCGTCCCGTTCGAAGACGGACATCCGCGTCATGCACATCAGCCGTGGCCGCCCGTTGATCTCGGCGGAGCACGAACCGCACTTGCCCGCCTTGCAGTTCCACCGCACCGCGAGGTCGGGGGCCTGGGTCGCCTGCAGGCGGTGGATGATGTCGAGGACGACCTCGCCGTCGTTCACCTCGACGTCGAAATCCTCCAGGTCACCGCCGCCGGTGTCCCCGCGCCACACCTTGAAGCGGGCCTCATACGCGCTCACTCGTACAGCTCCTCTTCGGCCAGGTACTTGACCAGCTCCTCTTTCTCGAAGAGGGCCAGCAGGTCGGGACGGACGGGTTCGGTGGTCTCGCGTACGAGACTGATCTGGCCGCGGACCGGATCGGTGGCCGCGAGCCCTCCGCTCGGGTCTCGGAGCCGGCAGAGCAGATTGACCCGGCGCCACTCCCGGTCCATCGCCGGATGGTCCTCGCGGGTGTGGCCGCCGCGCGACTCCTGGCGCTCCAGGGCGGCCCGCGCGACGCACTCGCTGACCAGCAGCATGTTGCGCAGATCGAGGGCGAGGTGCCAGCCCGGGTTGAACTGCCGGTGCCCCTCGACCCCGGCCCGGCGCGCCCGCACCCGCAGCTCCGCGAGCTTGCGCAGCGCCTGCTCCATCTCGGGCTCCCGGCGGATGATGCCGACGAGATCGTTCATCGTCTGCTGGAGTTCCTGGTGCAGGGTGTACGGGTTCTCGGGGACGGTGCCGTCCTCCTGGCCCTCCGCGGAGAAGGGGCGCAGCGCCTCGGCGGCGGCGGTGTCGAGCTGGAGCTCGGCCACGGCGGGGCGGTCCGTCAGGCCCTGGGCGTACGTGGCCGCGTGCAGACCGGCGCGCCGGCCGAACACCAGCAGGTCGGAGAGGGAATTGCCGCCGAGCCGGTTCGATCCGTGCATGCCGCCGGCCACCTCGCCGGCCGCGAACAGGCCGGGCACGCCGCGGGACGCCGCCGTGTCCGAGTCGACGGCGATGCCGCCCATCACGTAGTGGCAGGTGGGGCCGACCTCCATCGCCTCGGCGGTGATGTCGACGTCCGCCAGCTCCTTGAACTGGTGGTACATGGAGGGGAGCCGGCGCCGGATGACCTCGGCGGGCATCCGCGTCGAGACATCCAGGAACACGCCGCCGTGCGGAGAGCCGCGGCCCGCTTTGACCTCGGCGTTGATGGCACGGGCGACCTCGTCGCGCGGCAGCAGTTCAGGGGGGCGCCGATTGGTGTCGGGGTCCTCGTACCAGCGGTCGCCCTCGGCCTCCGACTCGGCGTACTTCTCCTTGAACACGTCCGGGATGTAGTCGAACATGAAGCGTTTGCCGTCGGAGTTCCTGAGCACTCCGCCGTCACCGCGGACCGATTCCGTGACGAGGATGCCCTTCACGGACGGCGGCCAGACCATTCCGGTCGGGTGGAACTGCACGAACTCCATGTTGAGCAGCGGCGCGCCCGCGAGGAGCGCCAGCGCGTGGCCGTCGCCCGTGTACTCCCAGGAGTTCGACGTCACCTTGAAGGACTTGCCGATGCCGCCGGTGGCCAGGACCACGCTCGGCGCCTCCAGCACGAAGAAGCGGCCGCTCTCGCGCTCGTAGCAGAACGCGCCGGAGACCCGCCCGGAGCCCTCGCCGCCGAGGTCGCCCCCGTCCTTCAACACCCGTGTGACGGTGCACTCCTGAAAGACCTTCAGGCGCGCCTCGTAATCGCCGAACTCCGCCTTGTCCTGCTGCTGGAGCTGGACGATCTTCTGCTGGAGGGTGCGGATGAGTTCGAGCCCCGTACGGTCGCCGACGTGGGCGAGGCGCGGGTACTCGTGCCCGCCGAAGTTGCGCTGCGAGATCCGGCCGTCCCCGGTGCGGTCGAAGAGAGCGCCCCACGTCTCCAACTCCCATACCCGCTCCGGAGCCTCCTGCGCGTGCAGCTCCGCCATCCGCCACTGGTTGAGGAACTTGCCGCCGCGCATCGTGTCGCGGAAGTGGACCTGCCAGTTGTCCCCGGAGTTCACATTGCCCATGGCGGCCGCGATGCCGCCCTCCGCCATCACCGTGTGGGCCTTGCCGAACAGGGACTTGCAGATCACCGCGGTACGCGCGCCCCGCTCGCGCGCCTCGATCGCGGCCCGCAGTCCGGCGCCCCCGGCGCCCACCACGACAACATCCCACTGCTGCCGCTCCACCACACTCATCGATGAGCTCCCACCATTAGAAGAACCGCGGATCGTCGAAGGCGCCGGACGCGACCAGGTACACGTAGAAGTCGGCGAGCGCCACACTCACCAACGAGGCCCAGGCGAGCAGCATGTGACGGCCGTTCAGCTTGCCCACCCAGCCCCAGAGGCGGTAGCGCACCGGGTGCTTCGAGAAGTGCTTGAGGCGGCCGCCGACGATGTGCCGGCACGAGTGGCAGGAGATCGTGTACGCCCAGATCAGCGTGATGTTCAGCAGGAACACCAGGGTGCCGAGACCCATGTGACCCCACGCGTAGTGCTCGTCGCGGAAGGCGAGCACGGTGTCGTAGCTGAGGATGCAGGCCACGAGCACGGCCGCGTAGAAGAAGTACCGGTGGATGTTCTGGAGGATGAGCGGAAAGCGGGTCTCGCCGCTGTACGTCTTGTGCGGCTCGGCCACCGCGCAGGCCGGCGGCGACGCCCAGAAGCCGCGGTAATAGGCCTTGCGGTAGTAGTAGCAGGTCAGCCGGAAACCGAGCGGGAAGATCAGGATCAGCAGGGCGGGGGAGAGGCCCCACCAGGAGCCGAAGATCTCCCAGTTGGGTCCGTGCCGCATCGGTTCGCAGTTCTGCGCGACGCACGGCGAGTAGAACGGTGAGACGTACGGGGCCGCGTAGTAGTCGGCGTTGGCGAAGGCCCGCCACGTCGAGTAGACGACGAAGGCGAACAGGCCCGCAGCGGTCGCGGCCGGGGCCAGCCACCAGCGATCCGTGCGCAGATGGGGCGCGGCGATCGCGGCACGCGTCCGGCCTCGGACGCCGGTGCCGCTCTTGGTGTGGGGTTCGGTGCTGGTGGGTTCGGTGCCGGTGGCCAACGAATCCTCCGCTCGAAGGGACGGGGTGAGTGCGTCAGGGGGCGTGCCTGTTCTGTACGCCGAGCCCCTCGTCGTCCGAGTCGGTCCACAGGGAGCTGTCGTACGGGGTGTCGGGGATCGGCACGAGGCCCTGCGGACGGAGCGGGGTCCCGGGCTCCGTGGCGGTGGCCGACGCGCGCAGCAGGGCCACGCTCTCGCGCAGGTGGTCGGTGTCGGCGCGGACCCGGCGCAGGTCCGGGCCGCCGAGCGGGGGCTGCAGCCGCCCCACGGCCCGGGCGAGATCGTCGACGCAGCGCTGAATGACCGTCAGGTCGTCGTTCAGGGACATGACTTGCCTCGCTTCCGCTGGTGCGGCGGAGATGCTCATGCGCCTGCGAGTGTCGCGCGTCACATTGCCGTTTGTGAAGGCCGCGGCGCGGATTGTGGGGGCGCGCTTGTTCGTGCGCCCCCCTTCGGCGCGGGTCTCGCCTGTCCAGCGGGGTGGTCGGGCTCGGGCCGGCGGCCGCGACCCGGTGGGGGTTGCCCGCGCAGTTCCCCGCGCCCACCGGCTCGCGGCCGGACACGACCGCAGGCGCCGCCCCGGAGGAATTGGGCCGCACGGGTGGCATCAAGGGCGCGCCCCGACGTGTCGCCACCTCCCGGAGGGTCCGGCCCGCTATCCCTGGGCGATAGATGTGATCAGCGACATATACGGCCAAACGTGATCAACCGGCCCGCACCGGAGGTAGACGCCGAGATGCACCCCAACCCCAGGCGCCCAGGCGCAGCCACCCGCTCGGCCGCGTTCCTCGTGAGCGGTGCGCTCGCCGTGACCGCCCTCGCGGGGTGCGGCTCCGACGACGAGGCGGGTGCTCCCGCCGCCGGTCAGGACATCGCGCCCGCCACCCGCGACCAGCTCAAGGACGGCGGCAGTCTGCGCTGGGCGATCGACGACGTGCCGCAGACCCTCAACTCCTTCCAGGCGGACGCCGACGCGGCCACCGGCCGGATCACCGGCGCCGTGCTGCCGTCGATGTTCCGGATCGACGCGCAGGGGCGCCCGCAGCGCGACGCCGACTACCTGGAGAAGGCCGACGTCATCGAGACGGAGCCCAAGCAGGTCGTCCTGTACAAGCTGAACCAGCAGGCCGTCTGGAGCGACGGCCGCGAGATCGGCGCCCCCGACTTCGCCGCGCAGTGGCGTGCCCTGTCCGGCAAGGACAGCGCGTACTGGACCGCGCACAACGCGGGCTACGACCGCATCGAGAAGATCGAGCGCGGCGCCAACGACCTGGAGGTCCGGGTCACGTTCGCCAAGCCGTACGCGGACTGGCGCTCCCTGTTCTCGCCGCTGTACCCCAAGGACGTCACGGGGACGCCGGACAACTTCAACGAGGGCGCCCGCCGCAAGCTCAAGGTCACCGCGGGCCCCTTCGCCCTCGACTCGGTCGACCGGGACGCCAAAAAGGTCACCCTCGACCGCAACCCGCGCTGGTGGGGCCGCCCCGCCAAGCTCGACAAGCTCGTCCTCACCGCGGTGCCGCGCTCCGAGCGGGCCGCCGCCCTCGCCGCCGACCGGCTCGACCTGGCCGACGTCGACACGGGCGGTGCCGACCGGCTCGCGTACGCCGACCGCGACCAGGGCACCTCGGGCCCGCTCGCCCACGGCCCCGGCGCCGCCCTCACCCCCGGCAAGGCGCTGCGCTCCTGGGCGATCGCGCACGGCGACGACGAGGAGGCGGCGGACGAGGAGATCGCCGCGCGCAAGAAGACGCGTCGGGCGATCAAGAAGTACGCCGAGGAGCAGGCGAACCTGCACGGTTTCCAGCTCCGCAAGTCCCTCGAACCGGCCTACACGCAACTCGCGCTGAACGGCGCCTCGGGCCCGCTCGCCGACGAGCGCGTGCGCCGTGCCGTGGCCCGCGCCCTCGACCGCACCGCGCTCGCCGAGGCGGCCCTCAAGCCGCTCGGCCTGCCGGTCACCACCGTCGGCAACCACCTCGCCCTGGCCGGGCAGTCCGCGTACTCCGACAACAGCAACGCGCTCGGCGACCAGGACACCGCCGAGGCGCAGGCGCTGCTCGCCGAGGCGGGCTGGGTGCCCGGCGGGCCGGTCAAGGAGAAGAAGGAGAAGCCGAAGACGGCGGGCAGCGAGGCCGACCGCGCGGCGGACTCGCAGGACTCGCAGGATGCCGGCGAGGGCACGTACATCGTGGGCGAGGACGACAAGCCCGCCGATCACGCGCCGCAGCTGCTCGCCCCGGGCCGGGTCGCCGCGGCCCAGTACGCCGCGCTGCTGCGCCAGGCCGACGCCGTGAAGCTGCGCGGCGCCGACAAGGAGAAGAAGAAGCACCCGCGCAAGAAGAGCGGCGAGAAGAAGCACTCCGACCGCAGCGAGCGCGCCGCCGGGAGCCTCGGGAACGAGGCCAGGCGGATCTCGAAGGGCGGCGCCCCCGGCGCGTACGCCCCGATGGGCACCGCCGCCCCGGCCGGCGCCGCCGCGGGCGCGCTCGCCAAGGACGGCAAGCCGCTCACGCTGCGCTTCGTTCTCCCCTCCGGCCAGGGCTCCGAGCAGCTGCGCGCCGTCGCCGACCGGATCACGCAGATGCTGCAGAAGATCGGCGTGCGCACGGATGTCACGAAGGTCGACGACGAGAGCTACTTCAAGGACCACATCGCGTCCGGCGAGTACGACCTCGCGCTCTACTCGTGGCCGGCCTCCGCCTACCCGGCCACCGACGGCCGCCCCATCTACGCCAAGCCGGTCCCGGCCGCCGACGGCTCGCTCACCGTCGAGCAGAACTACACGCGGGTCGGCACCGACCACATCGACCAGCTCTTCGACCAGGCCCTGGGCGAGCTCGACGCCGACGAGGAACGCTCCCTGGTGAAGCAGGCCGACGCCCAGATCTGGGCCGCTGCAGGATCGATTCCGCTCTACCAGCGCCCCGAGCTGGTGGCGGCCAGGCCGAACCTCGCCAACGCCGGCGCCTTCGGCTTCCAGGAGCCCGAGTACGAGGACATCGGCTACCTGAAGAAGGGCGCAGCACCCTCCTCGGAGCCGTCGCGGAAGTAGCGCGCGGAAAGCACCGTCAGGATTCCTTAGCTCAGATCCAGCTCAACTCCCTTGCCCGCGGGACTGCCCTGCGGGCAAGGTTCGTTCTACCCATTGACCTGCAGTTTCTTTCGAACGACCACTGTTCCGGAGCCTCCCCTACAGGCCCGGAAGCGCCCCCACCCGTTGAGCCACGTACCATGGGGTGAGGCCGTGGCGTGTCCAGCCCGGCAGGGCGCGCGTATCACTGATGTACGCGCAGCCGTCCACTCACTCCGGGAGTACGCCGCAATATGGCCACGCGCCACGACATCCGAAACGTCGCCATCGTCGCTCACGTCGACCACGGCAAGACGACCATCGTCGACGCCATGCTCAAGCAGGCCGGCTCCTTCGCCGCGCACGCCGCCGAGTCCCTCGACGATCGCATGATGGACTCGAATGACCTGGAGCGTGAGAAGGGCATCACGATCCTCGCCAAGAACACGGCGGTGAAGTACCACCCGAAGGATGGCGGAGACGTCATCACGATCAACATCATCGACACCCCGGGCCACGCCGACTTCGGTGGTGAGGTCGAGCGTGGTCTGTCGATGGTCGACGCCGTGGTCCTGCTCGTGGACGCCTCCGAGGGGCCGCTCCCGCAGACCCGCTTCGTGCTGCGCAAGGCGCTCCAGCAGCGCCTGCCCGTCATCCTGTGCATCAACAAGACGGACCGCCCCGACTCGCGTATCGACGAGGTCGTCAACGAGACGTACGACCTCTTCCTCGACCTGGACGCCGACGAGGACCAGATCGAGTTCCCGATCGTCTACGCGTGCGGCCGTGACGGCATCGCGTCGCTGACCAAGCCGGCCGACGGCACGGTCCCGGCGGACTCCACCAGCCTGGAGCCGTTCTTCTCCACGATCCTGGAGTCCGTCCCGGCTCCGACGTTCGACGAGGCGGCGCCGCTCCAGGCGCACGTCACGAACCTGGACGCCGACAACTTCCTCGGCCGTATCGCGCTGCTGCGCGTCGAGCAGGGCGAGCTGCGCAAGGGCCAGACCGTGGCCTGGATCAAGCGCGACGGCACGATCCAGAACGTCCGCATCACCGAGCTGATGATGACCGAGGCGCTCACCCGCAAGCCCGCCGAGATGGCGGGCCCGGGCGACATCTGTGCCGTGGCCGGTATCCCCGACATCATGATCGGCGAGACCCTCGCCGACCCGGAGAACCCGATCGCGCTGCCGCTGATCACGGTCGACCAGCCGGCCATCTCCATGACCATCGGCACCAACACCTCGCCGCTGGTCGGCCGCGGTGGCACGGGCAAGGGCGCGGCCGCCAAGTCCGCCGTCAAGGACCGCAAGGTCACCGCCCGCCAGGTCAAGGACCGCCTCGACAAGGAACTCGTCGGCAACGTCTCGCTCCGCGTCCTGGACACCGAGCGCCCGGACGCCTGGGAGGTGCAGGGCCGCGGTGAGCTGGCCCTGGCGATCCTGGTCGAGCAGATGCGCCGCGAGGGCTTCGAGCTGACCATCGGCAAGCCGCAGGTGGTCACGCAGGAGATCGACGGCAAGACGCACGAGCCCGTCGAGCGCCTCACGGTCGACGTCCCCGAGGAGCACATGGGCGCGGTCACGCAGCTCATGGGCATCCGCAAGGGCCGCATGGACAACATGTCGAACCACGGCTCCGGCTGGGTCCGTATGGAGTTCGTGGTGCCGTCCCGCGGCCTCATCGGCTTCCGTACGGAGTTCCTGACGAACACCCGCGGTACGGGTATCGCCCACTCGATCCACGAGGGTCACGAGCCCTGGTTCGGCACGCTGACGACCCGTAACAACGGCTCGCTCGTCGCGGACCGCGCCGGCGCCGTCACCGGGTTCGCGATGACGAACCTTCAGGAGCGCGGCGTGCTGTTCACCGACCCCGGCACCGAGGTGTACGAGGGCATGATCGTCGGCGAGAACTCGCGCGCCGACGACATGGACGTGAACATCACCAAGGAGAAGAAGCTCACCAACATGCGCTCCGCCTCCGCCGACTCCTTCGAGGCGATCGTCCCGCCCCGCAAGCTGTCCCTGGAGCAGTCCCTGGAGTTCTGCCGCGACGACGAGTGCGTCGAGGTGACCCCGGAGGCCGTCCGCATCCGCAAGGTCGTCCTGGACCAGAAGGAGCGCGGCCGCTCCGCCTCGCGCGCCAAGCACAACTGACGCGCCTGACACGCCCCTGAACGACGCGTGGAGCCCGGTTCCCCCCGAGGGGGTGCCGGGCTCTGCGCGTTGGCGCTAATCTGCCCCTGTCGGCGCGGGTCGACGCGGGTAGACATGGGTGGGCGCGAGGTGACGATGCCGGGTCAGGTGTCGCCCAACAAAGGGTCAAAAACGCTCCCGGCGCAAGTGATTAAGTCCACCCAGGTGTCCGTTATCCGGGCACCGGTGGTCGATAGATATGTAACACGTCCGTTTCGTGACCCTCTATCTCGGATCTGTTTGTCCGGATTTTGGGAGATGTACGCATCAGGTGTGATCGAACCGAGACCAAAAGAGTGTGGTCGGCGAAGGCTGCGTGGCTAATAGTTGACGGCGTAGAGCTCGGGTCAATGGGTCACGCGCTGTGGGGAGCGTCGACTCGCGAGCACACTGGGGCACTTGAATCCTCGCCGTCAGGGGTGTCGGCTGGGTGGCTTGTGCCTCCACTTGTAGTGAACAAAGTGGACTCATGAGGAGGAACCCATGCGAGGTGCCACAAGCGCCATATGGGTCGCGTCGTCCCCGATGACAGGTGTTGTAGGTCCCGCGGGCACGTTCGGTCTCGTCCCCGTGCTGGACGAGGTAACGATCCAGCGCCGCGAACGCTCTTGACGGCTCGGTCCGTCGACCGGCCGAGGCCGGGCACGGGCCAGGGTTCCCCAGGGGTGGGTTCACCCCAGTCGTTGTTCCCATCGCGCGCTTCGTATGACGTACGCCGTGCGAGGGCCGTCGGAGTTTCCGGATACCCGGCCGACGACCTCCAACACCTGTGAAATGGACGAATCATGACGAGTCCAATCGAGATTGAGGGCACCGAGACCTCTTCTGCCTTGGACGAAGAGAGCGCGCCGCAGGCTGACGCGAAGGAGCCCAAGAAGCTGGAGGGGCGCAGCCCCGGTCAGCTGATGTGGCGCCGCTTCAAGCGGGACAAGACGGGCATCGTGTCTGCCTTCATTGTCATCTTCTTCTTCCTGATAGCCGCCCTCGCGCCGGTCATCTCGAAGCTGTACGGCAAGGACCCGTACACCTTCTACGGCCAGGACGACCCCACGCTCCTCAACGAGTTCAACCTGCCGGCCGGGCCCAACGGCGGTATGTCGCCGGAGCACTGGTTCGGTATCGACCCGAACTACGGGCGTGACGTCTTCTCGTACCTGCTGTACGGCATGCGGACGTCCCTCTACACCGCCCTCGTCGCCACCATCGGCATGGTCCTGCTGGGCGTCGTGATCGGCCTCGCGGCCGGCTACTTCGGCGGGAAGATCGACTACTGGCTGGGCCGGCTCACCGACTTCATGATGGCGCTGCCCAACCAGCTGTTCATGGTCGCGGCCATGCCCGTCATCGTCACGGTCTTCGTGGCCCCGGACGAGGAGACCCCGGTCTCCGTCCGGTTCTTCGCCATCACCGGCATCATGTGGATGCTCACCTGGATGAGCCTGTCCCGCCTGGTGCGCGCCGTGACGCTCTCCCTGCGTGACCGGGAGTTCGTCGAGGCGGCCAAGGTCGCGGGCGCCTCGCCCTGGCGGATCATCCGCAAGGAACTGCTGCCCAACCTGGTCACCCCGATCATCGTCCAGGGCACGTACCTCCTTCCCAGCACCATCCTCTCGGTCGCCTTCCTCTCCTTCGTCGGCGTCGGATACCAGGACCCCACTCCCGACTGGGGCTTGATGTTCGCCACCGCAGCAAGGATCTACGAGGTGGACCCGACCTACTTGTACTTCCCGGGTGTCGCCATGGTCGTGTTCTTCGTGGCGTTCAACCTTCTCGGTGACTCGGTTCGGGATGCGTTCGATCCCAAGACCGGACGCTGATCCGCGTCACCCAGGGGGACGCTGCCACCCGGGCGCCGGGGGGAATATCCGGATGCGCCAGGCAGCACCAAAGGACCACTACTCACAGGCAGGTGGACTCGACTCCATGAGCATCCTTCGATCGCGCACGGCGCAGGCAACGGTCGCCGCGGCGGCTGTCGGCGCCCTGGCGCTCACCGGTTGCAGCAGCGGCAGCGGCAGCAGCAACAAGCCCGTCGGCAAGACCCAGGAAGACGCGGCGGCACAGGCCAAGCCGGTCGTCATGGGCACCGCCCAGGACTCCGTCGGCCCCGCCAAGGAGGTCGCCGGTGCCAAGAAGGGCGGCACCGCCCAGGTCTACCAGGAGAGCGACTTCTCGCACCTGGACCCGGGCCAGATCTACGTCTCCGACGCCGGTGACCTCGCCAAGCTCCTCTACCGTGGCCTGACCACGTACACCGAGGACGACAAGGGCAACCAGACGGTGGTCGGTGACCTCGCCACCGACCCCGGCAAGATGACGGACGACGGTAAGACCTGGACCTTCACGCTGAAGGACGGCGTCAAGGACCAGAACGGCCACGTCATCACGTCGGCCGACATCCGCCACTCCATAGAGCGGCTGTACGACCCGTTCCTGACGGACGGTCCGACGTACATCCAGACGTGGCTGTCCGGCTCCGGCACCAAGTACCGCAAGGCCTACGGCGGTCCGTACAAGGGCAAGCACCTGCCGGACTCCGTCCTGGCCACGCCGGACGACAAGACCATCGTCTTCCACTTCCTCGCGCCCCACACCGACGTGCCGCAGGCGCTCGCCATGGCCGCGTACAGCGTTGTGCCGGAGAAGACGGACACCAAGCAGAAGTACGACCAGTCCCCGGTCGCCACCGGTCCGTACAAGATCGCCTCGTACAAGCCGGGCAAGAACCTCTCGCTGGTCCGCAACGACCAGTGGGACGCGAAGACGGACCCGGCCCGCCACGCCTACGTGGACGGCTGGAACATCGACTACAACGTCTCCAAGGCCGACCAGACCAAGACGATCCTGGCCGACCGCGGCGAGGCCAAGAACGCCATCATGTTCTCCGGCCAGATCGACGCCACCCAGCTGCAGAAGATCACGAGCGACAAGGCCGTGATGAAGCGCACCGTCCAGGGCTACGCCCCGTACGTGTGGCAGCTGAACATGAACATGGACCGCGTCAAGGACAAGCGTGTCCGTGACGCGATCGCCCTGGCGATCCCGGCCACCGCGGCCGCGCACGCCGACGGTGGTGCCTACGGTGGTGACGCGGCCAACTCGCTGATCTCGCCGGCCACTCCGGGCTACGACAAGTCGTCCGACCTCTTCAACCGGGCCAAGAAGCCGAACGGTGACATCGCCGCGGCGAAGAAGCTCATCGACGAGGCCGGCGCCAAGGGCATGAAGCTCACCTACGGCTACGCCCAGACCGATGTCCGCGTCACCCAGGCGAACCTGATCATCAACAACCTGAAGAAGATCGGGCTCGACATCCAGAAGAAGGACATCGACGCCGCCACCTGGTACGAGCAGATGGGCAAGGTCAAGAACGGCCTTGACCTCTACATGACCGGCTGGGGCCAGGACTGGGCCGACGGCAACACCGTCTTCCCGCCGTCCTACGACGGCAGCGCGATCCAGGACGGTGGCTCCAACTACTCCCACGTGAACGACAAGCACGTGAACTCGGAGATCGCCCGGATCCAGCTGATCGCGGACGCCGCCGAGCGTGCCAAGGAGTACGCGAAGCTGTCCGACTACATCTCGAAGAAGATCAACCCGGCCGCCCCGATCTACTACACCAAGGTGTTCCAGATCGCCGGCTCCAACGTCGGTGGCCTGCGGTACTCGACGGTGACGAGCTACACCGACCCGACCGCGATCTACCTCAAGAAGTAGTCAGCACAAGGCAGTTCCCGGTGGTGAGAACGCGGCGGAGTTCTCACCACCGGGCCGCCGGACCCCCCCTCTCCTGGCCTCCCACCACCGCCGTCCTGAGAGCAGCTTCCTGCCATGCTTCGATTTCTGATACGCCGGACGTCTGGCGCAGCACTCATCCTCCTGCTGATCAGCGCCTTCACGTTCTTCATGTACTTCGCCATCCCACAGGACCCGGCGCTGCTCGCGTGTGGCAAGAACTGCACCCCGGACGCGCTGGCCATCATCCACAAGAACCTTGGGCTCGACTCACCGATCCCTGTGCAGTACTGGGACTTCCTCAAGGGCATCTTCGTGGGCCGGGACTTCGCCGTGGGGCACTGCGACGCGCCGTGCTTCGGTGTCTCGTTCCGTAACAACCAGATGGTCTGGGACACGATGATGGACCGCCTCCCGCTGACGGTCTCGCTGACCATCGGTGGCCTGGTCGTCTTCCTCGTCGCGGGTCTCGGCGCCGGTCTGCTGGCCGCCAAGTTCCGCGGTACCTGGATCGACAAGCTCTTCTCCGGCGCGTCGCTGGTGACCAGCTCCTTCCAGATCTACCTGCTCGGTCCCATCGTGATGGGAATCTTCGTGTACAGCACCGGCTGGCTGAAGAGGCCCAAGTACGTTCCGTTCACGGAGAATCCGGGCGCCTGGTTCGCGGGTCTGCTGATCCCCTGGGTCGTCATGGCGACGATCTTCACGGCCAACTACACGCGTATGGCCCGGTCGTCGATGATCGAGCAGCTCCAGGAGGAGCACGTACGCGCCGCCAAGGCCAAGGGCATGAGCAGTGGGTATGTCTTCTTCCGGTACGCCTGGCGCGGTTCGCTCATCCCGATCGTCACCATCGTCGGCATGGACATCGCCGCCCTGCTCAGCGGCGGCATGGTCACCGAGCTGACCTTCAACCTGGCCGGGTTCGGCCGCCTGGCCATCGAGTCCGTGACCAACAAGGACCTCCCGGTCCTCATGGGCGTCATGCTGGTCAGCGCCGCCTTCATCATCATCTTCAATGTCGTCGTGGACGCCCTGTACGCCGTGATCGACCCGCGCGTGCGCCTGTCCTAGGAGAACCCCCGTGACCACACTCACCAAGACCGAGGACGCCCCGGCCCCGACCGGTTCCGAGGCGTTCCTCTCGGTACGCGACCTGCGGGTGCAGTTCTCCACCGAGGACGGCGCCGTCAAGGCGGTGGACGGCCTCTCCTTCGACCTCGAGCGCGGCAAGACGCTCGGCATCGTCGGCGAGTCGGGCTCCGGCAAGTCGGTCACCAACCTGACCGTGCTGGGGCTGCACTCCAAGAAGAACACCACCATCGACGGTGAGATCCTTCTGGACGGTCAGGAGCTGCTCACCGCCTCCGAGTCGGAGCTGGAGAAGCTCCGCGGCAACAAGATGGCGATGATCTTCCAGGACTCGCTGACCGCGTTGTCGCCGTACTACACGGTGGGCCGGCAGATCGCCGAGCCCTACCGCAAGCACACCGGCGCCAGCAAGAGGGAGGGCCGGAACCGGGCCATCGAGATGCTCGGCAAGGTCGGCATCCCGCACCCCAAGCAGCGCGTCGACGACTACCCGCACCAGTTCTCCGGCGGTATGCGCCAGCGCGCCATGATCGCGATGTCGCTGGCCTGCAACCCGGAACTGCTCATCGCGGACGAGCCGACCACCGCGCTCGACGTGACCGTGCAGGCGCAGATCCTCGACCTGCTCAAGGACCTGCAGCAGGAGTTCGGCTCCGCGATCGTCATGATCACCCACGATCTGGGTGTGGTCGCGAACATGGCCGACGACATCCTCGTGATGTACGCGGGCCGTGCCGTCGAGCGGGGCTCCACCCGCCAGGTACTCAAGTCACCCGAACACCCCTACACCTGGGGCCTGTTGAGCTCGATGCCACGACTTTCGTCGGACGTCGACGAGCCGCTGATGCCGATCCCCGGCTCGCCGCCCTCGCTGCTCAACCCGCCCCCGGGCTGCCCGTTCCACCCGCGCTGCGCCTTCACCGACAAGGTGTCCGGCGAGCGGTGCTCGGGTGAGCGTCCGGTGCTCCCGGTCGGACGGGGCTCCGCCTGCCACCTGACGGCGGAGCAGAAGCAGCAGGTGTTCATCGAGACGATTCAGCCCCGGCTGGGCTGAGCAGCTACCGGCGACTGGGGCAGAACCATGAGCGAGAACAACACCAGCACCACGGCGGTCGCCGACGCGATCCCCGGGCAGCGTGACGGGGACTCCGTGCCGTTGCTGAAGGTCGAGGGGCTGCAGAAGCACTTCCCGATCAAGGGCGGCTTCCCGATCCGGCGTACCGTCGGCGCGGTCAAGGCCGTCGACGGCGTCGACTTCGAGGTCTACCCGGGCGAGAGCCTGGGCCTGGTCGGCGAGTCCGGCTGCGGCAAGTCGACGACGGGCCGTCTGCTGACCCGTCTCTACGAGCCCACGCAGGGCACCGTCACCTACAACGGCCAGGACATCAGCCACGCCACCCGCAGGCAGCTGGCGCCCATCAGGTCCGAGATCCAGATGATCTTCCAGGACCCGTACGCGTCGCTGAACCCGCGGCAGACGGTCGGCAAGATCATCTCCGGTCCGATGGAGATCAACGGGATCAACCCGCCCGGCGGCCGCGAGGCGCGGGTCCGCGAGCTCCTGGAGATCGTCGGCCTCAACCCGGAGCACTACAACCGCTTCCCGCACGAGTTCTCCGGCGGCCAGCGCCAGCGCATCGGCGTCGCCCGGGCCGTGGCCCTGGAGCCGAAGCTGATCGTCGCCGACGAGCCCGTCTCGGCGCTCGACGTCTCCATCCAGGCGCAGGTCATCAACCTTCTCCAGAAGGTCCAGCGGGAGATGGGCATCGCGTTCGTCTTCATCGCCCACGACCTGGCGATCGTGCGGCACTTCTCGCAGCGCGTCGCGGTGATGTACCTCGGCAAGATCATGGAGATCGCGGACCGCGACTCGCTCTACAACCGGCCCCGTCACCCGTACACGCACGCGCTGATGTCGGCCGTGCCGGACGCGGACCTCGACGCGGAGAAGAAGGAGCGCATCCGCCTCGAGGGCGATGTGCCGTCCCCCATCGCTCCGCCGTCCGGCTGCCGCTTCCGCACCCGGTGCTGGAAGGCGCAGGACAAGTGCGCGACGGAGGAGCCGCCGCTGGTGCAGATCTCGGGCAGCAAGCCCGGGCACCTGACGGCCTGCCACTTCCCGGAGGAGCCGTCCATCGAGGCGCGGGCCGAGGACATCGTCCTCGACCCGGCGCTCAAGGCGCTGGAGAGCGGCGAGTCCTGAGGTCTGTTGCTTGTACGTGACTGTGGCCCGGCCCTGGTGATTCCACCGGGCCGGGCCACAGCCGTTGGTACGTACGCCGGCCGCGACCAGCCCCCACCGGCCCGCAGCGGCGGACTAATCCGTGACTTGGCACACGCTGACGATCTCCGGGCTGGAAGCCGTCAGCGGGGAGAGGTCGAAAGCGCCGTACCGAACCGACGGCACCAGACCGGCCTCCTCGAGGAACACATCCAGCTGCCCCTCGGAGAGGAAGCGCAGAGTACTGCGACTGGCCTCGGGCGCGGCCCACCCCGTCGCGCTGAACGTCGTATCGAAAGTGACGGTCCGCCCGTCATGGCCGGCCACGACCTCATGCGCCACCCGCACCCCGCCCACCTCAGCACCCCGCGCCGGCGTCCACCCCTCCCACGCCCGCGCCGCAGGATTCCGGGTCTCGAACGCGAACCGCCCCCCGGGCGCGAGCAATCCCCGTACCGCCTCCAGCGACGTACGGATCTCGGTGTCGGTCACCAGGACCTGGAACGCGTGCCCCGTCATCACGACGAGGTCGAACGGGCCGTCGGGCCGGGCCGTGTCCAGCGTGCCGCGCACCCACTCCACATCGGCCCGGCGCCGCGCGACGGCGAGCATGGCCTCCGCCGGGTCGAGTCCGCACAGCCGTCCGGGATGCCCCTCCTCGCGGGCCCGGATGAGCAGCGCCCCCGTCCCGCACCCCACGTCGAGCACGGAGCCGGCGCCGCGCACCAGGTCCAGATAGAAGTCGTCGCCGGGGCCCCATGGGTTCAGCGCGTCGTAGAGGCCGGCGAGACGGGCGTCGGTGAAGGCGTGATCGGGCACCGGCCGATCATCGCGGCTGTCCATCGGGCCTGTCACACGAATGCCGTGAGGACTTTCCCCGTAAGGCCGACTCCGGAGTGCGTTGTGCCTGCCTTGGGTCGATATTAAGGCGTACGTGTCATATGAACGGTAAGGGTCGGTACGAGTCGGTATGAGGAGGCACTCCATGCGTGGAGCCACGCACGCCAAGTGGGCCGCTGGAGCGGTCGTCGTAGCCCTGGCGGCGACGGGCTGTGGTGGCGGTGACAGCGGCGGCGGTGGCGGGGGTGACGGCTCCGGTGTCGTCCGGTCCTCCTGGGGCGACCCGCAGAACCCGCTGGAGCCCGCGAACACCAACGAGGTGCAGGGCGGCAAGGTCCTGGACATGATCTTCCGCGGTCTGAAGCGGTACGACCCGAAGACGGGCGCCGCCAAGGACATGCTGGCGGAGAAGATCGAGACGTCCGACCAGACGAACTACACGATCACCGTCAAGAGCGGGTGGACGTTCTCCAACGGGGAGAAGGTCACCGCCAAGTCCTTCGTGGACGCCTGGAACTACGGCGCGAGCCTGAAGAACAACCAGAAGAACGCGTACTTCTTCGGGTACATCGACGGCTACGACAAGGTGCATCCGGACTCCGGCAGCCAGTCCGCCGACACACTGTCAGGGCTCAAGGTCACGGGTGACCGGACCTTCACGGTCAAGCTCAACCAGAAATTCTCGACCTGGCCCGACACCCTCGGCTACGCGGCCTTCGCGCCGCTGCCCAAGGTGTTCTTCAGCGACCACGACTCGTACGTGAGCAAGCCCGTCGGCAACGGGCCGTACACCGTGGACTCGTACCAAAAGGGCTCCCAGATGTCCCTGCGGAAGTGGGACAAGTACCCCGGTGACGACAAGGCGGAGAACGGCGGCGTGGACCTCAAGGTCTACACGGACAACAACACCGCCTACACCGACCTGACCGCCGGCAACCTCGACCTCGTCGACGACGTGCCCGCCTCCCAGCTCAGCAACGTGGACAGCGACCTGAGCGGCCGGTACATCAACACCCCGGCCGGCATCATCCAGACCCTCGCCTTCCCGTTCTACGACTCCGACTGGAACAAGTCGGACAGCGACAAGGTCCGCAAGGGCCTGTCCATGGCGATCAACCGCAAGCAGATCACCGAGTCCATCTTCGAGAAGACCCGCACCCCGGCCACCGACTGGACGTCACCGGTGCTCGGCGAGGACGGCGGCTACAAGAGCGGGCTCTGCGGGGAGTTCTGCGAGTACAAGCCGGACGAGGCCAAGAAGCTGGTCAAGGAGGGCGGCGGCATCCCCGGCGGCCAGGTGAAGATCGGCTACAACGCCGACACCGGCAGCCACAAGGAGTGGGTCGACGCCGTCTGCAACTCCATCAACAACGCCCTCGGCAACGACAAGGCCTGCGTCGGCAGCCCCACCGGCACCTTCGCGGACTTCCGCAACAAGATCACCGACAAGAAGATGACGGGCCCGTTCCGCGCCGGCTGGCAGATGGACTACCCGCTCATCCAGAACTTCCTGCAGCCGCTGTACTACACCAACGCCTCGTCCAACGACGGCCATTGGTCCAACAAGGAGTTCGACTCCCTCGTCGACAAGGCGAACGCCGAGCCCGACCAGTCCAAGGCGGTCAAGACGTTCCAGCAGGCCCAGGAGGTCGTCCGGGACAACATGGCGGCCATCCCGCTCTGGTACCAGAACGGCAGCGCCGGCTACTCGGACAAGGTCTCCAACGTCGCGCTGAACCCGTTCAGCGTCCCCGTCTACAACGAGATCAAGGTCAACTAACAGACGCCAGGGACGGAGCCCTCATGGGACGGTATGTGATCCGGCGGCTGCTGCAGATGATCCCGGTCTTCATCGGGGCGACCCTGCTGATCTTCCTCATGGTCAACGTGATGGGCGACCCCATCGCGGGACTCTGCGGCGACAAGGCCTGCGACCCCGCCACCAAGGCACAGCTCTCGAAGGAGTTCGGCCTCGACAAGCCGGTCTGGCAGCAATACCTGACGTACATGGGGAACGTCTTCACCGGCGACTTCGGGACGGCGTTCAACGGCCAGAAGGTCACCGAGCTGATGTCGACCGCGTTCCCGGTCACCATCCGCCTGACGATCGTGGCGATCCTCTTCGAGATCGTCGTCGGCATCTCGCTCGGCGTCGTCACCGGGCTGCGGCGCGGCCGTCCCATCGACACCTCCGTGCTGCTGCTGACCCTCGTCGTCATCTCCATCCCGACGTTCGTCACCGGCCTGCTGCTGCAACTGCTGCTCGGCGTGGAGTGGGGCTGGATCAACCCGGCGGTCTCCACGGACGCCCCGTTCAGCGAGCTGATCGTGCCGGGGCTCGTGCTCGCCTCGGTCTCCCTCGCGTACGTGACCCGCCTGACGCGGACCTCCATCGCCGAGAACAAGCGGGCCGACTACGTCCGCACGGCCATCGCCAAGGGCCTGCCGAGGCGCCGCGTCATCACCCGGCACCTGCTGCGCAACTCCCTGATTCCCGTCGTCACCTTCATCGGCGCCGACGTCGGCGCCCTGATGGGCGGCGCCATCGTCACCGAGCGCATCTTCAACATCCACGGCGTCGGCTTCCAGCTCTACCAGGGCATCCTGCGGCAGAACACCCAGACCGTGGTCGGCTTCGTGACGATCCTCGTGCTGGTCTTCCTCGCGGTGAACCTGATCGTCGACCTCCTGTACGCCGTACTCGACCCGAGGATCCGCTATGCCTGAACCGCAAGCGCCAGAGCCCTCCCGGCGGCCCGGTGCGTCCGGCGGCGGCCGCGCCCCCGAGGACGGCGCCATCGCGGCGACCGGCATGGGCGGTGCCATGGACCTCGCCACGAGCGAGGGCGCGCTCGTCGAGGGACCGCCCGGCGGCGCGGGACCCACAGGACCCGTCGGCAAGCCCCGCAGCCTGTGGTCCGACGCCTGGCGCGACCTGCGCCGCAACCCCATCTTCATCATCTCGGCGCTGGTCATCCTCTTCCTGGTGCTCATCTCGATCTGGCCGCAGCTGATCGCCTCCGGCAATCCGCTCTCCTGCGACCTGGGCAAGCGCCAGCAGGGCTCCCAGCCGGGCCACCCCTTCGGCTTCGACGGCCAGGGCTGCGACGTCTACACCCGCACCGTGTACGGCGCCCGCAACTCCATCACCGTCGGCGTCTGCGCCACGATCGGCGTCTCGCTGCTCGGCTCGGTCCTCGGCGGCCTGGCCGGCTTCTTCGGCGGGTTCTGGGACTCGGTCCTGTCCCGCATCACCGACATCTTCTTCGCGATCCCCGTCATCCTCGGCGGCCTCGTCCTGCTGTCGGTCGTCACCAGCAACACCGTCTGGCCCGTCATCGGCTTCATGGTGCTGCTCGGCTGGCCGCAGATCTCCCGCATCGCCCGCGGCTCCGTCATCACCGCCAAGCAGAACGACTACGTGCAGGCGGCCCGCGCGCTCGGCGCCTCCAACTCCCGGATGCTGCTGCGCCACATCACCCCGAACGCCGTCGCGCCGGTCATCGTCGTCGCGACCATCGCCCTCGGTACGTACATCGCGCTGGAGGCGACCCTCTCGTACCTCGGTGTCGGCCTGAAGCCGCCGGCGGTCAGCTGGGGCATCGACATCTCGGCGGCGTCCGGGTACATCCGCAACGCCCCGCACATGCTGCTGTGGCCGGCCGGGGCCCTCGCCATCACGGTGCTCGCGTTCATCATGCTCGGCGACGCGGTGCGCGACGCCCTCGACCCGAAGCTGAGGTAGCGCCCATGCCGTTGCTCGAAGTACGCGATCTGCACGTCGAGTTCCGCACCCGGGACGGCGTCGCCAAGGCCGTGAACGGCGTCGACTACACCGTCGACGAGGGCGAGACGCTCGCGGTGCTCGGCGAGTCCGGCTCCGGCAAGTCGGTCACCGCCCAGGCGATCATGGGCATCCTCGACGTCCCGCCCGGGAAGATCACCGGCGGCGAGGTCCTCTTCAAGGGCAGGGACCTGCTGAAGCTCAAGGAGGAGGAGCGCAGGAAGGTCCGCGGCGCCGAGATGGCCATGATCTTCCAGGACGCGCTCAGCTCCCTCAACCCGGTGCTCTCCGTCGGCGAGCAGATCGGCGAACTGTTCACCGTGCACCGCGGGATGTCCCGCAAGGACGCCAAGACCAAAGCGGTCGAGCTGATGGACCGGGTCCGTATCCCGGCGGCGAAGGAGCGGGTGGGTCAGTACCCGCACCAGTTCTCCGGCGGTATGCGCCAGCGCATCATGATCGCGATGGCGCTCGCGCTCGAACCCGATCTCATCATCGCGGACGAGCCCACCACCGCCCTCGACGTGACCGTGCAGGCCCAGGTCATGGATCTGCTGGCCGAGCTGCAGCGCGAGCTGCACATGGGGCTCATCCTCATCACCCACGACCTGGGCGTCGTCGCCGACGTCGCTGACAAGATCGCCGTGATGTACGCGGGCCGCATCGTCGAGCACGCCCCCGTCCACGAGATCTACAAGGCGCCCGCCCACCCGTACACGAAGGGCCTCCTGGAATCGATCCCGCGCCTGGACCAGAAGGGCCAGGAGCTGTTCGCCATCAAGGGACTGCCGCCGAACCTGATGAACATCCCGCCCGGCTGCGCCTTCAACCCGCGCTGTCCGATGGCCCAGGACGTGTGCCGCACGGACGTCCCGCCGCTCTACGTCGTCTCCGAGGACCGGCGCAGCGCCTGCCACTTCTGGAAGGAGACGATCGATGCGTCACGCTGAAGGCGGCTCGCACGTCAGCAAGGGCGACCTCAAGCGCGAGGGAGAGCTCGCCGAACACCTCCTCCACAAGGCGCAGGCCGAGTCCGCGTACGCGAAGAACGGATCGGCCTCCGGACACGAACCCCTCCTGGAGGTGCAGGGGCTGGTCAAGCACTACCCCCTGACCCAGGGCATCCTCATCAAGAAGCAGGTCGGCGCGGTCAAGGCCGTCGACGGCGTCGACTTCGAGCTCGGGCAGGGCGAGACGCTCGGCATCGTGGGGGAGTCCGGCTGCGGCAAGTCCACCGTCGCCAAGATGCTGGTCAACCTGGAACGCCCGACGGCCGGCGTCATCAAGTACAAGGGCGAGGACATCACCCGGCTCTCCGGGCGGGCGCTGAAGGCCGTGCGCCGCAACATCCAGATGGTGTTCCAGGACCCGTACACCTCCCTCAACCCGCGCATGACGGTCGGCGACATCATCGGGGAGCCGTACGAGATCCACCCCGAGGTCGCGCCGAAGGGCGACCGCAGGAAACGGGTCCAGGACCTGCTCGACGTCGTCGGTCTCAACCCCGAGTACATCAACCGCTACCCGCACCAGTTCTCCGGCGGCCAGCGTCAACGCATCGGCATCGCACGGGGGCTGGCGCTGCGCCCCGAGATCATCGTCGCCGACGAGCCGGTCTCCGCGCTCGACGTGTCGGTGCAGGCACAGGTGATCAACCTCCTGGACCAGCTCCAGAACGAGTTCGACCTGTCCTACGTCTTCATCGCCCACGACCTCTCGATCGTCCGGCACATCTCCGACCGGGTCGGCGTGATGTACCTGGGCCGCATCGTCGAGATCGGCACGGACGAGGAGATCTACGAACACCCCACGCACCCCTACACGCAGGCGCTCCTGTCGGCCGTGCCCGTGCCCGACCCGGCGGCCCGCGAGCGCCGCGAGCGCATCATCCTGGCCGGTGACGTGCCCTCGCCCGCCAACCCGCCCTCCGGCTGCCGCTTCCGCACCCGCTGCTGGAAGGCGCAGCAGCGCTGCGCCGACGAGGTCCCGCTGCTCGCCGTCCCCGCGGTCTTCCGCATCGGCGACAGCGGCCCGGCCCAGCACCCCTCCGCGTGCCACTTCGCCGAGGAGAAGCAGGTCGTGCCGACCGAGTAGCGCGTCGGCGGCAGTGCCTTTACAAGCAGGCAATCCGGCCGACGTGATGCCGATATACGAGCGGGCCAGGATGAACACCGTACGGCCGTGCGGGTGCCGTGGGCCGGGGCCGGAGCGCGCCATGTCGCTCCGGCCCCGGTCGTTCTACGAGAGCCCCAACGAGCGCTTCAGGAAGTCGACCTGAAGCAGCAGCAGGTTCTCGGCGACCTGTTCCTGCGGCGTCATGTGGGTCACCCCGGACAGCGGCAGCACCTCGTGCGGGCGCCCGTCCGCGAGCAGGGCGGAGCTCAGCCGCAGGGCGTGCGCGACGACCACGTTGTCATCGGCGAGCCCGTGCACGATGAGCAGCGGCCGGTGCTGCCCGGCGGCGTCCGAGAGCCCGTCGTCCGTCACCAGTGAGCTCTTCGCGTACGTGTCCGGGGACGCGGCCGGGTCGCCCAGGTACCGCTCCGTGTAATGCGTGTCGTACAGCCGCCAGTCCGTCACCGGGGCACCGGCGATGCCCGCGTGGAAGACGTCGGGCCGCTTCAGCACGGCCAGCGCGGACAGATAGCCGCCGTAACTCCAGCCGCGCATCGCCACCTTGGACAGGTCCAGCGGGAAGCGGCCGGCCAGTGTCCGTACCGCGGTCACCTGGTCGTCGAGCGTCAGCGTGAAGTCGCCGCGGATCGACTTCTCGCGGCCGGGGGAGATGCCGGGCGTGCCCCGGCCGTCGGCGACGATCACCGCGAAGCCCTGGTCGGCGAACCACTGCGAGGTCAGGTACGGATTGTGCGCCGCCATGACGCGCTGCCCGTGCGGGCCGCCGTACGGGTCGAGCAGGACGGGCAGCGGGCCGTCCCCGTCCTGGTACGAGGAGGGGAGAAGGACGGCGCACGGGATGCCCGCCGCCTCCGTCAGCGTCACGCGCGGGGAGAGCAGCGGGCGCTCGGCGTGCGAGGCGATCTCGGCGACCTGCTTGCCGGCGCGCTCCACGCGCACCCGCGCGCCGGGGGAGCCGAGGGTGGCCGAGGCCAGGACGGTGACGTCGCCGGAGCGGATCGCCGCGTGCACGCCGGGCTCGGCGGAGACGCGCTGCACGCCCAGTTCGTTGACCCGGTAGACGTGCACCTCGCCGGTCTCCGGCGCCTCCGCCGCCGTGCCCGCCGAGGCCGAGACCAGGACGTCGCTCGTGCCGACGTCGAGCACGGCCCGTACGTGCAACTGCGGTCCAGTCAGCGGGCGTTCGCCGACGGCGAGCACCCGCGCGCCGCCCTCGTCGGCGATCCGCACGAGCTGCCCGCTGGGTGACCAGCACGGCACGCCGGGGAACAGCTCCAGCCACTGGTCGTCCTCGTCGGCGTGCACCATGCGCGTCGAGCCGTCGTCCGGGTCCACCGCCAGGTACAACTCGCTGAGCTGGTCGCGCGCCTGCACGAGGATCAGCGGAGCGCCGTCCGCCGACCAGTGCACGCGGGCCAGGTACGGGTAGGCCGACCGGTTCCAGTTGATCTCGGTGCGGGTGCCGTCCAGGCCGTACGCGAAGAGGCGGACCTCTGCGTTGGGGGTACCGGCCGCCGGATAGGCGTTGCGCACCGGTTCGCGGTCCGGGTGCGCCGGGTCGGCGATCCACCAGCGCCGCACGTCCGCGTCGTCGGCGCGGGCCACGAGCAGCCGGTCGGAGTCGGGCGACCACCAGAAGCCGCGGTACCGGGCCATCTCCTCGGCCGCGATGAACTCCGCGAGCCCGTACGTCACCGTCTCCGACTCGGGCGTGGCCAGCGCCCGGTCGCCGGCGTCTTCGGGGCCCTCCGCGCCGACGACCCGCAGCGCGCCCCGGGCGACGTACGCGATGTGCCGGCCGTCGGGGGCCGGGCGCGGGTCGAGGACCGGTCCGGGGACGCGGAGTTCGCGGGCCGTGCCCGCGCGCAGCTCCGCCGTGAAGAGCCGGCCCGACAGGGCGAACGCGGCCAGCTCGGCGGCGGCGTCCGTCGCGTAGCCCACGATGCCGGCGCCGCCCTCGCGGCTGCGCTCGCGCCGGGCCCGCTCCTCGTCCGAGAGGCGTTCCGAAGAGCCGCCGAGCAGCGTCACCGGATCGGCGGCGACCCGCTCCTGACCGCTCGCCACATCCAGCACCCACAGGGTGTTCGCCCGGTCGGTACCGGCGGAGGAGCGGAGGAAGACGACGCGCTCCCCGTCGGGCGACACCGTGAAGGCGCGCGGCGCACCCGACGTGAAGCGCTGCGTACGCGCGTGCTGACGAGGGAAGGAGTACGTCTCGTCCCCGGTGCCCGGTCCGGTGCCGGTGCCGCTCTCGATGGTCATCCCCGCAGCCTAGGACGGATGGCGGCCATGCGCCCCCACGCGCTCCCGCCCGCCCCCGGTGCTCCCTCGTTACGACTCATGCGTTACAGCGGATAGTTATGATCGACAGCGCCGTGTGGGCATCAATGTCCCGTGGCGTCGCGCAGGTGGATGTCCGTAGGTGACCGGATCACTTTGGAGGAGGGACCGCTGTGGCACTCTCGATCTCGGCCGTGGTGCTGTTCGCGATCATCGTCTTCATCCTGATCAAGAAGTCGGGGCTGAAGGCCGGGCACGCCGTGGTCTGTGTGCTCCTCGGTTTCTATCTGGCGAGTTCCTCCATCGCCCCCACCATCAAGGAGCTGACGACGAACGTGGCGGGCATGATCGGCGGGATCAAGTTCTAGCCAGGGGGACACGGCGTTCTAGGCTGGGGGTATGACGGAACTGCCCGGCCGGCGTCTGCTCCTCGTGCACGCGCATCCCGACGACGAGTCGATCAACAACGGCGCGACGATGGCCAAGTACGCCGCCGACGGCGCCCACGTCACGCTCGTGACCTGCACCCTCGGCGAAGAGGGTGAGGTCATTCCGGACGAACTGGCCCATCTCGCCCCGGATCGTGAGGATCTGCTCGGCCCGCACCGCATCGGCGAGCTGACCGCCGCCATGAAGGAGCTGGGCGTCACCGACCACCGCTTCCTCGGCGGCCCCGGGTGCTACCGCGACTCCGGAATGATGGGCGCCGAGCAGAACGGCCGCCCCGCCGCGTTCTGGTCGGCCGACCTCGACGAGGCGGCCGCGCACCTCGTGGCCGTGATGCGCGAGGTCCGCCCGCAGGTCCTCGTCACGTACGACCCGGACGGCGGCTACGGCCACCCCGACCACATCCAGGCGCACCGCGTGGCCATGCGCGCCGCCGACCTCGCCGCCGAACCGGCCTTCCGGCGCGACCTCGGAGATCCGCACACGATCTCCAAGATCTATTGGAATCGTGTGCCCCGTACGGTCGTCGAGGAACTGTTCCGCCGGGTCGAGGCCGGACTCGACCGCACGCCCTTCGACACCGTCGCCACCGTGGCCGACGTGCCGGGCGTCGTCGACGGCGAGCGCGTCACCGCCGAGATCGACGGCCGTCCCTACTGGGTGCGGAAGGAAGCCGCGATGCGCGCGCACGCCACCCAGGTCGACATCCCGGAGGGACTCGGCGTGTTCGCGCTCTCGAACGGGCTCGCGCAGCCGATGCTTCCGGTCGAGTACTACGAGTTGGTGCGGGGCGAGCCCGGATCGGCGTACGAGAACGACCTGTTCGCGGGAGTCGACGACGGCACCGGCCAGGGCGTCATCAAGGGCATCGAGGGAGAGCACGCGTGATGAGCAGCGGCAAGAGCGGCGGCGCCGGTGGCGGCAAGGCCGCGGCACCCCAGGTCGACCTCCCCTTCAGCATGTCCCTCACCCCGGCCCGGGCCACGGCTCTCCTCCTCCTGTTCGTGCTCGGCGTACCCGTCGGCGCGGCGGGCGCACTCCTCCAAGGGGGCTGGTTCCCGGGCGGGTTGCTGCTCGCGCTGCTCGGCGCGGCAGGCCTCTTCCACGGCGGGGCGCGGCTGACCCGTGGTAGATCCGGCGCCGTGGCACCCGCGGCGGGCTGGCTCGTCGCCGTCATCCTGCTCACAGCGAGCCGTCCCGAAGGGGACTTTCTGTTCGGCGCGGGACTCGGCTCGTACCTCTTCCTCCTCGGAGGGATGGCCGTGGCTGTGATGTGCGCCACCCTTGGTCTTTCACAGCAACCACCCGCGTCCGACGCCCGACTTGGGAAGTGACGTCGCACTTGCGACCGGTACGCACCGTGCCCGGTAGGGGATTCACCATCCGTCACGCCGTGACCCCCGGCCGCGGCCAGTATGGTGGTGCGCGCCGCCGAGCAGCCCGCGCGAGGTCGAGACGGGCGGCGGAGCCAACCGGGAGAACCTGCTTTGAGTCGTGAAACTGACAGTTCGTCCTCCGGGCCCCAGGGGCGCGGCGCTGCCGCCTACCCGTCGGGCACGCCTCCGTACGGCACGTCCGCGCAGGGCGCGGCCGCCGGCGACGCCGACCCGCTGGGCCAGGTGCCCCCGGGTGACCAGGGCGCCCCGGACGCACCCAGGACCGAGACCACGCTGACGACGCGTATCCGGATCAACATCCCCGGCTCGCGTCCGATCCCGCCGGTCGTGATGCGTACGCCGATGAGCGATGTCGACGGTGGGCCGCAGGACGGCGCCGACGCGCCGGCCGGGACCCCCGAGCCCGACGCCGGCCGCCCCTCCGCACTCGCCGGGTACGCGGACCCGGGCGCCGGTATCGGTACCGGTGCCGGGCCCGCCGCGAACTCCGGTCCCGCCGAGACCAAGGCCCCGCGCGAGGAGAAGACCAGCGACTGGTTCGCTCCGCGCAAGGGCGCCGCGCCGCGCGGCGCCGCAGCGAACGGCGCGGGTGCCGCCGCGGCAGCCCCGCCGAGCGCCCCCGGGGCCCCGGCCCCGTCCGGCACGTCCGGCGGCTTCGACGTGTCCGGCGCCGTGGCGGCGGGCCCGCTCGGCGGAGCCCCCGCACCGCAAGTCCCCGGCGACCGGGGCGACCTGCCCTACTTCTCCGGCGGCACGGGTGCCCCGGGCCCCGGTGCGCCCCGCGGCGGCCCGGCCGGTCCCACTACGGGGCCCGCCACCGGTGACGGCCCGATGGTGCCGCCGCTCGCGAGCGAGCCGCCGGTCCGTCCCGTCCCGGGCGCCCAGAACCCGCCGCGGCTGAGCGACGACACCGCGATCCTCACGCCGCAGAAGCCGGCGCCCGAGCCGCCGGCCGGCCACGTCTCCGGTGACACGCTCACCAGCGGCATCCCGGTCGTCCCGGGGTCCGGCGGCCCCGGCTCGCCGTTCGCGCCCGGTGCGAAGACCCCGGCACCCACCCCGCACACCCCGCCGAAGCTGCCCGACCCGGTGCAGAGCGCCCCGGCGGCGGCCGCGAAAAAGAAGAAGAAGGGCCGCAGCAAGCTGGTCCTGCTCGGCGTGGGCGTCGTCGGCGTGGCCGGAGTCGCGTACGGCGCGGGCCTGTTGATGAACCACTCGGACGTGCCCAAGGGCACCACCGTCCTCGGTGTCGACATCGGCGGCGGGACCCGCGACCAGGCCGCCGCCAAGCTCGACGACTCCCTCGGCAAGCGCACGGGGCAGGCCCTGAAGCTCCAGGTCGACGGCAAGACCGTCGAGCTCAAGCCGGACCAGGCGGGGCTGTCCCTGGACAGCGCGGCCACCGTGTCCGCCGCCGCGGGCAGCGACTACAACCCGGTCTCCGTCATCGGCTCGCTCTTCGGCAACCAGCGGGTCGTCGACCCCGTCATGCCCGTCGACGAGGAGAAGCTGCACGCGGCGCTGGAGCAGGCCGCGGGCGGCGCCGCCGGGTCCGGCGACGGCACGATCAAGTTCGTCCAGGGCAAGGCCGTCGCCGTCTACGGCAAGGCGGGCAAGGGCATCGACGTCGACAAGTCGACCGACGCCGTGCAGAAGGCGTACCAGGCGCAGGTGGAGACGGGCGCGTCCGCGCCGGTCCAGGTGCCGACGACGACCCGCCGGCCGACGGTCCCGGACGCCGAGGTCGACCGGAAGATGGAGCAGTTCGCGAAGCCCGCGATGTCCGGCCTGGTCACCATCAAGGCCGGGAGCGCGTCGATCCAGTTCGGCCCGGACAAGTCGCTGCCCAAGATCCTCGGGGTCAAGGCGGTCGACGGCAAGCTCGTCGAGACGTACGACCTGCAAGCCCTCAAGGGGCTCTACGGCAACGTCTTCGACGGGGTCCTGATCACCCGGGGCAACGGCAAGAAGACCCCGGTCCAGCCGACCGACGTCGCCTCGGCCATGGGCAAGGCCCTGCTGGGCAAGACCCCCGCCGAGCGCACGGCGACGATCGGGACGGACGCGGGCTGAGTCACCGGAGCGACCCGTGCGCGGGTCCCGCATGACAGATGTCACGCGGGACTCGCGACGCCCGGCACTGCCGCGCCCCGCCGCCGACCGGCGACGATGAGCGGCATGAACACAGACGCAGCGGTCACCTTCGCCGGGGTGACGAAGTCCTACGGCGCCGTCAAGGCCGTCGACGGCCTCAGCCTCGCCCTGCACCCGGGGGAGACCGTCGCCCTGCTCGGCCCCAACGGCGCGGGCAAGTCCACCACCCTCGACCTGCTGCTCGGCCTGCGCCCCGCGGACAGCGGTGACGTCCGCGTCTTCGGCGCCGCCCCGCGCGACGCCATCGTCCAGGGCCGGGTCGGCGCCATGCTGCAGAGCGGCGGCCTGATGGACGAGGTGACGGTGCGCGAACTGGTGCAGCTGGCCTGCGCCCTGCACCCCAAGCCGTACCGGACCGGTGACGTGCTCTCCCGCGCCGGCATCGACCAGATCGCCGACCGCAAGGTCAACAAGCTCTCCGGCGGCCAGGAACAGCGCGTCCGCTTCGCCCTCGCCACGGCCGGCGACAGTGACCTGATCGTCCTCGACGAGCCGACGACCGGGATGGACGTCTCGGCCCGCCAGGCGTTCTGGGCGACCATGCGCGAGCAGGCCGACCAGGGCCGCACCGTCCTGTTCGCCACGCACTACCTGGAGGAGGCGGACGCGATCGCCGACCGGGTCCTCGTGCTGCACCGCGGCCGCCTCCTCGCCGACGGCACCGCCGCCGAGATCAAGGCGAAGGCGGGTGCCCGCAAGGTCTCCTTCGACCTGGAGGGCGAGATCGACACCGCCGCCATCAAGGCACTGCCGTTCCTCACCACCGCAGATATTTCAGGCCAGACCATCCGCATCCAGTCCACCGACGCCGACGCGACCGTGCACGCGCTGTACGGGCTCGGCGTCTACCCCCGCAACCTCGAAGTCGCCGGACTCGGCCTGGAGCAGGCCTTCGTGGCCATCACCACCGCGGAAGAAGCCACGGGAGCAGCCGCCGAGGAGGCGAACGCAGCATGAACAGCCTCATCAAGCTGGAGATCACCCGCGCCCTGCGCAACAGGAAGTTCCTGTTCTTCTCCGTGATCTATCCGTCGGTCCTGTTCCTGCTGATCGCGGGCAGCGCCGACAGCACCGCCATCGTCGACGGCACGGGCCTGAACCTGCCCGCGTTCATGATGGTCTCCATGGCCTCCTTCGGCGCGCTCACGGCCGTGCTCATGGGCAACAGCGAGCGCATCGCGAAGGAGCGGGAGAGCGGCTGGGTACGGCAGTTGAGGCTGACGACGCTGCCCGGCCGCGGCTACGTACTGGCGAAGACGGCGAGCGCCGCGGTCGTCTCCCTGCCCTCCATCGTGATCGTCTTCGTCGTGGCCGCCGTCTTCAAGGACGTACGGATCGACGCCTGGCAGTGGCTCGCGCTCACCGGCGCGATCTGGGCGGGCAGCCTCTGCTTCGCCGCGCTCGGCGTCGCCATCGGCTACCTCGCGTCCGGCGACGCCGTCCGCCCGATCACGATGATCGTCTACTTCGGCCTCTCCATCCTGGGCGGCCTGTGGATGCCGACCACGACGTTCCCGCAGTGGCTGCAGTCGATCGCCAAGTGGCTTCCCACGCACGCCTACGCGGCCCTCGGCCAGGCCATCGAGCTGGGCAACGCCCCGCACGCCAAGGACGTCACGCTGATCGTCGTGTACTTCCTGCTCTTCGCGGGCGGCGCGGCCTGGCTGTACCGGAAGGACACGTTGAAGGCGTGAGCACGCAGACGGACGGCGAGCGCAGGCTCCCGGGGATCGGCAAACCGCCGGAGACGCGCCGCGAGTTCTACGTGAAGCTGATCTGGATCGCGATGTGGCTGGCCTTCCTCGGCAGCCCGGTCGCCGACCTGCTGCGGGGCGGCCACGGCCCGGTGGCCACGGTCCTCGGCTGGCTGGGCCTCACGGTGTTCGCCGGCTGCTACGTGGGCCTCGTCCTGCGCCAGACGGGCAGGCCCATGGAGCTGGTCGTGGTCCGCGGCTGCCTGGCCGTGCTGTCGGTGTTCGCCGTCGTCCTGCCCCTCACCCTCGGCGCGCAGTGGCTGGTCCTGTTCGTGTACGTCTCCGTGGCCTGCGGCGCCGTGCTGCCGCTGCGCTGGGCCCGCACGGGAATCCTGTCGACCACGGCAGCCCTGGTCGCCACCGGGCTGCTGCTCGACACCAGCCCGGAGTACTGGCTCGTCGTCCCCACGCTGCTCGGCGGGTTTTCCATGATCGGCGTGCGAGAACTGGTGCGTACGACACGGGAGTTGCGGGAAGCCCGCGCCCAGGTCGCGCAGCTCGCCGCGAACGAGGAGCGGCTGCGGCTCGCGCGCGACCTGCACGATCTCCTCGGCCACTCCCTCTCGCTGATCACGCTCAAGAGCGAACTCGCCGGCCGCATGCTGCCTGACCACCCCGGCAAGGCGGCCGACCAGGTCGCCGACATCGAGAAGGTGAGCCGTCAGGCGCTGGTCGACGTGCGCGAGGCCGTCGCCGGGTACCGGCGGCCCCGCCTCGCCGCCGAACTCGCGGGCGCCCAAGCGGCCTTGGCGGCGGCGGGCATCGCGGTGGACGTGCCCGACGATCTCCCCGGGCTGCCCGGGACGCAGGAGGCGACGCTCGCCTGGACGCTGCGCGAGGCCGTCACCAATGTCGTACGGCACAGCGGAGCCCGCCGCTGCACCGTCGGCGTCGCCCGGCGCGAGACCCTCGGCGGGCCCGTCGTCGAGCTGAGCGTCGAGGACGACGGCGCGGGCCCGTCCGGGGTGCCGCCCGGCAACGGCCTGAACGGCCTCGCCGAACGCCTCGCCGCCGTCGGCGGCACCCTGGAGGCGGGCGCCGCGCCGGACCGTGGCTTCCGCCTGGTGGCCCGGGTCCCGGCCGCCTCCGTAGGATCCGCCGCATGAGCACGGAGAACGACACGGGCGACAGGATCAGAGTCCTCCTCGCCGAGGACCAGTCGATGGTCCGCGAAGCCCTCGCGGCGCTGCTCGGCCTGGAGCCGGACATCGAGGTCGTCGCGCAGGTGGCACGCGGCGACGAGGTCCTGGCGGCCGCCCGCGCGCACACGCCGGACGTGGCCCTGCTCGACATCGAGATGCCGGGCTGCACGGGCATCGAGGCGGCGGCCCGACTCCGCGCTCACCTGCCGGAATTGAAGGTCGTCGTCCTCACCACGTTCGGCCGCCCGGGCTATCTGCGCAGCGCCATGGAGGCGGGCGCCCGCGCGTTCCTGGTGAAGGACGCCCCCGCGGCCCAGCTCGCCGAAGCCGTCCGCAAGGTCCTCGCGGGCGAGCGTGTCATCGACCCGACGCTCGCCGCGGCCGCCCTGGCCGAGGGCGCCAACCCGCTCACGGACCGCGAACGCGAGGTGCTCCGCGCGGCGGCGGACGGCCGCACCAACGCCGAGCTGGCGGCCGCCCTGAACCTGTCGCAGGGCACGGTCCGCAACTATCTGTCGGTGACGATCCAGAAACTGGCCGTACGCAACAGGGCGGAGGCAGTACGGGTCGCGAGGGAGAAAGGCTGGTTGTGACGGCTCAGTTCAACCTGGCCCGAGCTGCCCTGGCCTGCCCCGACACCCGCTCGGCCGCGTCAGCGTCAACCGCCGCCACCACTTCCGCGTACGCCTCCAACTCAACGGCCCCGGTGACGAAATCGCCCCGCTGCACCAACAACTGGGCCCGCTCATAGCGCAACCGCGCCGGATGCGACGGCAGCAGCAGCGACAACTCCACGGCCCAGAGCGACACATCGGACCGCTCGGGCCGCGTCGCCGCCCACGCCCGGATGTTGTTCAGGATCCGCAGCACGACCTCCAGCGGATCGACGGGCCGCAGCATCGACGGGTCCATCGGCGCCCCCGTCGCCCCGGCCACCAGCACCTCCGCGTCCGACCCCGTCAGCACGCGCCCCGCGCCGAACGGATCGGCGAGGATCTGCTCCCCGGGGTCGCCGAAGCCGACGACGAAGTGCCCCGGCAGTGCCACCCCGTAGACCGGGGCCCCGGCCCGCCGCGCCACCTCCATCCACACCACCGACAGCAGGATCGGCAGCCCGCGTCTGCGCCGCAGGACCTCGTGCAGCAGCGACGACTCCAGGCGCTGGTAGTCGCCGGCCACGCCGTGGAAGCCGAGCCGCGACCCGAGCAGCTCGGCGAGGGCGGTGGCCCACGAGCGCGGACTGCCCGGCCGGAACGGCAACTGCCCGGCAAGCTCGTCCAGTCGGATCTCCACGGCGTCCATGCCGGCCTCGTCGAGCGAGCCGTCCGCCTGTGCGGCGAGCAGCAGACACAGCTGCGCGAGATCGGGCCGCTCGGACCGCGCCTCCTCGGCGAACCGGCGGCGAAGCTCCGTGGAACGGGGGGACAGGTGGGGGGACATACGTGCCTCGTGCCCTCTCAGACCGATCGATAGCGCGATCGCCAACGGGTCACCGTGCCGTCTCCGGCGCGTCCCGTTCCGGAGCACGGTAGTGGTGATAGGCGTGGTGTGTGGCGAAACCCATGCGGTCGTACAGTGCGCGCGCCCCCTCGTTGTCGGCCTCGACCTGGAGCCAGGCCGCCGACGCGCCCTCGTCCAGCGCGCGGCGCGCGAGCGCCGTCATCACGGCCGAGGCGAGCCCCTGCCGCCGCCGCGCCGGGTCGACCTCGACGGCGGCGAACCCGGCCCACCGCCCGTCGACCACGCACCGCCCGATCGCCGAGGGCACCTCGCCCTCGCCGGGCACCGTCGCGAACCACACGGACGGCCCGGCGCACAGCACCCGCGACGCCACCTCGGTCGCGCCCTTGCGCTGGTAGCGCCCGAGCCACGCCGCTCCCGGCACACGGCTCAGCACCACCCGAGGGTCGTCGGGGGCGTCCCCGATGGGTGCGAGCGCCGCGATCCGCAGCTCCGCGGACACCTCCCGCAGCCACCCGCGCGCCTCCAACTCGGCGCACAGCACCTCCTGCGCGCCCGCCGCCCCGGTCGCGGTCTGCGCGTAGGCGGGCAGCCCGCGAGCCGCGTACCAGTCCTGTACGCGGTCCAGCGCGTCGGCGAGCGGCACCCCCGGATCACCCACCGGCAACACGGAGTTGGCCCGCCGCGTGAAGCCGTCGGCGGCCCTCAGCTCCCACTCGCCGAGCCGCTCGCTCTCGATCGGCTGCCAGGCGCGGGAGGCGACACGCGCCAGTTCCGGATACGTGGCGGAAGGGCCGCGGCGCCTGGCCGGTTCGGCTGGCACGACCTTTCCCGCGACCATCGTGGACGCGTCGACGGCGACCCGCTCGCCGGTCCGTCGTGTGATGAGCAGCACACCCTCGTTCCACGATGTGAGAACCCCGACGGTGTCGGTGAACTTCCGACCCGCGGGCCCGTCCTCACTCACCCGTCGCACGGATACGCGTTTTCCCACGTCAGCGCGGGTCAGGCTAACCTCGAGCCGTCCGCTCGCAGTGAATTCCACAGCTGGGTCCACCCCTCCTGTTCGGATCATGGCCGGGAACGGAGATACTAGGGGCGGGCATCGACGACGCCGCGCTCCCGCGCGCCAGGCGGCGGAGCCTGCGGAGGCCCGCCAGCGCCCTATCGAGGAGGAACGACAGCGTGACCTACGTCATCGCGCAGCCTTGTGTCGACGTCAAGGACAAGGCGTGCATCGAGGAGTGCCCGGTCGACTGCATCTACGAGGGCTCCCGGTCCTTGTACATCCACCCGGACGAATGCGTCGACTGTGGTGCCTGTGAGCCGGTCTGCCCGGTCGAGGCGATCTTCTACGAGGACGACACTCCGGAGGAGTGGAAGGACTACTACAAGGCGAACGTCGAGTTCTTCGACGAGCTCGGTTCGCCCGGTGGTGCTTCGAAGATGGGCCTGATCGAGAAGGACCACCCGTTCATCGCAGCGCTGCCGCCGCAGAACCAGTAACCGAGTTCAGCGGTACGCACAGGCGCTTCCCCGGTCCCGTACGGCTTCGACTGCCGTACGGGACCGAGGCATTTGTCCCCTACATCGCGAGAGAAGTGAGCTGACCAGGTGTCCGGAGTCCCCGCGCCCATCGATCGCCTCCCCACCTTCCCCTGGGACAAGCTGGAGCCGTACAAGAAGACTGCGGCGGCACACCCGGGCGGCATCGTCGACCTCTCCGTCGGCACGCCCGTCGACCCGGTGCCCGAGCTGATCCAGAAGGCGCTGATCGACGCCGCCGACTCGCCGGGCTACCCGACGGTGTGGGGCACCCCGGAACTGCGGGACGCGCTCGTGGGCTGGTGCGAGCGCCGCCTGGGCGCCCGCGGCCTCGGCCACCCGAACGTGCTGCCGGTGGTCGGCTCCAAGGAACTCGTGGCCTGGCTCCCGACCCAGCTGGGCCTCGGCCCCGGCACCGCGACATCCAAAGACGTGGTTGCCTACCCGCGCCTCGCCTACCCCACGTACGAGGTGGGCGCCCGCCTGGCCCGCGCGGAGTACGTGGCCTACGACGACCCGACGGAGCTGAACCCCGAGGGCATCAGGCTCCTGTGGCTCAACTCCCCGTCGAACCCGACCGGCCGGGTGCTGTCCAAGGACGAGCTGACCCGCATCGTGGCCTGGGCCCGCGAGCACGGCATCCTGATCGCCTCGGACGAGTGCTACCTCGAACTGGGCTGGGAGGCCGACCCGGTCTCGGTCCTGCACCCGGACGTGAACGGCGGCTCGTGCGAGGGCCTGGTCTCGGTCCACTCGCTCTCGAAGCGCTCGAACCTGGCGGGCTACCGTGCGGCGTTCCTCGCCGGCGACGCCGCGGTCCTCGGCGACCTGCTCCAGATCCGCAAGCACGGCGGCATGATGACCTCGGCCCCGACGCAGGCGGCGGTCGTCGCGGCGCTCGGCGACGAGCAGCACGTGCGCGAGCAGCGCGCCCGGTACGCGGCCCGCCGCGAGCTGCTGCGCGAGGCGCTCCTCGCGCACGGCTTCCGCATCGAGCACAGCGAGGCGAGCCTGTACCTGTGGGCGACCCGCGACGAGTCGTGCTGGGACACCGTCGCCCACCTCGCGGACCTGGGCATCCTGGTCGCGCCGGGCGACTTCTACGGCGAGGCGGGCCGCACGTTCGTACGCGTCGCGCTGACCGCCACGGACGAGCGGATCCAGGCGGCGGCGAAGCGCCTGTCCTGACCGCCGTCCCGGCCGCACGGCAGCGAAAACGGGGGTGCGGGGAGCTTGTCGCTCCCCG
>NZ_JBFAKV010000016.1:123431-150875 GCF_040655895.1 Streptomyces sp. NPDC050264
GGGGGCGGGGGGCCTGCCGCGGGCGCCTGGCGGGGGTCGTCCGCTTCGTCCTGGGCCCCCCCGGCGCCCCCGCCCCGGGGGGGCCGGGGCCCCGCGGGGGGGGGGGGGGGGCCCCCCCCCCCCCCCCCACCCCCGTCGGCGTCACCAGGGTGATCAGCCGAGCGGCAGGCCCTTGACCGGCAGCTGGTCGGTGGGCAGACCGTTACCGGCGGCCGGGAGGCCGCCCTTGGTCAGGGAGTCGGTGGGCAGCCCGCCGTCCGTCGCCGTACCGGCGGTCTCGCCGACCACGTCACCGGCGCTGCCGGCCAGGTCGCCCGCGGCCCTCTGCGCCGCCGGGGTGGCGGTCTTGGCACTCTTGCCGACCGTCTTGCCGGCGGCGGGAACGGCCTTCTTCACGGCCTTGCTGCCGGTCTCACCCGCGAGACCGCTGACGTTCTGGGTCGCGCCGTCGACGGTGTTGCCCAGGTTCGCGCCGTCCAGCGCGGTCACGCCACCGAGGTCCGGCGTGGCCGGGAGTCCGGCAGCGCTCGCGGAACCGGCCGCACCGACCACGGGAGCCGCTCCCGCCGCTACGAGCAGCGCGACGCGGGCGATCCGGCGGGTCAGGGGGAGGGACATGGTGCTCCTTTGACGGGAGAGAACGTTGGTCGTCCGGCTGCCGTGCGGCGATCGGACGCCGTGACAACAGCCCCAGGGCCCATGAAGGTTGCGGGTCGGCAACGCAAAGGGTTGGTAATGCGTCGCATAATCGGCTGCGGATAAAAGCAGGCAAAACGCATGGGTGTCGCGACGCCGAAGAACCCTTCCGCCTCCCTGACGGCAAGGAAATCGCGCACTGGGCCGCCCGCGGCCCGAACGTCTCCGCCGACGGCCCGGCAAACATGATCGACGTGCCCTGATCGAGTGACCGTCCGTACGGCTGCCCGATGCCGGTTCCGGCCCTGGAGATAGGGTCGGCGGCATGGACCGCACCTCTCTCGACCTCACGCAGGACGCCGCTCTCCTCACCGCCCGACTGGTGGATTTCCCGTCGCCCAGCGGCAGCGAGAAAGAGCTCGCCGACGCCGTCGAGGCGGCCCTGCGCCCCCTTCCGCACCTCACGGTCGACCGGTACGGCAACAACGTGGTGGCCCGCACGAACCTCGGCCGCGCCGAGCGGGTCATCCTCGCGGGCCACATCGACACGGTCCCGATCGCCGGCAACGTGCCCTCGCGCCTCGACGCGGACGGCACCCTGTGGGGCTGCGGGACGAGCGACATGAAGTCGGGCGTCGCGGTCCAACTGCGCATCGCCCAGACGGTCACCGAGCCCAACCGCGACCTCACGTTCGTCTTCTACGACAACGAAGAGGTCGCCGCGCACCTCAACGGCCTCGGGCACGTCGCCGACGCCCACCCGGACTGGCTCGCGGGCGACTTCGCGATCCTCCTGGAGGGCACCGAGGGCCTCGTCGAGGGCGGCTGCCAGGGCACGCTGCGCGTCATCCTGAAGGTGAAGGGCGAAAGGGCCCACTCCGCGCGCGCGTGGATGGGAAAGAACGCCATTCACGCGGCATCCCCGATCCTGGAGAGGCTGGCCGCCTACGAGCCGCGCAAGCCGGTCGTCGACGGCCTGGAGTTCCACGAGGGCCTCAACGCCGTACGCGTCGAAGGCTTCGTCGCCACGAACGTCATCCCCGACGCGTGCGCCGTCACGGTCAACTTCCGTTACGCGCCGGACCGGTCGATGGAGGATGCCGAGCAGTTCGTCCGCGACTTCTTCGCCGGCTGCCCCATCGACGAGTTCGTCGTGGACGACCACACGGGCGGCGCCCGGCCCGGCCTCACCCACCCCGCCGCCGCGGCCTTCCTGGCAGCCGTGGGCGGCGAGGCGCGCCCCAAGTTCGGCTGGACGGACGTGTCCCGCTTCAGCGCCCTCGGCGTCCCCGCGGTGAACTACGGGCCCGGCAACCCGATCTTCGCCCACAAGATCGACGAGCGGGTCGACACAGCGCTCATCCTGGAGGCGGAGGAGCGCCTGGCCGCCTGGCTCACCAGCTGACACTCCGAGGTCCCTCGCATGTAACCCGCGTAGACCTACCCTTGCTCTACGTAAGCGCGCGATACCTGCGCATGGAGGGAGCGGACCATGAGCAACCCGGAGGGCAAGCGGCATCCCAAGGAGCAGCGGACAGGACCGGTGATCCGTCGCCGCGACCAGGTGCAGCCCGGGACGAGTGACCAGCGTCTGCTCGACACAGAAGGACCCTCGGGCTGGGTGCACACCGACCCCTGGCGGGTCCTGCGCATCCAGTCGGAGTTCATCGAGGGCTTCGGCACACTGGCCGAACTGCCGCCCGCGATCAGCGTGTTCGGCTCCGCGCGCACCCCGGTGGACTCACCGGAGTACGCGGCGGGCGTCGAGATCGGCAAGGCCCTCGTGGAGGCCGGTTTCGCGGTCATCACGGGCGGCGGCCCCGGCGCCATGCAGGCCGCGAACCAGGGCGCCGTGGAGGCGAAGGGCATCTCGGTCGGCCTCGGCATCGAGCTGCCCTTCGAGCAGGGCCTCAACCCGTACGTCGACCTCGGCCTGAACTTCCGCTACTTCTTCGTACGGAAGACCATGTTCGTGAAGTACGCCCAGGGCTTCGTCGTCCTGCCCGGCGGCCTCGGCACCCTGGACGAGCTCTTCGAAGCGCTCACCCTCGTCCAGACCACCAAGGTGACCCGCTTCCCGATCGTCCTCTTCGGTACGCAGTACTGGAGCGGCCTGGTCGACTGGCTGAGGAACACGGTGATCGCCCAGGGCAAGGCGAGCGAGGTCGACCTGCTCCTGTTCCACGTCACGGACGACGTGGAAGAGGCGATCAGCCTGGTCACCAAGGAGACCGGCAAGTAAGGCACTTGGGGCTACGCGAGTCCCCGGCGGGCGACCGCCGGGGGCCGATGCCCCGCGATGGACGCCACCATGTCGAGGACCTGGCGGGTCTCGGCGACCTCGTGCACCCGGTAGACCTGCGCCCCGAGCCACGCCGACACCGCCGTCGTCGCCAGCGTCCCGATGACCCGCTCCTTGACGGGCTTGTCGAGCGTCTCGCCCACGAAGTCCTTGTTGGACAGTGAGACGAGCACCGGCCAGCCGGTCTCCACCATCTCCGGAAGCCGCCGCGTCGCCTCCAGCGAGTGCCGCGTGTTCTTCCCGAAGTCGTGCCCCGGGTCGATCAGCACGGACTCGCGCGGCACCCCGAGCGCGACGGCCCGCTCCGCGTACTCGACCGTCACATCCAGGATGTCCGCCATCACGTCGTCGTACGTGGCCCGGTGCGGCCTCGTCCGCGGCTCGGCCCCGCCCGCGTGCGTGCACACCATGCCCACCTTGTAGCGCGCCGCGATCTCCGCGAGCTTCGGATCGACGCCGCCCCACGCGTCGTTGAGCAGATCCGCGCCCACCTCGCACACGGCCTCACCGACCTCGTGCCGCCAGGTGTCCACGCTGATGATCACGTCGGGGAAGCGGCGCCGGACCTCGGCGACGAACCCGACGGTCCGCCGCGCCTCCTCCTCGGCGTCGACCTCCTCGCCGGGGCCCGCCTTCACCCCGCCGATGTCGACGATCGCGGCGCCCTCGGCCACCGCCTGTTCGACCCGGGCCAGCGCAGGCTCGTCCTGGAAGGTGGCGCCCTGGTCGTAGAAGGAGTCCGGGGTCCGGTTCACGATCGCCATGATCACCGGCTCGTGCGCGTCGAACTCGCGCCGGCCCAGCCTGAGCATCCCTGTGACTCTCCTCTGGATCCCACTTCAACGGTCGCCTGAGACCTTAACCGTCAGTGCGGCATGGCACGATCGGAGCCTGACGGTTTCGGGATGCCCGTGTACGCAGGTACCGGCCCGGTCGAGCCCAGGGGACGGCAGCGATGGTCATGTTCTTGTTTCTGGTCGCCGCGCTCGTCGTGGTGGTCGCGGCGGTGACGCTCGCGGTCCTCGGCGGGGGCGACGGCGGTGCGTTGCGCGACGAGCCGGCGCAGTTCTACGCGGACCCGCTGCCCCAGGACCGCCCGCTGGCCCGCGCCGACGTGGACGAGCTGCGGCTGCCCACGGCGGTGCGCGGCTACCGCATGGCCGAGGTCGACGACGCGCTGAACCGGGTCGGGGCCGAGCTGGCCGAGCGCGACGCCCGGATCGCCGAGCTGGAGTCCGCCCTCGCCGCCGCCCACGCGCAGACCCGGCACCCGGTGAACCGCGGCCCCGACACGGGGTACGCGCCGCCTGGCGGGTACCAGGGCGAGACGGGGGACTTCCGGTGAGCGAGGAGCCGACGGGCGGCGCCGTGCCCGGCCCCGACGGCAGACTGCGCTGTCCCTGGGGCCTGTCGACCGAGGACTATGTCGCGTACCACGACGAGGAGTGGGGCCGCCCGGTCCGCGGCGACGACGCGCTGTTCGAGCGCCTGTCGCTGGAGGCCTTCCAGTCGGGCCTGTCCTGGATCACGATCCTGCGCCGCCGCGAGACCTTCCGTGTCGCGTTCGCCGACTTCAAGATCGCGGAGGTGGCGGCCTTCACGGACACCGACCGCGAGCGACTCCTCGCCGACCCCGGCATCATCCGCAACAGAGCCAAGGTCGACGCCACGCTCGCCAACGCGCGCGTGCTCGCGGACTGGTCGCCCGGCGAACTCGACGAGCTGATCTGGTCCCACGCCCCCGACGCGGCCGGCCGGCCGGCGCCGAGGACGGTGGCCGACGTACCGGCGATCACCGAGGAGTCGACCGCCCTCTCCAAGGCCCTCAAGAAGCGCGGCCTGCGCTTCGTCGGCCCCACGACGGCGTACGCGCTGATGCAGGCGTGCGGGCTGGTCGACGACCACCTGGCGGCGTGCACAACCCGCACCAAGGCCTGAGCGCGGCTCAGCGCCCCAGGTAGTTCGGCTTCTCCTTGGCGATGAAGGCGTGCACGGCGATGGTGTGGTCCTCGGAGGCGCCGGCCCGCTCCTGCAGCTCGTCCTCCTTCTCGAGGGCCTCGTCCAGGGAGTGGTCCGCGGCGAAGGCGACCGACTCCTTGAGCGCGGCGTAGGCGACGGTCGGCCCCGAGGCGAGCATCAGGGCCAACTTGCGTGCTGTGTCGGCGAGTTCGTCGCTGGGCACGATCTTGTGCACGGCCCCGATCTCGAACGCCTCCTGCGCCGAGATGGTGCGCGGGAACAGCAGCAGGTCGATGGCCCGACCCGGTCCGACGAGCCGCGGCAGTGTCCACGACACACCGGAGTCCGCGGTGAGTGCGACACCGGCGAAGGAGGTGTTGAACGACGCCGTGTCCGCCACGATCCGGTAATCCGCGCAGAGCGCGAAGCCCAGGCCCGCGCCGGCCGCCACGCCGTTCACCGCGGCCACCACGGGCTTCGCCATGCCGGTCAGCGCCCGCACGATCGGGTTGTAGTGCTCCCGCACGGTGCTCATGGTCTGCCCCGAGCCGGCCTCCCGGTCCGCCACCAGGGAGCCCACGTGCTCCTTGAGGTCCTGCCCGACGCAGAACGCGCGGTCCCCGGCCGCCGTCAGCAGCACGGCCCGCACCGTCTGGTCGTCGGCAGCCGCCTGCACCGCGTCGCGGAGGGCGACCTTGGCCTCGGTGTTCATCGCGTTCATCGCCTCGGGGCGGTTCAGCGTGATCGTCGCGAGCCCGTCGCTCACCTCGTAGAGCACGGTGTCGGCCATGACACTCCTCCTACTATGCGGTTGCTTAGTCGTCCGTGCTCAGCATGACGGAGATCACGGCACTTGGCGCACCCCCGGCATGTGACCTGCGTCAAACAATTTCCTTGTGGAAGGGGCGCGTGAGCGGCGCAGTATCGCAGTCACATCGCCGAATTGAGTGGTTTTGCTCAAGCGCGTTGCGTAAGCGATGCGGACTGATGTTGGTCATCGGGTCCCGCGATGCGGGATAATGGCCAGGAAGCAATGTGTGTTCGATGCCGGTGAGGTGTGCCCGTCCAGAGGGCCGTCGGCTGACGATGAGCTGGTTTCAGGAAGGGGAACGAGCATGGCGGCCATGAAGCCGCGGACGGGTGACGGCCCGCTCGAGGTGACAAAGGAGGGGCGGGGCATCGTCATGCGCGTTCCGCTCGAAGGCGGCGGTCGGCTCGTAGTAGAGCTGACGCCCGACGAGGCCGATGCCCTCGGTGACGCGCTGAAGAAGGTCGTCGGCTGACGCGGAAGCGACCATACCTTTTCGACTGCCCCGGCACACATCACGGTGCCGGGGCAGTCGCATGCCCCGGCGCGGAGGTGCGGGCAGCGGCCTGTCGGCGGGGTTTTGGCGGAGGCCTGGCGGGTCTGGGGCGGGGTCTCGGCGGTGCCCTGGCGGGTCTGGGGCGGGGCCTCAGCAGGCCTGTGGCGATTACGGGGCGGGGGGTTCCGGCGGGCCGGCGGGCGGGGGCCCAGGGGGCGCGCTGTGGGCTCGGCGGGTCTGCGGCGGGCCTCGGCGGAGTCTCAGTGGGTCGGCGGCGGGATCTTGGCGGGGCTGTGGCGGTGGTCGGCGGGTCCGCAACGGGCCCAGCGGCGGGGCTCGGCAGGTCTCGGCGATCCCGCAGGCGGATCGCGGCGGAGTCGGTCCGCAACGGGCCGGCGGCGTGTCTCGGCGGAACCGCGGCAGGGTCACAGGGGTCCCGAAGCCGGGGTTCGGCGGAGTCGGTCTACAACGGGCCTGCGGCGGGTCCGCGGCGGGGTCTCGGGGGCCCGTAGCCGGGGTTCGGCGGAGTCGGTCCACAACGGGCCTGCGGCGGGGCTCGGCGGAACCGCGGCGGGGTCTCAGGGGCCCGTAGCCGGGGTTCGGCGGAGTCGGTCTACAACGGGCCCGTAGCCGGGGCTCGGCGGAACCGCGGCAGGGTCTCAGGGGCCCGTAGCCGGATCGCGGCGGAGTCGCAGCGTGACTTCACCGGCATCTCCGCGGGGCCGCGGCGGGGCTTTGGCGAGGCGCCCCGCGGGTCTGCGGTAGGACTGGGGCAGGGGTCCGACGGGCCTGCTGTGGGCTCGGCGGAGTCTCGGTGGGTCGGCGGATCTGCGGCGGGATCCTGGCAGGGACTTTGGTGGGGCCCCGCGGAGTTTTGGCGGGGTCCCGGGCGGGTCCACAACGGATTTGCGGCGGGGCTCGGTCGGTGTGCGGCGAGGGTCGGCGGAACCGCGGCGGGGTATCAGCGGCCCGTAGCCGGGTCGCGGCGGGGCCGCAGAGTGACTCCGCCGAGATTCCGGTGGGGCCTCGACGGAGCCGCAGAGTGACTCCATCGGGATCTCCGCGGGGCCTCGGCCGGGCCGCGGGGTGACCTCACCGGGATCCCGGCGGGACCTCGCCGGGGCTCAGCGCTTGACGGCGCAGAGTAGGCCGTCCCCGACCGGCAGTAGCGTCGGCAGGAGCTCGGGGCTCTCCCGTACCGCCCGCAACAGCTCGCGCAACCGCACCACTTCCACCGGCTGCGGACCCGCGTCCACGGTCCGGCCGTCGGCGAAGACGCCCTCGAAACAGACCAGCCCACCGGGCCGGAGCAGGCGCAACGATTCAGCGAGATAGTCCAGGCTCTCCATGCGATCGCCGTCGCAGAAGACCAGGTCGTACCCGCTGTCCGCGAGACGGGGCAGCACGTCGAGAGCGCGCCCGGGGATGAACCGGGCCCGATTGCTGGCGAAGCCGGCCGCCCGGAACGCCTGCCGGGCGAACTGCTGCTGCTCCGGCTCGGGATCCACCGTGGTCAGGACGCCGTCGGCCCGCATCCCGTGCAGCAGATGGATTCCGGACACGCCGGTGCCCGTCCCGATCTCTGCGACGGCCTTCGCCCCCACCGTGGCAGCGAGCAACCGCAGCGCGGCGCCCGCGCCGGGGGACACCGAGCGAAGCCCCGCTTCCCGAGCCCTGTCACGGGCCCAGCGCACAGCGTCGTCCTCGGCGACAAAGGCGTCGGCGAACGCCCAGCTCGTCTGCCGGTTGCCGGTAATGGCCTTCTCCTGTCCCCGTGGTTGCCTGCGCGTGACTTTATCCGTTGACGCCGGGAACTCGCAGATGGGACCGGGCGTTTAGAGAGGCAGGGGGAAAGAGCAGGCTGAAGCGGGGGACAGCGGGATGGCGACAGCGACGAAGTCGGTGGTCGGCCGGGCGGCCGGGAGCCGACCGGCAAATCTGAGTAAAAACGCTTATCCGGAGCTAACGGGCGAGGTGGCTATGGTAGGGGCTCCACTGGACACCACCAGAGCCGATAGGGGAGGTGCGGCTGCGCCTGTGGATCGGGGAGGAGTGCTGCGGCGCTTTCTCAGGTCGGCGGGTGAGCCGAAATCCGTGACCAACACCGCTGACCGATTCCGCACCGTTGACTCCGCGCAGCAGACCGCGACCTTTGCCGCTGACGCGGAATCGCAGGCGTGGACTCCGCCCACCTGGGAGGAGATCGTCAGCACGCACAGCACCCGTGTCTACCGACTCGCCTACCGCCTGACGGGTAATCAGCACGATGCCGAGGACCTCACGCAGGAGGTCTTCGTCCGCGTCTTCCGCTCGCTGTCGACGTACACGCCCGGCACGTTCGAGGGCTGGCTGCACCGCATCACCACGAACCTCTTCCTGGACATGGTCCGCCGCAAGCAGCGCATCCGCTTCGACGCGCTCGGGGACGACGCGGCCGAGCGCCTGCCCAGCCGCGAGCCGTCGCCACAGCAGGTGTTCAACGACGCGCACTTCGACGCCGACGTCCAGCAGGCGCTGGACACGCTGGCGCCCGAGTTCCGTGCCGCAGTCGTGCTGTGCGACATCGAAGGCCTCTCGTACGAGGAGATCGCCGCCACCCTGGGCGTGAAGCTGGGCACGGTCCGCAGCCGTATCCACCGCGGCCGCTCGCAGCTGCGCAAGGCGCTGCAGCACCGTTCGCCCGAGGCCCGCGCCGAGCGCCGTACGCTCGCGACCACGGGGGGGATCCCCCTCCTAGGAGGAGGGGGCGCGACCGCGTGAGTGGAGCACGTCTCAATCCTGCCGAGCGCCAACAGACCGCGGCCGACCAGCATTTGGGGGACCGGCTGGCCGCCCTGGTCGACGGCGAGCTGGACCACGATGCCCGCGAGCGCGTTCTCGCGCACCTGGCGACCTGTCCCAAATGCAAGGCCGAGGCCGACGCGCAGCGCCGCCTCAAGAGTGTCTTCGCCGAGGCGGCCCCACCGCCGCCCTCCGAAAGTTTCCTTGCCCGCCTCCAGGGGCTGCCCGCCGAAGGTGACAGCGACGGGGGTTCACCGCCGTTCGGAGGAGGAGGCTTCGGCAGTGGCCGGGCCTTCGGTAGCGGGCCCGGTTTCGGGAGAGGCGTCTTCGCCGTGGACCCCGAGCCCTTCGGCTACGCGCCGTCCGGCGCGCACGCCGCTGTGCTCCCCAGCGACCAGCGCGGTTTCCGGATCCACGAAGTGGGCCGCCCCGACCGGCACGACAGCGACCGGGCCTCCCGTGGGCGCCGGTTCGCGTTCGCCGCCGCCGGAGCGGTGTCGCTCGCCGCGATCGCGCTCGGCGGGGTCACGGCCGGCGCCCCGGTCGTCAGTTCCGACGCGCGCGGAGGCGGCTCCGGCAGCAATGCTCTGCCGCTGCGCAGCCAGGTCTCCGGCGCCACGTCGACGCCCGAGTCCCAGCGGCGCAGGTCGCTCTCCCCGCTGCTCGGCCAGAGCGGCGGTGCCCTGACCGCACCGATCTCCTCGGTCCGGGCGAGCGCGCCGCTGCTGCCCGGTGGCGGCTATGCGGACAGCGCGAGCTATCCGTTCTCGACTCCGTTGCTGTCCGGGGCGGCGCGTATGTCGCCGCTGATACGTCCGGCGGCGACTTCGCCCACGGTCGCGGTGGCTCTTGAGCCGCACGGGGCGTCCGAGGCGACCGCGTTCGATGGGACACCGGCCGGGTCGGCCACGGCTTCGGCATCCTTGCCGACCTTGTCCTCCCGGTCGTCCTCGGTCCGCTGACGCCCCCTGCGCCCGACCCGTCGAACCTGGTTGAATCCTGGTGAGGAGTCCGCGGTGTGGTGCCGCGGGCCGGGTTCGGGGAGAGCGGCGGGACATGGACGAGGGCAAGCCCGCAAAGGCCAAGTGGTGGAGCCGCCCCCGACCGACCCCGGGGGAAGACGGCGACTGGCACCTGCCCGCCCCCGCGTCTGCCTCCGGCGGCGCAGCGGCGGACAGCGCGGCCCCGGTCCCCGCCCCCGGCCCGGCCGAGGACGCGTACGACCTGCCCCTCCCCGTTGACCCCGATCAGGATCGCGCGGGGAGCCCTGGCGCGCCCCCCGCGCAGCCCGCGAGCGTGGCCGACGCCGGGCGGGACGCGTACGACCTGCCCCTCCCCGTTGACCCCGATCAGGATCGCGCGGGGAGCCCTGGCGCGCCCCCCGCGCAGCCCGCGGGTGTGGCCGACGCCGGGCGGGACGCGTACGACCTGCCCCTCCCCGTTGACCCCGATCAGGATCGCGCGGGGAGCCCTGGCGCGCCCCCCGCGCAGCCCGCGGGTGTGGCCGACGCCGGGCGGGACGCGTATGACCTGGCCCTCCCCGCCGACCCCGCGCAAGACCTCGCCGGAAAGCCCGGCGCGGCCCCCGCGCAGCCCGCAGACGTCGTGGATGCCGTGCCGGATGCGTATCGTCCGGCTCCGGCGGGTGACGCTCCGCGGCCGTTGCACGATCCCGACCCGTACAGCACGCCGCCGTACGGCGAGCCGGGGCCGTGGGCGCTCGCGCCGCCCGTGCAGCACCCGGCGGCCACTCCGGCCCACGGCACGCCGACTCCTTCGCCCGCGCAGCACCCGGCCCACGGCACGCCGACTCCTCCGCCCGTGCAGCACCCGGCCCACGGCACGCCGAGTCCTCCGTCCGCGCAGCACCCGGCGGCCACTCCGGCCCATGGCACGCCGACTCCTTCGCCCGCGCAGCAGCCCGCGGGTACGGCACACGGCCGGCCAGTTCCTTCGGCCGCGCAGCAGGAGACCTACCCCGGCGCGCCCGGCGCGGCCCAGCAGTCGGGCCCGCCTCCGGCCCCGCTCGCGTCCCTCCCGGAAAGCGGCGTGGCCCAGGCGTATCCCGCGCCGGTGCCGCACCACGGCGCCATCCATCCCGAGGCCCCCGGAGGGCCCTGGCAGCGGTACGACCCGTGGGCCGGGCCCGTGGGGCTGTCCGGGAGTGGTGGGGGCGGCGAGGGGCGGCCGCGGCGCGGGCGGCGGGCGGTGGCGCTCGGGGCCGTGCTGGTCGCGATCGTGTCCGGGGTCGTGGGTGGCGCCATCGGGTCCTACCTGGAGCGCAACGGCGGCACGGACGTCGAACTCCCGCAGGCGGGCGCCGAGTCCACGCACCGGGCCGCCGGCAGCGTCGCGGGCATCGCCGCCAGCTCGCTGCCCGGAGTCGTCACGATCCACACCAAGGGCTCGTCGGAGCAGGGCACGGGCACCGGGTTCGTGCTCGACGACCGCGGTCACATCCTCACCAACAACCACGTCGTGGACCCGGCGGGTTCCGACGGCCAGATATCGGTCACGTTCGCGGGCGGCCAGAGCGCGGAGGCCGACGTCGTGGGCCATGACAGTGGCTACGACCTCGCTGTCATCAAGGTCACCGGCGTCCGCGGCCTCAAGCCGCTGCCGCTCGGAAATTCGGAGAGCGTGCAGGTCGGCGACCCCGTCGTGGCCATCGGCGCCCCCTTCGACCTGGCCAACACGGTCACCTCCGGCATCATCAGCGCCAAGGACCGCCCCATCACGGCGGGTGGCGAGAAGGGCGACGGCACCGACGTCAGCTACGTGGACGCGCTGCAGACCGACGCCCCGATAAACCCGGGCAACTCCGGCGGCCCGCTCGTCGACTCGAAGGCCCGGGTCATCGGCATCAACAGCGCCATCCGCTCCGCCGACAGCAGTTCGGACCTCGACGGCGGCCAGTCCGGTTCGATCGGCCTCGGCTTCGCGATCCCGATCAACCAGGCCAAGCGCGTCGCGGAGGAGCTCATCAACACCGGGAAGGCCACGCACCCGGTGATCGGCGTCACGCTCGACATGGACTACTCGGGCGACGGCGCCCGCGTCGGCACGAAGGGCAACGACGGCGGCTCGGCGGTCAGCCCCGGAGGCCCGGGCGACAGGGCGGGCATCGAGCCCGGCGACGTGATCACCGAGGTCGACGGCGTCCGCGTGCACACCGGCGAGGAGCTGATCGTCAAGATCCGGGCCCACCGCCCCAAGGACAAACTGGCCCTTACGGTCGAACGGGGCGGAAAGGAGCGGCAGGCGACTCTCGTCCTCGGCTCCGCCGACGGGAACTGACCCGCCGAAGTGCCGCTTGCGTGATCCTGGACGTAGCCCAGTGGCTACCGGACGGACAGCATCGCCGGGTACCGTGGACCCGGTCCGATGCCGGACCCTGCCGAAGACCTGCTACTGAAGACCGACCGCGGGCCGAGGACACGCTAGGAGTGCAAGGTGTTCAACGACATTGGCCCACTGGAGGTCGTCACGCTCGTCGTGCTGGCCGTACTCGTCTTCGGCCCCGACAAGCTCCCGAAGCTCATCCAGGACGTCTCGCGCACGATACGCAAGATCCGGGAGTTCTCGGACAGTGCGAAGGAAGACATCCGCAGTGAACTGGGCCCGGAGTTCAAGGACTTCGAGTTCGAGGACCTGAACCCCAAGACGTTCATCCGCAAGCAGCTGGACAGTGACGAGCTGGGGCTCAAGGAGATCCGTAACGGCTTCGACCTGAAGAAGGAGATGGCCGACCTCACCGACGCGGTGCACACCGTCGGTGAGCTGGACGACGGCGGCTCCGCCGCCTCGTCGTCGACCACCACCTCCTCCGGCAGCGGCGGCAACTCCGGCAAGAGCATCGACATGCGCAAGCGCCCCGACATGGAGAAGCGGCCGGAGAAGCCCGCCGACGACCGCCCGCCGTTCGACGCCGACGCGACCTGAACCACACGGGCTGGAACCGGGTTGCCTTGACCCGGTGTGGCATCCTGCCTTGTTGTTGCGCGGACCGGCGTTGAGAACGCCCGAGGGGGGCGGGCCGCTCCGGTTCGTACGAGAGCGAGGAGGCGGCCGGGTACATGGAGACGACGAGTCGGGTAGGCGCGCAGGCGCCGGCCACCGGGGGAGCCGGTGAGGCTCCCACGGCCCGGCGCACGGTCGACGGCTACCTGCTGGCGCCCTTCCCGTGGTACGGCCTCGACGAGGCCTTCACGGGACCGCGTTGGCTGATGCAGGTCGGCACCACGGCGGACGGGACCGTCGAGCACGGTTCGATCGGGCACGGTGACGAGCCCTCGGTACGCAGCGAAGGCACGGCGGACACCGAGCGGTTCGCGGTCGTGGTGACCGTGGCCACGAATCCGGTACGGCGCAGTTCCGACGGCACGGGCGTGCTCGACGCCACGTCCGTCTCCTCGGCGGCCTGGCTCGCCGGGGTCGGACTGCTTTCGTACACCTGGCCGAGCCAGATGGACCACACCCTGCGCGACGACTGGCTGGACCAGCAGACCGAGACGGCCTGGGTGCTCGCAGACGATCTGGGCTCCGCGGACTGGGCCACGCTGTCGCTGCCGGTGGACGGAGTGCCGACCCAGTTCCACTACCGCGAGTCCGAGTACGGGTGGGTGCTGGCCGGTTCCACGCAGGGCGGCGTGCACCTGGGCGCGTACGGAAGAGGCATGAGCGCCTACGGACTGGGCTTCTCCGAGGTCAAGGACGTCGAGGAGCTCGCCTGACACACCCCACACACCCCGCACGTGAGAGCGGGCCGCACCCATGAACCGGTGCGGCCCGCTCTCACGTGTACGGACTCAGAACTTGTTGCGCGGCGTGATCCCCAGGGACATGCCCGACAGACCGCGCTGCCGCTCGCTCAGCTTGCCCGCGATGGCGCGCAGCGCCGAACCGGCGGGGGAGTCGGGGTCGGTCAGCACCACCGGCTTGCCCTCGTCGCCGCCCTCGCGCAGGCGCACGTCGATCGGGATGGAGCCGAGGACCGGCACCTTCGTACCCGTCGTCTTCGTCAGCCCCTCGGCGACCCGCTGACCGCCGCCCGACCCGAAGACGTCGACCATCTCGCCGCAGTGCGGGCAGGGCAGGCCCGACATGTTCTCGACGACGCCGACGATCTTCTGGTGCGTCTGCACCGCGATGGACCCGGCTCGCTCGGCGACCTCGGCGGCTGCCTGCTGAGGCGTCGTCACGACGAGAATCTCGGCGTTCGGCACCAGTTGCGCCACGGAGATGGCGATGTCACCGGTGCCCGGCGGCAGGTCGAGCAGCAGCACGTCCAGGTCGCCCCAGAAGACGTCCGCGAGGAACTGCTGCAGGGCGCGGTGGAGCATCGGGCCGCGCCACACCACCGGCGCGTTGCCCGGCGTGAACATCCCGATGGAGATGACCTTCACGCCGTTCGCCGACGGCGGCATGATCATGTTCTCGACCTGGGTGGGCTTGCCGTCGGCGCCGAGCATGCGCGGGACGCTGTGCCCGTAGATGTCCGCGTCGACGACACCGACCTTCAGGCCGTCGGCGGCCAGCGCCGCCGCCAGGTTCACGGTCACGGAGGACTTGCCGACGCCGCCCTTGCCGGAGGCCACCGCGTACACGCGGGTCAGGGAGCCGGGCTTGGCGAACGGGACCTCACGCTCGGCGGTCCCGCCGCGCAGCGCGCCGGCCAGCTCCTTGCGCTGCTCGTCGCTCATCACGTCGAGCGTGACGTCGACGCGCGTGACGCCCTCGACGGCGGCGACCGCCTTCGTCACGTTCTCCGTGATGGTCTCGCGCATCGGGCAGCCCGAGACAGTCAGGTACACGGCGACCGCGACGGCTCCGTCCGCACCGATGTCCACCGATTTGACCATCCCCAGTTCGGTGATGGGACGCTGGATCTCGGGGTCGTTCACTGTCGCGAGTGCTTCGCGCACCGCGTCTTCCGTAGCCATACGACCGATAGTACGGCGCGGTAACCGGGGCACGGAAAGCCCCGTCAGCGGTCGTCTACATCACGTCCGCGCTCGCTGTCCGCCGGGAATACCTCGGCCCGCCGCTGCTCCTCCAGCTCTTTGAGGACGTCCTGCAGTTCGGAGCGGATCCAGTCGCGGGTGGCGACCTCGCCCAGGCCGATCCGCAGGGCCGCCACCTCGCGGCTCAGATACTCGGTGTCGGCGATCGACCGCTCGTTCTGCTTGCGGTCCTGTTCGAGGTTGACGCGGTCGCGGTCGTCCTGCCGGTTCTGCGCGAGCAGGATCAGCGGAGCGGCGTACGACGCCTGCAGGGACAGCATCAGGGTCAGGAAGATGAACGGGTAGGTGTCGAAGCGCAGCGCGTCGGGCGCCGCCACGTTCCAGGCGACCCACGCGATGATGAGCACCGTCATCCAGACGATGAACCGGCCGGTGCCCAGGAACCGCGCGATGCGCTCGGAGAGCCGCCCGAAGGCCTCGGGGTCGTAGTCCGGCAGGATCTTGCGCCGCGGCGGCAGCGGCTGGTCGAGCCGGATGCGCGAGCGGCGTGGGGTGTCGGCGACGGCCCGCGGGTCGCGCTCCTCACTCCCCATGGTTCACGTCCCCCGCGAGATGGAACTCCTGCTCGCGCCAGTCGTCGGGCAGCATGTGGTCCAGTACGTCGTCCACGGTCACGGCGCCGAGCAGCGAACCGCCCTCGTCGACGACGGGCGCGGCCACCATGTCGTACGTCGCGAAGAACCCGGCGATCTCCGGGAGTTGGGCGCTCGGCGAGAGGGCCTGCAGATCGTCGTCGAGGATCGAGCTGACCATCGTGTACGGGGGGTCGCGCAGCAGCCGCTGGAAGTGGATGGTGCCCAGGTACTTGCCGGTCGGTGTCTCGTCCGGCGGGCGGCACACATAGACCTGCGCGGCGAGTGCGGGCGACAGGTCGGGGTTGCGGACGCGGGCGAGCGCGTCGGCGACGGTCGAGTCCGGGCGCAGCACGATCGGCTCGGTGGTCATCAGGCCGCCCGCGGTCTTGTCCTCGTACGCCATCAGGCGCCGCACGTCGGCCGCGTCGCCGGGCCGCATGAGCGCGAGCAGGCGCTCCTTGTCGGCCTCGGGGAGTTCGCCGAGCAGGTCGGCGGCGTCGTCCGGGTCCATCTCCTCCAGGACGTCGGCGGCGCGCTCCTCCTGCAGCTTGCCGAGGATCTCGATCTGGTCGTCCTCGGGAAGCTCTTCGAGGACGTCGGCGAGGCGCTCGTTGGTGAGGGCGGCGGCGACCTCGGCGCGCCGCTTGGGGGAGAGGTGGTGCAGCACGTTCGCGAGGTCGGCCGGGCGCAGCTGCTCGAAGGTGGCGAGCAGGTTCTCGGCGCCCTGCCCGTGCTCCTCCAGCGAGAACCCGTCGACGGCGGCCCAGTCGACGGTCAGCGCCTCCCCCTTGCGCCGGAACGTGCCGCCCTTCCCCTTCCGTACGAAGATCCGGTCGATCTCCCAGTCCCGGCGGGCCGGCAGCTGCTGGATGGAGACGTCCAGCACGGTGACGTCCTCGCCCGACTCCACGAGCCGCACGCGCCGGTCGAGCATCTCGCCGAGGACCAGGCGCTCGGTGGGCCGCCGCTCGAAACGCCGGACGTTGAGCACGCCCGTCGTGATGACCTGGCCCGACTCGATGCCCGTCACCCGGGTCATCTGCAGGAAGATGCGGCGGCGCGTGGACAGCTCGACGACGAGCCCGAGGAGCCGCGGCGGCCGCCGGTCCGTGCGCAGCATGGCGACGAGGTCGCGCACGCGCCCGACCTGGTCCCCGTTCGGATCGAAGACGGCGATACCGGCGAGGTGGGAGACGAAGATCCGCGGGGCCACTGCTGCCATCACTCCTCGCGCCTCCCTTTCGTGCCGACCGATCCAGAAATGCAGGACATACGAGATATACGAGCGATCCGTGGATCAGGCTATCCGCTGCCCGTCGAACACGCCTTTGCGTCCGTCGCCCCTCGGACCCGTACGAGTAACCGCAGATGACACAGGTACGCTGCCGTACTGCCGCCGAGCCCGATGCCGTACGAGAGGTAGTCCCGCCCGTGACCGCACTTTCCCTGGACCGCCGTACCCGCAGGACGCTTCTGGTCGGCGCGCTGTGCACGGGACTCGCGGCCGGGCTCGCGGGATGCGGCGGGGACGATCCGGACGCGGGCACCAACGGGGTCGGCAAGCTGGACCCCGCCAAGATCCAGAACCGTACGGTCAAGGCGGCGCGGGGCGCGGACACCGTGCACGTCGCCGGGACGGTGGCGAGCGGCGGGCACACGTACAAGCTCGACATGCGGCTGACGGGCGACGGCGGCTCGGGGTCGGTGACGACGGGCGGCAGTACGTTCCGGCTGCTGCGGGTCGGGGAGCACCTGTATCTGAAGGCGGACGCCGACTTCTGGACGCACTCGGACGACGCCAAGAGCGGGGGCGGGGACGGCGCGGCCGCGCAGAAGCTCGACGACAAGTACGTGAAGGTGCCGACGGGCGACCCGGCGTACAAGCGGCTCAGCACGTTCACGGACAAGGACGTGCTGCTCGACGGGCTGCTCACGCTGCACGGCACCCTGAACAAGGGCGACCACGGCTCGTCCGGCGGCACCCGCACGATCCAGCTCACCGGCGACGAGGGAGCCGGTGGCACGCTCGACGTCTCTCTGGAGGGCGCGGCCTACCCCATGCGCCTGGAACGGGCCGGGGGCGCGGGTACCCTCCAACTGACCGACTGGGACCACGACTTCACCCTCACGGAACCGAAGTCGACGGACACGGTGGACTACGGCCGAGCCCTCCCGGCGTCGTAGACGCGCACTTCGAGCCCGGCTTCGCGTATCTCAAGCCCGTCCGGCGATCGAGGACTGGGGTCCAGGGCGAAGCCCCGAGTCCTCAGCCCCGTTTCCGCCGAGCCAGCAGCCGCGGCAGCCCGGCGGGCACCGCATTCCGCGTGGTCGCCGACGACGGCAAGGGCGGGGCGGCCAGCGACCCGCCCGAAGCCGGCAGCACCGCCGCGCCGAGTACGGGCTCGAGCCGCAGCACCCGGCACTCCCGCCCCCACCGCAGCGGCATCGTCTCCGCGTCGGGCGCGTTCAGCCGCTTCCCCTTCAGCTCGGCGACGGCCGCCTCCCAGGCCTCCGTGCCGGAGCCGAGCTCCACGACCTTCGCCTGCCAGCCGACGAGCCGACCGCCCTTGTCCTTGCTGCGTACGGTGACCGTGGCCGCGCCGCCGTCGACGAGATCGGGCAGCGGCTGCTCGCCGGGGCCGTCGCCGACCACGAGCGCCGCGCCCTCGTGCCACACGTGCCACAGGGCGCGCTCGGTGCCCGCGGCGCCGCGGACCCAGATGAGCCCGGACTTCTTGGTGGCCTCCTCGACGAGGGCGGCATCGAGCAGTTCAGTCGTCATGCGGCAAGCGTAGCTACAGCCAGCCGTTGCGCTTCAGGGTCCGGTGGATCGCGAAACAGGCGGCGACGGTGACGCTGAGGACGAGCGGGTAGCCGAACCGCCAGTGCAGCTCGGGCATGTGCTCGAAGTTCATGCCGTACACACCGCACACCATGGTCGGTACGGCGACGATCGCGGCCCACGAGGTGATCTTGCGCATGTCCTCGTTCTGGGCGACGGAGGCCTGCGCGAGGTTGGCCTGGAGGATCGAGTTGAGCAGTTCGTCGAAGCCGATGACCTGTTCCTGCACTCGCTCCAGGTGGTCGGCGACGTCCCGGAAGTACTTCTGGATGTCCGGGTCGATCAGCCGCATCGGCCGCTCGCTCAGCAGGGCGAGCGGGCGGCGCAGCGGGGCGACGGCGCGCTTGAACTCCAGTACCTCGCGCTTGAGTTGATAGATGCGGCCCGCGTCGGAGCCGCGCGGCGCGCCCTTGCCGGTCTGCGAGAAGACGTCGGTCTCGACCTCGTCGATGTCGTCCTGCATCGCGTCGGCGACCGCGAGATAGCCGTCGACGACGTGGTCGGAGATGGCGTGCAGCACGGCGCTCGGCCCCTTGGCGAGCAGCTCGGGGTCGTCCTGCAGCCGGTGGCGCAGCGCTCGCAGCGAGCCCTGGCCGCCGTGCCGCACGGTGATGAAGAAGTCCCGCCCGGTGAAGCACATGACCTCGCCGGACTCCACGACCTCGCTGGTGGCGGTGAGTTCGGCGTGCTCGACGTAGTGGATGGTCTTGAAGACGGTGAAGAGCGTGTCGTCGTACCGCTCCAGCTTGGGCCGCTGGTGCGCGTGCACCGCGTCCTCGACGGCGAGCGGGTGCAGCCCGAACTCGGCGGCGATACCGGCGAATTCGGCTTCGGTGGGCTCGTGCAGACCGATCCAGGCGAAGCCCCCGTCGCGGCGCACCTGGAGGCGGGCCTCGCGGGGGGTGAGGCAGGCGGGGGACTCGGCGCGGGCCCCGTCGCGGTAGACGGCGCAGTCGACGACCGCGGAGACGGCCGAGGGGTCGCGGGTGGAGTCGTAGGAGTTGCGCACTTCATTGCCGTACGGGGCCACGCTCTTGCGCAGCGAGGGGCGGACGGCGGCACGCAGGTCGCGAATCATCGACATGGGCAGGCTCCTTCGCGGGCGGGAGCCGCGCCGCGGCGGGTGGAACTACCCGGAATGAGGACGTCCGTGCCAATCGGACCTGCTGCACGTCCACAAAGCGGGGAGCACCGCACCGACGCTGGGCGGCTTCGCGTACTGATTCAGATCAGGAAGATCGGAAAGATCAGGCGGTAACGAAGCGCTCTTCCGGCATACGCGGGCAACCCGGGAAGCAGATGGTTTCTGCTGACTGCGGAGTGGCGTGCGGGCCTAGAGGCCGGAAGAACGGGTGATACTGCACGGTCGACTTCGATCCATGACAGCCCCACCTCCTCCGGCCGGTCCCCCGTGAGGGACGTCTGTGGTCGGTTCTTCGAGGACTCCGAGAGTTCTCGGCGGGTGCGCACTGCGCACCATCCCGACCAGCGGCCAAGACTATCAGCCGACTGAAGAAGCGAGCCCCTTCTTTACCCGTTGCTGGCGAGTTCTATGCTCGCTGGATGGCAGAAGTTCTAGCTCTGGTGGAAGCCCGCCTGACCACGGCCCTGGGCGCACCGGACGCGCGCGCGGCGGTCACGTTCCTCGGTACGGACCGGATCGAGGTGCTGCGCTTCACCGACGGCGGCAGCGACGGTGACGGGGGTCTTGTGCGGTACGTGACCCTCGGCATGTCCGCGTCCCCGATGTCCGATCCCACCGCGGCGCTCGCCGACCCGGTCAAGGGCCCGCGCGCCGAGCTGGTCCTGACGGTCCGCGCCGGCCTCGCCGACACCGACAAGGCGCTGCGTCCACTGGCCGTACTGGCCGCGTCGCCGCAGGTCGAGGGCGTCGTCGTGGCACCGGGCGCCTCGCTGGACGTCGGTGAGGCGCTGTGGCCCGGAGCCCCGTTCACCTCGGTGCTCGTGGCGGAGCCGGGCGGCCTGGTCGAGGACCTGGACCTGGACGAGCCGCTGGACCCCGTACGGTTCCTGCCGCTGCTGCCGATGACGCAGAACGAGGCGGCGTGGAAGCGGGTGCACGGCGCGGCCGCGCTGCAGGAGAAGTGGCTGAACGGCGGAACGGACTTGCGCGATCCTCTGCGCAAGTCCGTTCCCCTCGACTGAGTCGCCGCTTCTCGTCGGCTCTAGTTGGCGAAGACGGTCACGCTGTCCTCCGTGGCGTGCTTCGGCTCCAGCTCCTCCGCGTCGTGGGTGAGCGCGTTCCGGCGCACCCGGACGACGACCGCGCCGAGGACCGCCGTGATCGCGGCGACCACGAACGGGATGTGGATGTTGCTCCACTCCTCGATCTTCGGCGCGAAGAACGGTGCTGCCGCGGCGGCGAACCACCGCACGAAGTTGTAGCCGGCGCTGGCCACGGGCCGCGGCGCGTCGGAGACGCCGAGCGCGAGCTCCGTGTAGACGGTGTTGTTCACGCCGATGAAGGCGCCGGACAGGATCGTGCAGACGACGGCCGCGGTGTGGTTGCCGTAGCCGAGGACGAGCACGTCCACGGCGAGCAGGACCAGCGAACCGCCGAGCACCTTCAGAGAGCCGAACCGGGCCTGCATGCGCGGTGCGACGATCACCGAGAACAGCGCGAGCAGCACGCCCCAGGCGAAGAAGACGGCACCGCTCTTGTACGGGGTCATGTTCAGCACGAACGGCGTGAAGGCCAGCACCGTGAAGAACGTGTAGTTGTAGAAGAAGGCCGAGACGGCGGCCGACGCGAGTCCGCCGTGGCCGAGCGCCTTGATCGGGTCGAGGATCGACGTCTTCGTGGCGGGCTTGGGCTGCTCCTTCAGGAACACCGTGATGCAGACGAAGCCGATGGCCATCAGGGCGGCGGTCCCGAAGAAGGGGTAGCGCCAGCTCGCGTTGCCGAGCAGGGCGCCGACCAGCGGCCCGCACGCCATGCCCAGGCCGAGCGCGGACTCGTACAGCAGGATCGCGGCGGCGCTGCCACCGGCCGCGGCGCCGACGATGACGGCGAGGGCGGTCGACACGAAGAGCGCGTTGCCGAGGCCCCAGCCGGCCCGGAAGCCGACGAGTTCGCCGACGGAGCCTGAGGTGCCGGCGAGCGCGGCGAAGACCACGACGAGCGCGAGCCCGACGAGCAGGGTCTTCTTGCCGCCGATCCGGCTGGAGACGAATCCGGTCACCAGCATCGCGACGGCGGTGATGAGGAAGTAGGAAGTGAAGAGGAGGGAGACCTGGCTGGGCGTCGCCTGCAAGCCCTTGGCGATCGACGGCAGGATCGGATCGACGAGCCCGATGCCCATGAAGGCGACGACGGATGCCCCGGCGGTCGCCCAGACCGCCTTCGGCTGACGCAGGAGGCTGGTCGTCGCCCCCGCGTCGAACGGGTCCCCTTCGGCGGGACCTCCTGTGCTGCTGTGGCTCATTCCCGGCTCCTTGTCCGTATCGGATCGTTGGCCTATACACATAATAAGTTAGCCGAGCTAATAAATGCAAGTTACATCTATATTGGGTCCGGCCTCGTCCCTTCCCTCCGGGCCGGACGCCCCGGATCGGCGCCCTCCGGACGGGTGATCGTCCTTGACGCGGCGCGAGACGGGGAGGACCGTGGGGCTTTATGAGGGGCGAACCCAGTTGCCCGAAGTGTGGTGGCCGGGTCAGGGCTCCCGGCCTCTTTGCCGACTCCTGGCAGTGCGATGCGCACGGGGCGGTGCATCCGCTGCAGCCCGTGATCCCGCCCAGCGTCGAGGCCCTCAGTGTCGTGGTGCGCCGCGCCCGGGTGCCCGTCTGGATGCCCTGGCCGCTGCCCGTCGGCTGGCTGTTCACCGGAGTGGCCAACGCGGGGGACGACCGCACCGGCGGCCGCGCCACCGCCGTCGCCTGCTCGGGCCCCGGACCCCTCGGCGGCTTCGGTGAACTGGTGCTCGTCGCGGAAGAGCTCGGCGTCGGACTCGGCGCGCGGTACGCGGGCATCGACGGCCCCGACCCGGGCCCCTACATGGACGTCGCGGGACCGCCCCAGGCCAAACTGCTCGCGGCCGGCCGGCCCACCCCGATGTGGCACGTCTCCGGCACCCCCGACGACCGCGCCGTCTTCGCGGGCGAGGCGCGCGGGCTCTGGCTGTGGGCGATCGTGTGGCCCGAGCAGTCCGGGCTCCTGATGTACGACGAGCTGGTCCTCACCGACCTGCGCGACGCGGGCGCCGAGACGGATCTGCTGCCGTGCGGGGCGCTGTCACCACGCATCCTGCAGCAGGTCGCCGAGCCGTAAGGGGCCGGAGTCCGATTCGGTGGTGACGGGGTTGTTCGAAATCACCGTTACCCTGGAGCGTCCCCGTCCGTGCGAGGCGCAGTGCGAGACTGCCGCGCGAGGTGGGGCCGAACCCCGTCCGTCCGAGCCTGGAGTACGCAGCAGTGCGCATCGACCTGCACACCCACTCCACCGCATCCGACGGCACGGACACCCCGGCGGAACTGGTGCGCAACGCCGCGGCGGCCGGCCTGGACGTCGTCGCGCTCACCGACCACGACACCACCCGCGGCCACGCCGAGGCGATCGCCGCGGTCCCTGAAGGCCTGACCCTGGTCACCGGCGCCGAGCTCTCCTGCCGCCTCGACGGCGTGAGCATGCACATGCTGGCCTACCTCTTCGACCCCGCGGAGCCGGACCTGCTCGCCGAGCGCGAGCTGGTCCGCGACGACCGCGTCCCGCGCGCCAAGGCCATGATCGCCCGGCTGAACGGTCTCGGGGTCCCGGTCACCTGGGAGCAGGTCGCCCGGATCGCCGGGGACGGCTCCGTCGGCCGCCCGCACATCGCCTCCGCCCTGGTCGAACTCGGCGTCGTGCCCACGGTCTCCGACGCCTTCACGCCCGAGTGGCTGTCCGACGGCGCCCGCGCGTACGTCGAGAAGCACGAGACGGACCCCTTCGACGCGATCCGCCTGGTCAAGGCCGCCGGTGGGGTCACCGTCTTCGCGCACCCGGCCGCCGCCAAGCGTGGCAGCACCGTCCCCGAATCGGCGATCGCGGAGCTGGCCGCGGCCGGCCTCGACGGCATCGAGGTCGACCACATGGACCACGACCCGGCCACCCGGGACCGGCTGCGCGGCCTGGCCGCCGATGTCGGCCTGCTCACCACCGGCTCCTCGGACTACCACGGCAGCCGCAAGACCTGTGTGCTCGGCGAGTACACGACCGACCCCGAGATCTACGGGGAGATCACGCGCCGCGCCACGGGAGCCTTCCCGGTGCCGGGCGCCGGCGGACACCGCGCCTGAGAGCCACTGAACAGGCTCTGACCGCTCGCATCGCCCCCTTCCGCTCAACTCCCGCAAGGCAAGCCCTCACTGTGTTCGACGTCGCCGTTTTCGGATCCCTTTTTCTCACGCTTTTTGTGATTATGGATCCCCCCGGAATCACTCCGATCTTCCTCGCCCTCACCGCGGGCCGCCCCGCCAAGGTCCAGAAGCGCATGGCCTTCCAGGCGGTGTGCGTCGCCTTCGGTGTCATCGCCGTCTTCGGCGTTCTGGGCCACCAGATCCTCGACTACCTGCACGTCTCGGTCCCGGCCCTGATGATCGCGGGCGGTCTGCTGCTCCTGCTCATCGCGCTCGACCTGCTCACCGGCAAGACCGACGAGCCCCAGCAGACGAAGGACGTGAACGTCGCCCTCGTCCCGCTCGGCATGCCGCTGCTCGCCGGACCCGGCGCGATCGTCTCCGTGATCCTGGCCGTCCAGAAGGCGCACTCGGTCGCGACACAGCTCTCCGTCTGGACGGCGATCCTCGCCATCCACGTGGTCCTGTGGCTCGTGATGCGCTATTCGCTGGTGATCATCCGCATCATCAAGGACGGCGGCGTGGTCCTGGTGACCCGGCTCGCCGGCATGATGCTCTCGGCCATCGCCGTGCAGCAGATCATCAACGGCGTGACCCAGGTGATCCAGAACAGCTGACCCCTCGGAGCGCGCAAAGCCCCCGTACGCAGTGCGCGTACGGGGGCTTCGAAGTGTGTAAGTCGCTACGCCGTTATGAGGCGGACGACTCGGCCGGGCGGATGTAGAGGCGCTGCCCGATGGCGGCGGCCTGCTGAACGATCCGGTTGACGGAGGCGGCGTCCACGACGGTGGTGTCCACGGCGGTGCCGTCGACGTCGTCCAGTCGCATGATTTCGAAGCGCAAGGGCTTCTCCCTTCGTCTGGTGATCCTCCTGAAGGAGAACTACTGGTGCAGAACACAGTCTGGTCCTGCTGTACGGCCAGGCGGTTGCCTGACCGTTAAGAGTGGATTGCGTGGCTAGAGTGCCCCGCGTTCTGTATGGGTACAACGAGTTGCCCCCTGCAAACATTCCCTACGCTAAGGAAATTTTTCGAGAAGCTAATTACCTGCGGGTAGCGAGGCCGGTTGTGCACAGGGCGTGACGCCCAGGACAATGAGCGGCAATGAACGAAACCAACGCGGAGGGACCTCTCGACGCCGTCGAGGCCCGCCTCGACACCACGAACGACCTGCTCAGGCGGGTGCTCGCCGAGGTCGCGAAGACGCCCTCGACCCATGCGATCTTCGTGGACGCGGGGTATCTGTACGCAGCGGCGGGCCGCCTCGTCGCGGGCACCGAGGACCGGCGCTCCTTCGACCTGGACGCCGAAGGGCTCATCGACGCGCTGATCGACAAGGCCCGCACGATCTTCGCGGACAGCCGGCTGCTGCGCGTCTACTGGTACGACGGCGCCCGCCGCCGCATCCACACCACCGAACAGCAGTCGATCGCCGCCCTGCCCGACGTCAAGGTCCGCCTGGGCAATCTCAACGCGAACAACCAGCAGAAGGGCGTCGACTCCCTCATCCGCAGCGACCTGGAGTCCCTCGCCCGGCACCGCGCCATCAGCGACGCGGCCCTGCTCGGCGGCGACGAGGACCTGGTCTCCGCCGTCGAGGCGGCCCAGGGGTACGGCGCCCGCGTCCACCTGTGGGGCATCGAGGCGCCCGACGGCCGCAACCAGGCCGAGCCGCTCCTGTGGGAGGTCGACAGCCAGCGCACGCTCGACCTCGACTTCTTCAAGCCGTACGTCTCCCGCCGCGCCACCACGATGTCGTACGAGAACGTGGAGGCGCCGCGCCCCTCCCGCGACCAGGTCCGCTTCGTCGGGGCGCAGATCGCGGCGCGCTGGCTCGGGGAGCGTGGGCGCGCGGCGTTCGCGGAGGTGCTGCCCGGCCACCCCTACCTGCCCGGTCCGGTCGACCAGGACCTGCTGGTCGAGGCGGAGGGCGTGCTCCAGTACTCGCTGCGCGGCCAGTCGGACCTGCGGCGGGCGCTGCGCGACGGGTTCTGGGCGCATCTGCAGGCCCAGTTCTAGACTCTCGTCACAAGCCCTGCGCCGGGTGCCGGTCCCAGAAGGCGACCAGCGCCGCGGCCGTCTCCTCGGGGCGGTCGGTGTTGGGGGAGTGCTCCGCCCCGGCGATCACCGACCGCTCGGCCTGGAGGCGCCGCGCCATCTCGTCGAGCAGCGGCACGGGCCAGGCATCGTCCCGCTCCCCGGACAGCACGTGCACGGCCGGCGCGACCGCGGCCAGCTCGTCGACCCGGTCGGTCTCTGTGCACAACTGGCGCCCGGTGGCGATGAGTTGAGCCGGACTGTTGCTCAACCAGCGGCGCCGCAGATCTTCTTCGTCACCGCGCACGTCGATGACGTCACCGGTCGCCTCCAGCGCTTGGATGGCCTCCCACACCTGCGCCATGTCGAGCGTGCCGAGCGCCTGCTGAAGCAGCTCGACGCGCTGTTGCTGCGGCCGGGAGACGGCGGCCGGGCCGGACGCCATCAGCGTCAGCGAGGCGAAGGGGGCCGGGTCCGCGATGACCGCGGCGCGGGCGACCAGGCCACCCAGCGAGTGCCCGAGCAGATGGACCGGCACCGGGCCGAGCGCCGCGGCCTGGGCAAGTACGTCCAGCGCCAACTCGGCCTGCGCGTAGCGGTGTTCGTCGTCCCGGGGGCCCGCCGTCTGATACTGGCCCCGGCCGTCGACGGCGACGCTGCGGTACCCGGCCGCACTCAGCGGCCCGTGCAGCGCTATGAAGTCCTCCTTGCTCCCGGTGAACCCCGGAAGCAGCAGGGCGGTGCCCCGCACGGGACCGGTCTCCGGCGCACCGACGAGTGCGGCGAAGTCGCCTCTCGCGGTGTGCAGGACGTGGGCACGGGTGCCGGGCGGCGGGGCGAAGGTCGGGGGCCTGCTCATGCCGTGAGGGTACGTGGACCGGCGCGGGCACGACGAAGGCCCGGGCCCCCGCAGTGCGGGACCCGGGCCTTTCGACGCGGTGCGGATCAGGCCTCGGGGGCCTTGGCCACAGCCTTCTTGCGGGTGCGCTTCGGCTTGGCGGCGGCGGGCGCCTCTTCCGGAGCGGCGGCGACAGCCTTCTTGCGGGTGCGCTTCGGCGCGGCCTCGACGATTTCCGCGGCGGCCTCGACGGGAGCCACGACCTTCTTGCGGGTCCGCTTCGGCTTCGCCTCCGCGGCCTCGACCGTGTCGACCGTCTCGATGACGGGCTCTGCCTTCTTGCGGGTGCGCTTCGGCTTGGCCTCGGCGGCGGGCGCCTCCTCCGGAGCGGCGGCGACAGCCTTCTTGCGCGTGCGCTTCGGCTTGGCCTCCTCGACAGGCGCCTCCTCGGGCGCCGCAGCGACGGCCTTCTTACGGGTACGGGCCGGCTTGGCCTCGACGGCCTCCGCCGTGTCGACGGCGACCTCCGCCTTCTTGCGCGTACGGCGCGGCTTGACCGGGGCCTCGACGGTCTCGGCGACAGGCGCCACGGCCTCGGCCGTCGCGACCGTCTCGGCCGATTCGAGGACCGGCTCCGCCTTCTTGCGCGTACGACGACGCGGCTGCGCCGGCACCTCGACCTCGACGGTCTCCGCGACGGGCGCCACCGGCTCGGCGGTCTCCGCGGCGACTTCGGCCTTCTTGCGCGTACGACGACGCGGCTGCGCCGGCACCTCGACCTCGACGGTCT
>NZ_JBFAKV010000016.1:150971-198134 GCF_040655895.1 Streptomyces sp. NPDC050264
TACTCCGCGACGGGCGCCACCGGCTCGGCGGTCTCCGCGGCGACTTCGGCCTTCCTGCGCGTACGACGACGCGGCGCGGCCGGGGCCTCGACCTCGACGGCCGGCTCGGGCACCGGCGCGACGACGGTCTCGACCGACTCGACGAGAGCCTCGGCGACGGGCGCGGCCTGCGCTGCACCGCGCGTACGACGGCGACGACGCGGCGTCCGCGGCTCGGAGGCGTCCTCCGCGGCGGGCGCGACGGGAGTCACGGGAGCTGCGGGGGCGGCTGCCGTCTCCGCGGCGACCGGCTCGCCGTTGCGTGTACGGCGGCGGCGACGCGGCGTCCGCGCGGAACGCTCCTGATCACGATCACGATCCCGGCCACCGCGGTCGCGGTCCCGGTCACGGTCGCGGTCCTGGGTGGGACGGCCACCGCGGCCGCGCGGCGAAGCGCCCCGGCCACCGGTCTCGCCCAGGTCCTCGATCTCCTCGGCCCCGAGCCCGGCGCGCGTGCGCTCGGAGCGCGGCAGCACACCCTTGGTGCCGACCGGGATGTTGAGCTCCTCGTACAGGTGCGGCGAGGAGGAGTACGTCTCGACCGGGTCGTTGAACTTCAGGTCGAGAGCCTTGTTGATCAGCTGCCAGCGCGGGATGTCGTCCCAGTCGACCAGCGTGATCGCGATGCCCTTCTTGCCCGCGCGGCCGGTGCGGCCGATGCGGTGGAGGTACGTCTTCTCGTCCTCCGGGGACTGGTAGTTGATGACGTGCGTCACGTCGTCGACGTCGATACCGCGCGCGGCGACGTCGGTGCACACGAGCACGTCCACCTTGCCGTTGCGGAACGCGCGCAGCGCCTGCTCACGCGCGCCCTGCCCGAGGTCGCCGTGGACGGCGCCGGAGGCGAAGCCGCGCTTCTGCAGCTGCTCGGCGATGTCGGCGGCGGTCCGCTTCGTCCGGCAGAAGATCATCGTGAGCCCGCGGCCGTCGGCCTGCAGGATGCGCGAGACCATCTCGGGCTTGTCCATGTTGTGCGCGCGGTACACGTGCTGCGCCGTGTTGCGCACGGTCGCGCCCTCGTCGTCCGGCGCGGTGGCGCGGATGTGGGTGGGCTGCGACATGTAACGACGGGCGAGGCCGATGACGGCGCCCGGCATGGTCGCCGAGAACAGCATCGTCTGACGCTTCGCCGGCAGGTGATTGATGATCTTCTCGACGTCGGGCAGGAAGCCCAGGTCGAGCATCTCGTCGGCCTCGTCGAGGACGAGCGCCTTCACGTGCGAGAGGTTGAGCTTCTTCTGGCCGGCGAGGTCGAGCAGGCGGCCCGGGGTGCCGACGATCACATCGACGCCCTTCTTCAGGGCCTCGACCTGGGGCTCGTAGGCGCGACCGCCATATATGGCGAGAACGCGCACATTGCGCACCTTGCCCGCGGTCAGCAGGTCATTGGTCACCTGCGTGCACAGCTCGCGCGTCGGGACGACGACGAGCGCCTGCGGGGCGTCGGTGAGCTGCTCGGGCTTGGCCCGGCCCGCCTCGACGTCCGCGGGGACGGTGACGCGCTCCAGGATCGGCAGACCGAAACCGAGGGTCTTGCCCGTGCCGGTCTTGGCCTGGCCGATGACGTCCGAGCCCGAGAGGGCGACGGGGAGCGTCATCTCCTGGATGGGGAAGGGGTTGATGATGCCGACGGCCTCGAGGGCTTCGGCGGTCTCGGGAAGAATCCCGAGCTGACGGAATGTCGAAGTCTGCGTAGTCAGGGTGCTGCCTCTTCTGTGAGGTGCGGTGCGAGGCGAACGCGGGGGTCGTGACCGTGCCGGTGTTACGCCGGTCTCGATCCGCGGGTGCGGGTGGACCGGGTGACGCGGGACCACTGCCGACGCTCGAGCGCTCGTGCCGCTGAGGGCCCCTCCTCATGCTCTACGTCGTGTGACGGACGAGCTGGAGGGCTGTCGGGTCGGAGCCGATCGGGCCTCCGACCGGGCATCCTCATTCGTGAGGCCCGTCGCATGTGCGCGCAAGCGCCATGAATTCGCGCTTGCACTCGGCGGGCTCTTTACCACCATACCCCGGAAACCCGCATGTGCGATGGCCGAATTGGTCACGTAGCCGTCGTCACACTCCTTGACCAGGGAGTTCCGCGGGGCGGCGAGCGGGCTATTGTGCGCTTCATGGAGACGCCTGACAACGCCACGCCGACCGCCGAAGCAACTCCCGGGCTCACCGGAATCGCCGCCCAGGACTGGGCCACCGCGTCCGCGGACGCGAACTACCGTGCCGCCGTCGTCGACCTGCTCGGCGCCCTCGCGTACGGCGAGCTGGCCGCGTTCGAGCGGCTCGCGGAGGACGCCAAACTGGCGCCGACGCTGGGCGACAAGGCGGAGCTGGCGAAGATGGCGTCCGCCGAGTTCCACCACTTCGAGCAGCTGAGCAACCGGCTCTTGGAGATCGGTGTCGAGCCGACCGAGGCCATGGACCCGTTCGTCGGCGCCCTCGACGGCTTCCACAAGCAGACCGCCCCGTCGGACTGGCTGGAAGGCCTGGTCAAGGCGTACGTCGGGGACTCGATCGCCAGTGACTTCTACCGCGAGGTCGCGGCCCGGCTCGACTCGGACACCCGCTCCCTGGTGCTCGCCGTCCTCGACGACACGGGGCACGCCTCGTTCGCCGTGGAGAAGGTGCGCGCGGCGATCGACGCCGACCCGCGCGTGGGCGGACGCCTCGCCCTGTGGGCGCGACGGCTGATGGGCGAGGCACTGTCCCAGTCGCAGCGGGTGGTCGCGGACCGCGACGCACTGTCGACGATGCTGGTCGGGGGCGTGGCCGACGGCTTCGACCTGGCCGAGGTCGGCCGGATGTTCTCGCGCATCACCGAGGCGCACACCAAGCGGATGGCGGCGCTGGGACTCGCCGCCTAGGACGGGCTCCTACGCGTTAGGGCTCAGCCGGTGGGCTCTGCCCGCGGTAGGGCGGAGCAGCAGCGACAGCAGAGCCGCCGACAGGACGAGCGCTCCGACGAGCGTGGCGATCTCGTGGCCCGCGCCCAGCGCGCTGTGTGTGACGAACGCCCCGAAGAGGGCGCCTGCGACTCCGGTCGGCAGCACCAGGGTGCGCGACGGAAGCCGGTGCGGCATACGCAGGCCCGCGGCCCATGCGAGGGCCAGGCCGAGCAGTGCGGAGCCGAGTGCTTCAAGAAGCATGGTGAGGGTCCCTCCCGCGCTGCCAGTGGGTGCAAATCGGTCGTAGCCGGTCTACCCCCGGCACCCTGGGTGCAATCATCGCCGCGCGGGTCCACTGTGCCCGAACTGTGCTCGACCTGTGCTCTGCCTGTGAATGCCGAAAGGGCCTGACGGCGCGATGCCGTCAGGCCCCTTCAGTGCTGCTCGGTGCTTCTTGGTGGTGCTAGGTGCCGCCTTTGTGCTTTTCAGTGCCCTACAGCGGGCCGAAGCCCACCTTGCGCACCGCCGGCTCACCGATCTCCACGTAGGCGAGGCGCTCGGCCGGGATCAGCACCTTGCGACCCTTCTCGTCCGTCAGGGAGAGCAGCTGCGCCTTGCCGGCCAACGCCTCGGACACCGCGCTCTCGACCTCCTCGGCGGACTGGCCGCTCTCCAGAACGATCTCGCGGGGCGTGTGCAGCACGCCGATCTTGACCTCCACGGCCTTGTCCCTCCGACGATCCGTGATGTGCGCGGATGACCGCGCGCCGTACGCAGCAAACATTAGCCCGGTGAGGCGAGGGTCCCGACGTCCCGGCTGCACGCCAAGAGCGAACAGCGGGACGGGAACAAAAGTGCGTAGCGGCGTATTACTGGTGCTCGGTGCTGTTGCTCAGTGGTGCTGCCGGGGGCTGGGCGGCGCCCCTCAATGCGGCTCGACGCCGTGCAGCGGGAACCCGGCGATGCCCCGCCAGGCCAGCGACGTCAGAAGCTCGACCGCCTTGTCACGCTCGACCGGGCTCGCGCTGGACAGCCAGTAGCGCGCGACGACCTGCGAGACGCCGCCCAGCCCCACGGCCAGCAGCATCGACTCGTCCTTGGACAGGCCCGTGTCCTCGGCGATCACGTCCGAGATGGCCTCGGCGCACTGAAGGCTGACCCGGTCGACGCGCTCACGCACCGCCGGCTCGTTCGTCAGGTCCGACTCGAAGACGAGCCGGAACGCGCCGCCGTCGTCCTGGACGTACGCGAAATACGCGTCCATCGTCGCCGCCACGCGCTGCTTGTTGTCCGTCGTGGAGGCGAGCGCCGTGCGGACCGACTGCAGCAGTGACTCGCAGTGCTGGTCGAGCAGGGCCAGGTAGAGGTCGAGTTTGCCCGGGAAATGCTGGTAGAGCACCGGCTTGCTGACACCGGCCCGCTCCGCGATGTCGTCCATCGCGGCCGCGTGATACCCCTGCGCGACAAAAACTTCCTGGGCCGCGCCCAGGAGTTGGTTGCGTCGGGCACGGCGCGGCAGGCGCGTGCCCTTGGGGCGTGCTGCCTCCGTCTGCTCGATGGCTGTCACGCCGCCTCCCAAATCGTCCGTATGCGGTGTGCACCGCGTCGTCATCGTACTTTTGGGTAACCGTGATGTGCGCGGTGCGAGCGCAGAATTTCACGGACCGGACGGCTGTGTAGGACGCACGTAGCACATCTACATACGCAAAGCGGTGCATACTGCCGCGTGCTGTGCCGTGGTCCTCATCGATAGTCGTCCTCGTCGAGCGCGACGACCCGCGCCTGCTCGGCCCGGTCCGCCTCGTCGGAGCCGTCCGGGTCGGCCGCCTCGTCCGGCGCACCGTCCTGGCCGGGGGAAACCTCCGTGAGCTGCTCGGCGGCGTCCGCCTCCGGGGCCTCCACATCGATCTCCGGGGGTTCGTCCACCGCGAAGGTCTCGGGGTCGCTGGGGTCGACGGTCATGTCATCGGGGTCGACTGTCATGAATGGCTCCCTTACTCACCTGTTCCGTGCGTGGGCGGGTGCCCTGAATCGAGCGTAGGAGACACAAGAAGGGGGCGCTATGCGGTCTCTTTGTAGACAGGTGAGCGGGCATTGGTCTGCGCCGAAGGAGCTCTGGGCAGGGCTATGAGCTATCTGTGACGGCGAACACACGAATCACTGCGTGATCGTCTCGTAACATATGCCGCATGTCTTCGACCGAGCCGCCGCGTGTGCCTCTTGCCGTAGCCGCCGCGGTGCCCAAGCCGGGCACCGTCAGGGTCGCTGAGGGAGAAAAGCTCCGATCGGTCGCTCTGCCGGGTCTGACACTGTCGGTCCGGTCCCGGCCGGGCACCCGCACGGACCTGCCGCCCGCGCTGTACGTCCACGGGCTCGGCGGCTCCTCGCAGAACTGGTCGGCGCTGATGCCGCTGCTCGAGGACAGTGTGGACGGCGAGGCCCTCGATCTCCCCGGCTTCGGTGACTCGCCGCCGCCGGACGACGGCAACTACTCGGTGACCGGGCACGCGCGCGCCGTCATCCGCTTTCTCGACGCGCGCGGCCGCGGTCCCGTCCACCTCTTCGGGAACTCGCTGGGCGGAGCCGTCACCACGCGCGTCGCCGCCGTGCGTCCTGACCTCGTACGGACGTTGACGCTGGTGTCGCCGGCCCTGCCCGAGCTCCGCGTGCAGCGCACCGCGCTGCCGACCGGACTGCTCGCCGTGCCCGGCATCGCCGCGCTCTTCACGCGCCTGACGAAGGAGTGGACGCCCGAGCAACGGGTGCGTGGCGTCACGGCCCTTTGCTACGGCGATCCCGGCCGGGTCTCGGCCGATGGTTTCCAGGCCGCCGTGGAGGAGATGGAGCGGCGCCTGCAACTCCCGTACTTCTGGGACGCGATGGCCCGTTCCGCGCGCGGAGTGGTGAACGCGTACACGCTCGGCGGCCAGCACGGACTGTGGCGCCAGGCCGAGCGCGTGCTCGCGCCGACGCTGCTCATCTACGGGGGGCGCGACCTGTTGGTCTCGTACCGGATGGCGGCGCGCGCCGCGCGCACCTTCCGGGACTCGCGCCTCCTCACGCTGCCGGACGCTGGGCACGTCGCGATGATGGAGTACCCGGAGAGAGTCGCGACGGCGTTCCGGGAACTTGTCGCCGACGCCGGGGCGTTGGACGGACAGTACGATCTCGGAGCGACGGGCGAGAAGGCCGGGAGCGCCGAGAGCATCACAGAGCAGGGGAGCTGAGGCGGCCAGTGGGACGGCACAGCCGCCGAGAATCGGCAGACAATGGCGACACCGCCGACATATCCGTAAGTCCATCCTCGAGTCCGTCCGCAGGCCCATCGCTAAGCCCTGAGGCGCCCGGCCCGGCCCATCCGGGCAGTGGGCGCCGCCGCAGGACGCCTGCCGAGGCGCCCGCCTCCACGCATCAGTCCGCACATCCACCCGCACGGTCCGCGCCGCGTGTCCGCGGCGGCCACCCCGAGCGGCGGGAGCCGGGCGGGGGCCGGGGGGCGTCCGGCTCCCGTGAGAGCGCCGGTCGTGGGTTCACGGCGCCCGACGGGACTCCGTCGGTGCCGCGGCCCCGGCAGGAGTACGTCGACGCCTTCGACAAGGGCGCCTCCAGGGACCCGTACGCGTCCGTGACCGACTGGGACGACCGGACGCAGGCGGCTTCTTCCGAGGAGCCCTCGCCCGCGGCGCCCGATCCGGCCTTGGCCGTGCCGGACGGCGGGCGCGAGAAGCGCGGCAAGGGGCTCACCTACACAGGCATCGCCGCGGCGGCCGTCACCACCGTCCTCGCCGTCGTCGTCGCCGGTCAGGTCACCGACGGGGACGGGGGTTCCGGCGACGACGCGCAGGCGCAGGCCGCCGACGGCTCGCGCGTCCACGACGGCTCGGCCTCGCGCTCGGACGACCGGCCCACCCCGTCGAAGACGGCGCAGGCCGCCCCGGCGACGTACGCGCAGAAGATGAGCAAGAAGTACCCGCTGGCCGCGAAAATGAAGGGCTCGGGGGATTTCGAAGCGGTCCCCGGCTTCGCCAAGGCGCCCGGTAAGGGGCAGAAGTTCCGCTATCGCATCGACGTGGAGAAGGGGCTCGGCCTCGACAGCGACCTGTTCGCGCAGGCCGTCCAGAAGACCCTGAACGACAAGCGGAGTTGGGCCCACGACAGCGCCCGCACCTTCGAGCGGGTCTCCTCGGGCCATCCGGACTTCGTGATCACACTCGCCAGCCCAGGGACCACGGCCACCTGGTGCGCCAAGTCGGGACTCGACACGACCGAGGACAACGTGTCGTGCGACTCCGCCGCCACCGAGCGCGTGATGATCAACGCCTATCGCTGGGCGCAGGGTTCGAAGACCTACGATGACGTGCTCCACGGCGCCGCCATCTACCCGTACCGGCAGATGCTCATCAACCACGAGGTCGGCCACCGGCTCGGCTTCAACCACGTGACCTGCACGCAGAAGGGCGCGCTCGCGCCCGTCATGCAGCAGCAGACCAAGTTCCTGAGCTTCGACGGGATCACGTGCAAGCCCAACCCCTGGGTGTTTCCCAAGGCTTGACGCTCCGTAGCGTTCTGTAGCGGAGCGATCTCTTAGCGCGACTGAACGTCACGCGCACGCGAAAGTTACGACCGTTCACCCCTTTTGGTGGCGCGATGGACAACCGTCCACCGCGCCACCGGCATGTCCGCATACGTTCATCCCGCTGCGAGCCGCCGGGTCAACGGCGGCTCCCCATGCGGGAGATCGGGGGTGTACACGTGCGTATCGGACTGTTGACAGAGGGTGGCTACCCGTATGTGAGCGGTGAGGCCAGGCTCTGGTGCGACCGGCTCGTGCGCGGGCTCGAGCAGCACGAATTCCACATCTACGCGCTCAGCCACAGCCAGGAGCAGGAAGACGCCGGCTGGCTCGAACTGCCCCCGCAGGTCAGCCGGGTGCGGACCGCGCCGATGTGGGCGGGCGGCCAGGGGAACGAGTGCGGCGCGCGCAGCGGCGCATTCGGGCGGCGGGCCCGGCGGCGATTCGCCTCCCTGTACGAGGAGCTGGCGACCGCGGTCGCCCGTGGCCCAGGCGGAGAGGCGGGCGGCGCGAGCGGCTCGGGCGGCGAGGCGGACCGTTTCGCCACGGCGCTGTACGGGCTCGCCGAACTCGCCCGTGACGCGGGGACGCTGGGCCCCTCCCTCCGCTCCGAGGCGGCCGTACGCATCCTGGAGCGCGCCTGCCGTGCGCCCGGCGCGCAGCGCACCGCCCGCGCCGCCCGGGTGCCCGACCTGCTCGCTTTCGCCGGGCACGTGGAGCGCGCGCTGCGCCCCCTCTCCCTCGACTGGTACCAGGACGCTCCGGGTGGCTTCGAGGACGGCGGGCTCGGCTCCGTCGACCTGTGCCACGCGACGTCGGGCGGCGCGGCGGCCCTGCCCGGCCTGATCGCCAAGCGGTTCTTCGGCGTCCCGCTGCTCGTCACCGAGTACGGGGTACAGCTCCGGGCCCGCTATATCGCCGCGGGCGACGCCGAGTTGAGTGCGCCGGTGCGCGCGCTCCTCGCCGCCTTCCACGGCCTGCTCGCCGCCGAGGTGTACCGGCAGGCCGCCGTGATCACTCCGGGGAACGCGCACGCCCGGCGCTGGCAGGAGCGGTGCGGCGCCGACCGCGCCAAGCTGCGCACCGTCCACCCCGGCATGGAGGCCTCGCGCTTCGCGGAGGTCGGCGAACGCGAGGAGCCGGGGGAGCCGGACACCCTCGTCTGGGTCGGACGCATCGACCCCTCCAAGGACCTCATCTCCCTGCTGCACGCGTTCGCGGAGATCCGCAAGGAAGAACCGAAGGCGCGGCTGCGCATCGTGGGGGCGATGCCGCCCCGGCGGGCTGCGGGCGGAACCGACCAGGGCCGCCCCTCGGACCACGAGGCCGAGGCGTACCTCGGGCACTGCAAAGCCCTGGCCGCGCAGCTCTTCCCCGACGAGGCCGAGGGGATCCACGCCGTCGGCGAGAACCCGGTCTCCTTCGAGGAGCTCGGCGCACCCGAGGCGCCGGACCTCGCCGACGTCTACGGCGCGGGCGGCGTCGTCGTCCTCTCCAGCGTCGTCGAGGGGTTCCCGATCAGCCTGGTCGAAGCCATGTTCTGCGGGCGCGCGACCGTGTCGACCGATGTGGGCGCCGTCGTCGAGGTCATCGGCGGTACCGGTCTCGTCGTGCCGCCGCGCAACCCACGGGCGCTCGCCGAGGCCTGCGTGGCGCTGCTGCGCGACTCCGGGCGACGGGAGCGGCTCGGGGCGGCGGCCCGGGCCCGGGCGCTGGAGCTCTTCACCGTCGAGCAGAACATCACGGCATTTCACGGCATTTACCTGGAGATCGTCTCGCACTGTCCCGTGCGCCGAGAGGCCCTGGACGACGCGGGCGAGCCCCTGCCGTTCGCCCACCCGCCCGAGGCCCATGTGCCGGGGCGGTGGACGGCCGCGGCCACCGGTGCCGTCGGCGGGGCGTGGCTCGCCGGACGGACCACCGGTGCGGGGGCGCCCAGTTGGGCGTCGGACGTCGCGGCCGCCGACATCGCGGCCGCCGGCGTCGGGAGGTCCGACATCAGCACTGCCGGTGACACCGACGGCGGTGCGGGCGGCGGTGCCGGCGGCGGTGAGCGCGAGCAACTGGCCGGAGTGACGCAGGGCGGCGGGGAGGGTGACGCATGAGCGGGCGTGAGAGCGCGGGGCGCGGATCGGACGCCGGCATCGGGGCGGACCTGCCGCGCGTGCCGATGAGCGCCGGGGCCTGGGGGGCCGGATCGACGCAGGCGCTGCGGGACGTCCCGGATACCCCCGCTATCCCGGATATTACGGACGCCGAATCGGCCGACCACGGTGGTGAGTTGCTGCGCGACCCGGGGGCGTGGAAGGCCGATGCCGATACCCCTGCCGCGGTCGAGGCCGACAGCACCGACAGCACCGACGAGGACCATGACGTCGACGGCGCGGCGGCAGCCGGGCGGAGCGAAACGCGGGCACACGGCGCGGAGAGCGGGCGCACCCTGCCCGCTCCCAGACCGTCGCGGGACCCGGCGTCCCGTATGGACGGCCGGAACTCCGTCTCCCGGGCGCCCCACCGCCGCTCGGGCGCCGACCCGGTCAAGATCCTGATGCAGCGGCACCGCGAACTGTGCGAGCGCGCTGTCGACCCCCTGGAGATCGCCGCCGGCCTCGAGGCCCTCGGCGTGACCGACCGGACCGCCGCCCGCTTCCGCCACAAGGACGTGTTCTCGCTCGCCGAGGAGATGTACGCCCGCGTGCCGCGCGACGGCGAACAGAGCGAGCCGGTCGCCGCCGCCCCCGCTCCCCGCAGCGGCGCACGCGGCGCATGGGCCCTGTTCGCGCTGCTGCCGGGCGCCGTCTGCGCGCTGACACTCCCGGCACTGGACGCCACCACGGCCGCCGCGCGGCTGGCCGTCGGCATCGGCGGAGCACTCGCCGTCGCCGCCGCCCTGCGCACGACCCTGCGGCGCGGACCGCTCCGCGCCGGGGACGGGCCGCCCGTCCCCGCGACCCGGCTGTGGGTCTGCTGGCTGCTCGCCTACGCCCTGCTCGGCGACGGCCTGCTGAACGCCGCGCTGACCGGTGGCCCCGACGAATCCTGGACTCCGGCGACCGCACCACTCCTCGCGCTCGCCGTCGCCGTGGCGCCCGCGGTCTGGTGCGCCCGGCTCTACACGGCCGGGGCCCGACGCAGGCTCGCCGTCAGCCGCGGACTCGCCGAGTTCGCCGCCTCCGCACGGCCGTTGCTCCTCGGCACCGTCGCCCTGTTCACCGTTGTTCTGGCCGCGCTGCTCGGCCTGTCCGCAGCCGTGCTCGACCAGAGCGTGGACTACGCCGGACCGGGAGCTCTCGGGGTCCTGCTGCTGCTCGCCCGTCTCCTCTGCGCCCACGGCCGTACGCACGCCCCCGCGGTCGTGCTCGGCGCGGCCGCCGCCGTCGAGACCCTGGCCGTCGCCTCCGTCTTCGCCGCGCGCCTGCCCGGCTGCGACGCCCTGGGCACACCGGTCGAGGCAGCCGTCGAGGCCCTGGGCGCGGCCGTCGTACCCGGTGTCGCCTGCGGCGTTGCGGCCCTGACGCTGCTCGTCCACGCCACCCGCACGCTGACCCGGGCCTCCGCCCACGCGAGCGCCGACGGCGCGAGCGGGGGCGCGCCATAACCACCGCGGAGCCTCCTGCCGAGCGCACCGCGCCATCTGCCGCATGACCAGTAACACCCCTCTCCCGCGGGGCCGACACCGCGGGCCCATCCCACGACTCACGGCACCACTCATAAGGAGAACGCCAGATGACCACCCCTCCTCCCGGAGGCGCCGGATACGCCGGATACTCCGGACCTCACGGGCAGCGCGACACCCACGGTTCGCGCGCACGGCGTGCAGTGCGCGCAGCGCGAACCCCGGGAGGCGTCCGATGAGGGTTCTGCTGATCGGAGCCAACGGATACCTCGGCCGCTTCGTCGCCGACCGCCTCCTGGCGGACCCCGCCGTACAGCTCACCGCACTCGGCCGGGGCGACGACGCCGACGTCCGCTTCGACCTGGCCACCGGCAGCCCGGGAGCGCTCACCCGCTTCCTGGACGCCGTCCACCCCGGAGTCGTCATCAACTGCGCCGGCGCCACTCGCGGCGGCGCCCGCGACCTCACCCGGCACAACACCGTCGCCGTCGCCACCATCTGCGAGGCACTGCGCCGCAGCGGCTGCGGCGCCCGCCTCGTACAGATCGGCTGCGGCGCCGAGTACGGCCCCTCGCAGCCCGGCTCGTCCACGGCGGAGGACGCGGTACCCCGCCCCGGCGGCCCATACGGCGTCAGCAAGCTCGCCGCCACCGAACTCGTCCTCGGCTCCGGCCTCGACGCCGTCGTCCTGCGCGTCTTCTCGCCCGCGGGCCCCGCGACCCCCGCCGGCTCCCCGCTCGGCAGGCTCGCCGAGGCCATGCGCCGCGCGATGCAGGCCGGTGACGGAGAACTGAAGCTCGGTGGCCTCGGCGCCCAGCGCGACTTCATCGACGTACGCGATGTCGCGCGCGCCGTGCACGCCGCGTCGCTCTCCGCCGCCCAGGGGGTCATCAACATCGGCTCGGGCCGTGCCGTGCGGCTGCGCGATGCCGCCGCCGTGCTGGCCCGGGTCGCCGGCTTCGGCGGCGCCCTCCACGAACTCGACACGCCATCTGTCGGACTCCGGCAATCCATCGGCCACCCCCGCTCCGAATCCGACCACGGGATGCAGGGCCCTCCGGCCGCCGCGTACCCGTACCCCGACGGCTGCGGCAGCTGGCAGCAGGCCGACGTGCGAACGGCCCGCGACCGGCTCGGCTGGCGTCCCCGCATCAACCTCGAAGAGTCCCTCGCCGACATCTGGATGGAGGCGGCATGCCGTATCTGACCCCCACCACGACCGGCCTGTCGAGCACCGACGTACGCCTCGGCTTCGGCATCCCCGGCTTCGCCCACCCGCTCGTCGCTCCCGCGGAGTGGGCCGAACTCACCCGCCCCGCAACCCCTTTGCACTGGGTCGTCCTGAATGTCGCGAGCGGCCCTGGCGCCCGCCCCGACCCGCACTGCCTGGAGGCGGCAGGCCGGCTCCGCAACGCGGGGGTGCGTGTGCTTGGTCACGTCGACATGACCTATGGCGCCCGCTCCTTCGGTGAACTCGTCTCGGACGCCCACCGCTACCTCGACTGGTACCAGGTCGACGGGTTCAGCCTCGACCGCTGCCCCACCGAGCGAGCCGCGCTGCCCGAGGTCCGGCGCACCGTCACGACGCTGCGCGCGCTCGTCGACGACGCGTACATCGTGCTCGGGCACGGCACCCACCCATACCCTGGATTCGCCGAGACCGCCGACCAGTTGGTGACGTTCACCGGTTCCTGGAGCGACTACCGCTGGTCCCAGGTCGCGGAGTGGACGGCCGACTATCCGCCCGAGCGGTTCTGCCACTTCGTCCACGGCATGCCCCGAGGCCACCTCGACGAGGCGCTGCGCATCGCGCGCTGGCAGGGCGCGGGCACGATCTACTTCACGGATCACACGGACCGCGACGGTGCGGCGGACCCCTGGGAGTCGATGCCCGGCTACTGGGACGAGATCGTCTCGCGTATCGGACCTGGTGTCTCGGAATGACGAGGGGCGTGGCAGTGTTACAGACGGAACAACCGTACGTAGATACCGACCAACGGAGTCCCCGTGTCGCTGCCACCCCTGGTCGAGCCAGCTGCTGAGCTCACCGTAGACGAGGTCCGCAGGTACTCCCGCCACCTGATCATCCCGGATGTCGGGATGGACGGGCAGAAGCGGCTGAAGAACGCCAAGGTGCTCTGTGTGGGCGCCGGCGGCCTCGGGTCGCCGGCCTTGATGTATCTGGCCGCGGCCGGCGTGGGCACGCTCGGCATCGTGGAGTTCGACGAGGTCGACGAGTCGAACCTGCAGCGCCAGATCATTCACAGCCAGGCCGACATCGGCCGGTCCAAGGCGGAGTCCGCGAAGGACTCGGTCCTCGGCATCAACCCGTACGTGAACGTGATCCTCCACGAAGAGCGGCTCGAAGCCGAGAACGTGATGGACATCTTCAGCCAGTACGACCTGATCGTCGACGGCACGGACAACTTCGCGACGCGCTACCTGGTCAACGACGCGTGCGTTCTGCTCAACAAGCCGTACGTATGGGGTTCCATCTACCGCTTCGACGGCCAGGCCTCGGTCTTCTGGTCCGAGCACGGTCCGTGCTACCGCTGCCTGTACCCGGAGCCCCCGCCCCCCGGCATGGTCCCCTCCTGTGCCGAGGGCGGTGTCCTGGGCGTGCTGTGCGCGTCCATCGGCTCCATCCAGGTCACCGAGGCGATCAAGGTGCTGGCCGGCGTCGGCGACCCGCTGGTCGGCCGCCTCATGATCTACGACGCCCTGGAGATGCAGTACCGCCAGGTCAAGGTCCGCAAGGACCCCGACTGCGCGGTCTGCGGCGAGAACCCGACCGTCACCGAACTCATCGACTACGAGGCCTTCTGCGGCGTCGTGTCCGAGGAGGCGCAGGAAGCCGCCGCCGGTTCGACGATCACTCCCAAGCAGCTCAAGGAGTGGATCGACGACGGTGAGAGCATCGAGATCATCGATGTCCGCGAGCCGAACGAGTACGAGATCGTCTCCATCCCGGGCGCCAAGCTGATCCCGAAGAACGAGTTCCTCATGGGCACCGCCCTGGAGGGGCTCCCGCAGGACAAGAAGATCGTCCTGCATTGCAAGACGGGTGTCCGCAGTGCGGAAGTCCTCGCCGTGCTCAAGTCCGCGGGCTTCGCGGACGCCGTGCACGTCGGCGGCGGCGTCATCGGCTGGGTCAACCAGATCGAGCCCGACAAGCCGGTGTACTAGCCGGTCGGCCGAGCCGCCACTCGGCCATGACCTTCCCGGACGGGCCCCGCGCACAGTGCGCGGGGCCCGTCCGGCATGTCGGGGTCCCGCAGCGCGTCCGGGCCGCCCACGGTCAGGAGCACACCTTGCCGTCGCGCGGTATTCGCCCCTCCAGCAGATACGAGTTCACCGTCGAGTCGACACAGGAGCTGCCGGAGCCGTACGCCCCGTGTCCCTCGCCCTTCCAGGTCAGCTCGACGCCGACGCCCTTGCCCAACTCGTCCGCCATGCGCCGCGCGCCTTCATAAGGCGTCGCCGGATCGCCGGTGTTGCCGACGACGAGTACCGGCGCCGCACTCGGCGCGCTCACGTCCGGGTCGGTCCATTGCCCCGGCACCGGCCAGTCGTGGCACCAGCCCGCAGTGTCCCAGCCCATGTACTGCCCGAAGACGGGGGAGATGGCGCGGAACTTCGCAAGCCGTGCCTTCGTCTGCGCGATCGTCGGCCGTGCCTTGTCGTCGAGGCAGGAGATCGCCCGCTGCGAGTGACTGGCCGTGCCGTAATGCCCGCTCCCGTCACGGTCGTTGTAGGAGTCGGCGAGTGCCAGCAGTGTCGTGCCGTCGCCCTTCTCCGCGTCGTGCAGCCCCCTCGTGAGGGCCGACCAACTGGTCTTGCTGTAAAGGGTGACGGCTATGCCCGTGGTCGCGAGCGACTCGGTCAGCTCGCGGCCGCCCGATGCGGGCAGTGGCTGTGCGTCGAGCCGTTTCAGGAGCGCCGCGATCTCGCGTGATCCCTCCTTCGGGTCCTTGCCGCGGGACGTGAAGTAGTTGTCGAGGGCGCGCTGGAAACCGCGTGCCTGGTTCTCGGCCTCGCCGACCCGCCCCGCCGTCGGGTCGACGACGGCGTCCAGGACGAGTCGGCCGGCCTTGCCTGGGAACAAGCGGGCGTAGACGCCTCCGAGTTCGGTCCCGTACGAGACGCCCATGTAGTGCAACTCGTCGTCCCCGAGAACCTCACGCATCAGGTCCAGGTCGCGAGCCGCTTCGGTCGTCGACACATGGCCGAGCAACTTTCCGGCCTTCTCGCAGCCCGCACCGAAGTCCTCGGCGTCCTTGAGGTACGCCCTCTCCTCGGCCGCGGTGTCGGGGGTGAGGTCGACGGATTCGGCGGCCCGCATGTCCTTGTCGCCGCGGCACCGTATCCCTTCGCTGGCCGAGACCCCGCGCGGGTCGAAGCTCACCAGGTCGTAGCGCTCGCGCAGCTTCGCGTACTGCGGGGCGAAGGCCGGCATCAGATCGACACCGGAACCGCCGGGGCCGCCGAAGTTGAACAAGAGCGAGCCGATCCGATCGTCCCCGCCGCCGCGGGCCTTGGCGCGGATGAGGGCGAGGCCGATGGCCGGCCCGTCCGGCTTCGCGTAGTCGAGCGGGGCCTTGAGCGTCGCGCACTGCCAGTCGGACCCGGGCGCGGGCGCGCCCGCGGTCGCCCCGCAACGGCCCCAACTCAGACGCTGACTCGTGAGCGACGAGGGAAGAGGAGGCAGCGCGGCCGCGCGGGGTGGTGCCGACGCGGTGGATCGCGAGGCACCGCCCGTCGACGGCTTCGGATCGTCCCCTCCGCCCCTGCCCCCGCCTGAGCCAGTGCAGCCTGTGAGCAGACCGGTCGTGAGGACGACGGCCGCTGCCAGCGCGACTGCCCTGGCCCCTGTTCCCACATGTGTGCGTGCGCCTGCGCGGGCACGCGAATCCCTTGGTGCCATGGCACCTCCCCCCTCAACCGCCCCCGTTCGAGAGACAGTCAGGCCATCGTAGGAGGGGACGCGGACATCCGCTCCGGCCTGTGGACAACTCCGCGATCACGAGCAGACCGTTCCCTCTTTCGGGGCCGTCCCGTCGAGGAGATAGCTGTTCACAGCGGTGTGCACGCACTTGTTCCCGCTGTCGTACGCGCCATGGCCCTGGCCCTTGTACGTCAGCTCGACACCCACGCCGTCACCCAGCGCGGCCGCCATCTTCCGCGCGCCCTCGTACGGGGTCGCCGGGTCACCGGTGTTGCCGACGACGAGGATCGGCGCGGAGCCGGGCGCGCTCACGTCCGGGTGGGCGGCGGCTCCGTCGACGGCCCAGTCGGTGCAGCCGAGCATGCCCCAGGCCAGGTAGTCACCGAACAACGGGGATGCGGCACGGAACTCGGGCAGCTTCGCCTCGATGTCCTTCGTCGTGTAGCGCGGCTTGTCGTCGGCGCAGTTGACGGAGACGTTGGCGGCCTGGATGTTGCTGTACTTGCCGTCCTCGTTGCGCCCGTTCATCGAGTCGGACAGCAGCATGAGGATCTTGCCGTCGCCGTCGTACGCCTGCTGGAGCCCCTCGGTGAGGTACTCCCAGAAGTCCTGCGAGTACAAGGACTGCGCGATCCCGTTGGTCGCGGCGGTCTGTGTCAGATCGCGCGGAAAGATACCCGGGATGGGCTTGTCGTCGAGCTCGTCGAGCAGCTTGGCGATCTTGTCCTTGACGTCCTGAGAAGTATCGCCGACCGGGCAGTCCTCGGCTTTGGACGTGCAGTCCTTCGCGTAGTTGTCGAGGGCGAGCTGGAACCCCTTGGCCTGGCCGAGCGAGCTCTGCTCCGCGTCCTGCGTGGGGTCGACGACTCCGTCGAACACGGCGCGGCCCACGTTCTTGGGGAACAAGTGGGCGTAGACACCGCCGAGTTCGGTGCCGTAGGAGATGCCGAAGTAGTGCAGTTTGTCGTCGCCGAGGACCTGACGCATCAGATCCATGTCGCGGGCAGCGTCGGTGGTGCGGACATGGGGGAGGACCGCGCCGGAATTCTTCTCGCAGGCGCCGTTGAACGACGTGATGTTGTCGACGAACTTCGTCTGTTCCGCCGTGTCGTCCGGTGTCGAGTCCTGCTGGAAGTACTCGTCGAGCTCCTCGTCGTCCTCGCACTCGATGCCGGCGCTGCGGCCCACCCCGCGCGGGTCGAAGCTGACCAGGTCGTAGCGGGTGCGCAGCTGCGCGTAGTCGGTGCCGAACGCGGGCAGGGTGGTGACGCCCGAGCCGCCCGGGCCACCGAAGTTGAAGACGAGCGAGCCGATGCGCCGGTCCTTGTCGCCGCTCGCCTTCGCACGGATCAGCGCGAGGCCGATCGTCTTGCCCTTGGGGTCGCCCCAGTTGAGGGGGGCCTTCATGGTGGCGCACTGCCAGGTGGTGCCGCCGGGCAGCGGGGACGGGGCAGCGCCGCCGCCCTCGGACTCCGCCGGTGCGGGGCAGTCCTTCCAGCTCAGGGTCTGGGACGGCAGATCCACGGCGTCCTCGGACTCGCTGCAGGCCGCGAGTGAGGCGGACAGCAGGGCGGCGGTGACGGCCAGGGCAGCGGCGCGGGGCCGGGACGGATTGGGCATGCGTCCATCCTGCGGCGGCCGCGTGCGGCGCGCTCGGGGTACGGGCTGTGCGGGTGAGGTCCCTTCAGGCCGTTTCGTCCAGGACGCGGACTCCTGCAAAGGCCTCTCTACAGAGCGCCCTTGCGCGTCAGGTGGTTGAAGAACAGCCAGCCGGGCAGCACGGGCAGCCACAAGGTGAGCAATCGGTACAGCAGCACCGCCGGAGCGGCCACTTCCTTGGGAAGTCCCACCGCGATGAGACCCACCGTCAGTGTGGCCTCGACGGCGCCCACGCCGCCGGGGGTCGGCGCGGCGGAACCGAGCGCGTTGCCGGCCAGGAAGACCACCGCGACGCTGGCCAGGCTCAGACTCGTCGTGTTGTCGCCGAAAGCACGGATCGAGGCGTCCAGACACATCACGAAGCAGGCGGTCAGCAGCAGCATGCCGCCGATGCCCGTGAGCAGCTTGCGAGGCCGCTGCAGCACGTCGAGCATGCGCGGCACGACACCGGCGAACAGCGACCGCACGCGCGTGACGACGAACTTACGTAGGAAGGGAATCGACGTCATGACGAGGACAAGTACGGCGACCGTCAGCAGACCCGCGATGACCGTACGGGACGGCGACAAGGAAGGCGTCTTTTCGGTCCCTGTCAGGTAGCCGAAGGTGAGCAGCAGCAGGATGTGGCTGCCCATGCCGAACAGCTGGGAGGCGCCGACACTGGCGACCGCGAGTCCGGGGCGCACACCGGCACGCTGCAGGAAGCGTGTATTGAGCGCCACGCCGCCGACCGCAGCGGGAGCCACGATCTTCACGAACGACCCGGCGACCTGAGCCGCGACGGTCCGCATGAAGGGAACCCGTTCGGGCACGAAGCCCAGCAGGCTCATGGCCGCCGCTACGTAGCTGAGTGCGGAGAACAGCACCGCCAGGCCCACCCAGCCCCACTCGGCCTCGCTGACGATCGCGCCCAAGTCCATGTGGGTGAGCTGCGACAACAGGAAGTACGCGCCGATCGCACCGGCGATGAAACTGATCAGCGTGCGCGGTCGGATGCGCTCCAGGCGGGCCGGTTCGACGGGTGCCTGGGGTCGGATGCGCAGCACCTGATGGCGGATCTGCGTGAGCAGATCCTCCTCGCGCGCTTCGTCGAGGGCCACGTCGATGGCCCGCTTCTCGGCCTGCCGCTCGGCCTTCTCGGACTTCTTCTCGGCGCGTACGGACTTTCTCTCGTCGCTGTCGACCTCGGCGCTTTCTTCCAGGCGTGCCTGTTTGGCCTTGCTGGACGCCTCCAGAACGGCCTCGCGCTCGCGCTGGGCGCGCTCCCGCCCGAGCTTGCGCAGCGTCGCCCTGGTGGAGCGGGTGAGCGCGATCGGCTGCAGCAGCGGCAGACAGTCGGCGACGGTGTCGGGGCCGAGGACTCCTACGGCGGAGGCGACGGACCGTTCGGCGCCCACGCGCAGGCCCAGCGTGGTGAGCAGCTGCGCGGTGTCCATGCGCAGGACCAGATCGCCCGCGGCGATCTCGCCGCCGCGCAGGTCCGTGAGGATCACCGTGCCGGAACGATCCACCAAAATCGCGTCGCCCGCGAGCCGCCGGTGCGCGATCCTCCTGGACTGCAGCGCCTGCACCTGGTGCCAGGTGTCGCGCAGCAGGTCATCGGTGATCTCCTCGTCCGGCATCGTGTCCAGGGACCGGCCGCCGATGTGCTCGTACACGAGGATCACGGCGTCGGGGCCCAGCTCGGAGGTGGCGATCAGCTTCGGCGCGTTCGCGCCCGCCGAGATCGCCGCGTAGGCGAGCAGCGCCTCCTGCTCCAGTGCCTGGCGCAGCGACTGGAGGCTGCGGCGCTGGGTGATGCCGCGCAGCGTCAGGCGCCGCCACACGCGGTAGAAGAAGCCCTGCGCCTGCTGTTCGCGGTCGACGACGGTGACGTCCAGCGGTGGGCCGTCCTCCAAGGTGACGAAGTAGCGCCGGCCTCTGTCGCCGTTCTCCGTCGCGCCTTCGTGGGCCTCCTCGCGCGAGGCACTGACGGGATGGAAGCCGACATGCCGCAGGCCGGCCAGGAGCGTCTGTCCTGTAGGGCGCACGTTGGGGGAGCCGACGGCATAGAGCGTTCCGTAGGCGACGGTCCAGCCGATGAGGATCGTCAGGATGATCGAGAACGGCGTGGTGTAACCGGTGACCAGCATCGCGAACGCGTCGAGCAGCAGCACCACCCACAGGACCACGCGCCATCGTGGTCGCCGGGACATGCCGACGGCGGTCATGTAGGCGATGACGGGCGCCAAGTAGCCGTGCACCGGGTCGGTGAGCGCATGGATGTCGCCGGGCGACACCTTGGTGAGCGCGTCCTGGATGGACTGCGGCGCGGCCTTGGCGACCCAGAGGTCGGTCGCGAGCGTCACCCCGTGGGCGAGGACCGCCGCGAGCACCCCGTCGGCGATCCGCAGGCCGTCGCGCTTGATGAGCCGCTCGATGGCGAACGCGACCGGCACGAGAAGGATCGCGATGCTCGAGGCGAGCCCCGCGAACTTGGTGAGCAGGTCCGGGGCCTGCCCTGTGCCCTTGTTGATGTCCTGGGCGAAGCCCGAGGTCGTGGCGTGCGCGAACGCGGCGATGGCCAGCAGCACGGCGACCGCGAGCACACCCACGAGCAGGCGCATCAGGTCGGAGGGGCGGTGCACGCGCGCGGGAAGCAACGGTTCGTCACCGTCGACCCGCTCCACATGCGTATCCGCGTCCACGCAGTCGGGATCGTGCAGTGGCTGCTCGTGTTTCGCCTCGGCGGCCTCCTCGGCCGGATCCTCAGGGCGCGCCGGTGTCACAGAGGGGCCCTCCGCCTTCTCGGGGTCCACGCTCTGCTGCTCCGTCGTCTCTTCTTGATCTCGTATCACCAGTCACCGCCCGCACGATGGTGGCATGTCCTCTCGCCACAGGGAGGTATCAGGGTGCATTCGAGGAGCGCGAAGTCGTCGGCAAGCGCCTTCTTGTATGTCTCTCCAGGAGGCCGCTTGTACGTCTCTCCATGTTGTCGGTGTCGTGGGGCAGGATGGGCCGGATGAGCGAGGAGAGCGAGCCGACAGCTGCACTGCCCGAATACGCGGAGCGGGTCCTCGAGGTCGCCGAGCTGATTCCGCCGGGCCGGGTCATGACGTACGGGGACGTCGCCGAGTGGCTGGAGGAGGGCGGCCCGCGCCAAGTGGGGCGCGTGATGGCCCTCTACGGAGGGGCCGTGCCGTGGTGGCGCGTGGTGCGCGCCGACGGGGCGCTGCTCCCGGGCCACGAACTGCGGGCGCTCGGCCACTACAGGGAGGAGAGCACGCCGCTGCGCGATGCCTCCCGTGCCGCGGAGGGCCACCTGCCGCGCCTCGACATGAAGCGGGCGCGGTGGGACGGCCGGACGCGTACGGAAGCTCACAATTGACACCTTCGACCATCCTTGCCGCGGGCGGGGTGCCGGTGACCCGTACGGGGGAAAAGGGGCACTCGGGGCACTTCGCCACGGCAGTGCCCGTTCGTGAGACAGGGCACACCTGCGCCGAAAGCGACGAGAGGGAGGCGTCGGAAGCTCGGCTTCCGCCACACTCGACGGCGTAGCGTCGACGGCACCATCGATGGCAGACACCTCCTTCGCCCCGTAGCCACCGCACCGCGCGGACAGCGATTCGACCACCAGCACACCCACCAGGACCAGCGATCCACGTGAGTTCCTCTTCGTCCACCCGGCACCTGTCGCACCACCAGGTTCGACAGGCGGTCCCGGGCGCGTATCGCCTGGTGCGTACCCCGGCGGCTGCCGTGGACCCCCCTCGTCTGGACGCACCTCAGCGTGCTGTGGTTGACCACGGCCATGGACCGATGCTCGTCCTGGCCGGACCGGGGACGGGCAAAACCACGACTCTTGTAGAAGCGGTGTCGGCGCGCATCGCCAAGGGCACCGAACCCGCTCGCATTCTTGTGCTCACGTTCAGCCGCAAGGCGGCCGTCGAACTGCGCGACCGTATGGCGCTGCGCATAGGAGCCGCACGCGCCCCACAGGCGACGACGTTTCACTCGTTCTGTTACGCACTCGTACGTGCCCACCAGGATGCGGACCTCTTCGCGGAACCCCTCCGCCTCCTGTCCGGCCCCGAACAGGATGTCGCCGTCCGCGAACTGCTCGCGGGCCAGGTCGACCTGGACAAGGCCGGGCTCGCGCATGTGCGCTGGCCCGACGAGCTGCGCGCCTGCCTCACCACGCGGGGTTTCGCCGACGAGGTGCGCGCGGTCCTCGCCCGCAGCCGTGAGCTGGGCCTGGGACCCGAGTCCCTGGACGCCTTCGCGCGCCGCATCGGGCGCCCAGACTGGCGCGCGGCCGCCACATTCCTCGCCGAGTACCTGGACGTGCTCGACATGCAGGGCGTGCTCGACTACGCGGAACTCGTCCATCGCGCCGTGCTCCTCGCCCGGCAGCAGGAAGTCGCCGACCAACTCGCCGCGCAGTACGACGCCGTGTTCGTCGACGAGTACCAGGACACCGATCCGGCCCAGGTCCGGCTGCTGCACGCGCTCGCGGGCGGCGGCCGGACCCTGGTCGCGTTCGGCGACCCGGACCAGTCGATCTACACGTTCCGCGGCGCCGACGTGAACGGCATCCTGGACTTCCCCGACGACTTCCCGCGCGCGGACGGCGCCCCCGCCCCGGTCGAGGTCCTCACCACGTCCCGGCGCTCCGGAAGCCACCTGCTGGAAGCCACCCGCCGCATCACCCAGCGCATGCCGCTGACCCGCCTGCCCACCCAGAAGGTGCGCGCCCACCGCGCGCTCACCCCTGTGCGCGACGGCGGCCGGGCCGAGGTCTGCACGTACCCGACCTCGGGCACCGAGCTCGACAACATCGCGGACATCCTGCGCAGGGCCCACCTGGAGGACGGCGTTCCGTGGAGCGACATGGCCGTGCTGGTGCGCGCGGGCACGCGCAGCATCCCTTCGGTGCGGCGCGCGCTCACGGCGGCCGGTGTTCCCCTGGACATCGACGGCGACGACCTGCCGCTGCGCCATGAGCCGGCGGTCGCGCCCCTGCTCACCGCGTTGAAGGCGGTGGCACAGAGCCCGCCCGAGGGCGACGCGGAGGACGACACCGAAGGCGGGCTGCGGTTCGACACCGAGACCGCGCTCACGCTCCTGGCCTCGCCACTGGCCGGCATGGACGCCGCCGATCTGCGCCGCTTGGGACGCGCCCTGCGCGAGGAGGAGCGCGCGGCCGGCAACCATGTGCCGCCGCCCTCCGACGAACTGCTCGCCCGCGCGCTCGCCGAGCCGGGGCGCCTCGCCCTGCACGATCCGGCGTACGCGCGCGGTGCACAACGCCTCGGCGCACTGCTGGCGACGGCCCGCGAGAAGCTCGACGACGGCGGCACCGCGGAGGAAGCCCTCTGGGAGCTGTGGAACGGCACACCGTGGCCGCAGCGTCTGGAGCGTGCCGCCCGACGCGGCGGCGCGGCAGGGCGCAACGCGGACCGTGACCTGGACGCCGCCTGCGCCCTGTTCGCCATCGCCTCCCGCGCGGAGGAGCGCACCGGAGGCCGTGGCGCCCGCAACTTCCTTGCGGAGCTGGACGCCCAGGACATCGCCGCCGACACCCTCGCCGGACGAGCGGTACGTCCCGATGCCGTGCGCCTGATGACCGCGCACCGCTCCAAGGGGCTGGAGTGGCGGCTGGTCGTCGTCGCAGGCGTACAAGAGGGCCTGTGGCCGGATCTGCGCCGTCGAGGCTCCCTCCTGGAGGCCGACCGCATCGGACGCGACGGTCTCGCCGAGCCCCTCACCCCGGGCGCGTTGCTGGCCGAGGAGCGGCGCCTGTTCTACGTGGCTGCCACGCGCGCGCGGGAGCGGCTGGTCGTCACCGCGGTGAAGGCGCCCGCGGACGACGGCGACCAGCCCTCCCGGTTCCTGACCGAACTCGGCATCGAGCCCAAGGACGTCGCCGGCCGTCCACGACGTCCGCTGTCGGTGGCGGCTCTCGTCGCGGAACTGCGTGCCACCACGGTCGACCCCCGCATCTCCGACGCCCTGAGGGAGGCCGCTGCCCGTCGCCTCGCCCGCCTCGCCGCACTCAGTGACGACGACGGCCGTCCGCTCGTGCCGTCCGCTCACCCGTACCGCTGGTGGGGCATGTACGAGCCCACCGAGAGCAAGGTCCCGCTGCGGGACCGGGACAAGCCCGTCGTGCTGTCGGGAAGCGCCCTCGATCAACTCGCCAACACGTGTTCGCTGCAATGGTTCCTGGGCCGTGAGGTGAAGGCCGACGCCCCCGCCACTGCCGCCCAGGGCTTCGGCAACGTCGTGCACGTCCTGGCCGACGAGGTCGCATCCGGCCGCACGCCGGCCGATCTCGCGGTCCTCATGGAGCGCCTCGACTCCGTATGGGACGCCCTCGCCTTCGACGCGCCGTGGAAGTCGGCCCAGGAGAAGGAGCACGCGCGCGTGGCGCTCGAGCGCTTCCTTCAATGGCACGTCATGGACCGCACCGGCCGCACTCCGGTCGCCAGCGAGCACGGCTTCGACGTGACCCTCGAAGCAGGCTCCTACGAAGTACGCATCCGCGGATCCATGGACCGCGTCGAGCACGACACCGAAGGGCGCGCCTACGTAGTCGACTTCAAGACCGGTAAGCAGGTCCCCAGCGCGGCCGACGTCGCCCGCCATCCGCAGCTCGCCGTATATCAGCTCGCCGTGCGCGAGGGCGCTGTGGACGAGCTCTTCGACGGGGCCCGCCCCCACCCCGGGGGAGCCGAACTGGTGCAGTTGCGTCAGGGCGCACCCAAGAAGGACGGCGGCGAGACGCTCCCCAAGGTGCAGGCGCAGGAGCCCCTCGAAGGGGAGTGGGTCGGCGACCTCCTCGCCACCGCCGCGGGCAAGGTGCTCGACGAGCGCTTCGCACCGACCACCGGACAGCACTGCACGCACTGCGCCTTCCGCGCCTCGTGCAGCGCACGGCCCGAGGGCCATCACGTCGTGGAGTGACGTACGCCTCCGCCGGGCCAAAACAGGCTGGCGCTGTCAGTGGTGCCGGTTAGCCTCGATGAGGTGACCACACGCCTCACCGACCCCGAGCAGCTCAAGGAGCTGCTGGGCATCCCATTCACCCCGGAGCAAACGGCCTGCATCATCGCGCCGCCCGCTCCGCAGGTGATCGTGGCCGGGGCCGGTTCCGGCAAGACGACGGTGATGGCCGCGCGGGTGGTCTGGCTGGTGGGCACCGGGCAGGTCGCGCCCGAGCAGGTGCTCGGCCTCACGTTCACCAACAAGGCCGCGGGCGAGCTGGCCGAGCGCGTCCGCAAGGCCCTCGTCAAGGCGGGCGTCACCGACCCCGACACCATCGACCCGGACAACCCTCCCGGCGAGCCCGTGATCTCGACCTACCACGCCTTCGCCGGCCGCCTCCTGACCGACCACGGGCTGCGCATCGGCCTCGAACCCACGACGCGGCTGCTCGCCGACGCCACCCGCTTCCAGCTCGCCGCGCGTGTGCTGCGCGAGGCACCGGGCCCGTACCCCGCCCTCACCCGCTCCTTCGCCGACCTGATCAGCGATCTGCTCGCCCTCGACGCCGAGCTGTCCGAGCACCTCGTGCGGCCCGAAAAACTGCGGGCGTACGACCACGAACTGCTGCGCGCCCTCGAAGGCGCCAAGCTGAGCAACGCGGATCTGCGCAAGGTCCCCGAGGCCGCCGCCGCCCGACTGGAGCTGGCCGAACTGGTGGGCCACTACAGGGAGGCCAAGCGGGCGCGGGACGTCCTCGACTTCGGTGATCAGATCGCGCTGTCGGCCACGCTCGCCGGCACGCGGCCCGAGGTCGGCGAGATCCTGCGCGACGAGTTCCGGGTCGTCCTGCTCGACGAGTACCAGGACACGTCCGTGGCCCAACGAATCCTGTTGGCGGGCCTGTTCGGCGCCGGCACCGGCCACGCCGTGACGGCCGTGGGCGACCCCTGCCAGGCGATCTACGGATGGCGCGGCGCCTCGGTCGCCAACCTCGACGACTTCCCGCGCCACTTCGCCTACGGCGACGGCCGTCCGGCCACCCGCTTCGCGCTCAGCGAGAACCGGCGCAGCGGCGGCCGCCTCCTCGACCTGGCCAACGGACTGGCCGAGCCGTTGCGGGCGATGCACGCGGGCGTGGAGGCACTGCGGCCCGCCCCCGGGGCCGAGCGCGACGGCACCGTGCGCTGCGCCCTCCTGGGCACCCACAGCGAGGAGATCGACTGGCTCGCCGACTCCATCGCCCATCTCGTCGCCACGGGGAAGGAGCCCGGCGAGATCGCTGTCCTGTGCCGTACCGCCACTGACTTCGCCGAGATCCAGGGCGCACTCGTCGCCCGCGACATCCCCGTCGAGGTGGTCGGCCTCTCGGGGCTGTTGCACCTCCCCGAAGTCGCCGATCTGGTCGCCGTGTGCGAGGTGCTCCAGGACCCCGGGGCCAACGCCTCTCTGGTGCGGCTGCTGACCGGCCCCCGGTGGCGCATCGGTCCGCGCGACCTCGCCCTGCTGGGACGCAGGGCCCGCTTGCTGGTCTCCCACGCGCGCGGAGGCGACGAAGACGATCCGGACCGCCGCCTCGCCGAGGCCGTCGAGGGCGTCGACCCGTCCGAAGTGATATCGCTCGCGGACGCGCTCGACACGTTCCTCGAGACCTCCGCCGAGGCGGACAGGGACGCCGACGGGCTGCCCTTCTCGCCCGACGCGCGCGTGCGCTTCGCCCGGCTCGCCACCGAACTGCGCGACCTGCGCCGCTCGTTGTCCGACCCGCTCATGGACGTCCTGCACCGTGTGCTGGCCGTCACCGGTCTGGAGGTCGAACTTTCGGCGTCCCCGCACGCGTTGGCGGCCCGCCGCCGCGAGACGCTGTCCAACTTCCTCGACGTCGCCGCCTCCTTCGCGGCCAACGACAGCTCCGCGTCCTTGCTCGCCTTCCTCGGATTCCTGCGCACCGCGGCCCAGTACGAGAAGGGCCTCGACAACGCGCTCCCGGGCGGCGAGAACACCGTGAAGGTGCTCACCGCCCACAAGTCCAAAGGCCTGGAGTGGGACGTCGTCGCCGTCCCCGGGCTCGTCAACGGCACGTTCCCGAGCGCCCAGGGCCGCGAGAAGTGGACGGCACAGGGCAAGGTCCTGCCGCACGAACTGCGCGGGGACGCGGCGATCCTGCCGGGCATAGAAGCCTGGGACTCCAGGAGCATGAAGGCCTTCCACGCCGACATGAAGGACCACCAGCACACCGAGGAACTCCGCCTGGGGTACGTCACCTTCACGCGCCCTCGCACGCTGCTGCTCGGTTCCGGCCACTGGTGGGGGCCCTCCCAGAAGAAGCGGCGCGGGCCGTCCGCCTTCCTTCAGGCGCTGTACGAGCACTGCGCCGCCGGATACGGCGAGATCGAGGTCTGGGCGGACGAACCGGCGGAGGACGAGGAGAACCCGGCACTCCAGGAGGCGTCGGCCGAGCACGCCTGGCCGCTGCCGCTCGACGAGGCGTCCCTGGCCCGCCGCCGCGCGGCGGCCGACACGGTTCTCGCCTACTTGGAGCGTGCCGCGCACACCGGCGGCACCGCGGAAGCCCGCGCGCACACGCAGACCCACCCCGCCGCTTACGATGAGCCGCCCTTCGAAGACCCGGACTGGCCGCCCCCACCCGACGACGACGAGCTTCTCTTCGAGGACGAAGAGTTCCTGGGCGATGCCGCGGACGACTGGGAGGACCTGTCCGCCGAGCGTCCCACCGTCCCGCACCCCGCACCGGAGCCGCCGATCCACGCGCGCGCGGTGGAGCCCCATGAGGCGGGCACAGCGCCCGTCGTCGTCCCGCACCCCGCGCCCGCCCCGGAGACCATGCCCACTCCGGAGGAGGCCCGCACCATCGCGTCCTGGGACCGCGATCTGGACGCCCTCGCGGGTGAGCTGCTGCGTGCCCGTGCGGGCGTGCGCGATGTGCCCGTGCCGCACTCGCTCACCGCGTCCCAGGTGCTGCGCATGGCCGCCGACCCCGACGGTTTCGCCCAGGAGCTGGCCCGCCCCATGCCACGCCCGCCCCAGCCGGCGGCCCGCCGGGGCACCCGCTTCCACGCCTGGGTCGAATCGCGCTTCGAGGAACTGCGTCTTCCCATGCTCGGCCCGGAGGAGCTGCCCGGCAGCGACGCGGAGATCGCGGACGAGCAGGACTTGGAGGCTCTCAAGGAAGCCTTCGAGCGCACCCCGTACGCGCACCTGGCTCCCTACCGGGTCGAGCTGCCTTTCCAGCTGGCCGTCGCGGGCCGCGTGGTGCGCGGCCGCATCGACGCCGTCTACAAGAGGGGCGACGGCGACGAGGTGGCGTACGAGATCGTCGACTGGAAGACCGGCCATCAGCAGACCGGGGACCCCCTCCAGCTCGCCGTCTACCGGCTCGCCTGGGCCGAGCTTCAGGGGGTGCCCCTGGAGTCGGTGAGCGCCGCCTTCGTGTACGTGCGCAGTGGCGAGACGGTCCGCCCGCGACGGCTGCCCGGCCGTGCGGAGCTGGAGCGGCTCCTCACGGAGGAACCGCAGGCCGCGGGGGAGTCCGTCGAGGAGCCGCCGGACGAGCACGCTCCGGTGGGGGACTAGGCTCGTGAGCATGAGCAAGCCCGTTGACAGCGCCGTCAGCACCGTACGTGCGTACATCGAGAACCACCGTGCGGCGTTCCTCGACGACCTCGCGGCCTGGCTGCGGATCCCTTCCGTCTCCGCCCAGCCCGCCCACGCACCGGACGTGCGACGCAGCGCCGACTGGCTCGCCGCCCAACTGGCCGCGACCGGCTTCCCGACCACCGAGGTGTGGGAAACGCCCGGCGCCCCCGCCGTGTTCGCCGAGTGGCCCTCCGGCGACCCGAAGGCCCCCACGGCCCTCGTCTACGGACACCACGACGTGCAGCCCGCCGCCCGCGAGGACGGCTGGGACACCGAGCCCTTCGAGCCCGTCGTCGTCGGAAACCGGCTCCACGCGCGCGGTGCCGCCGACGACAAGGGGCAAGTGTTCTTCCACACACTCGGAGTCCGCGCCCACCTCGCCGTCACAGGGCGCACCGCACCCGCCGTGAACCTCAAGTTGTTGATCGAAGGCGAGGAGGAGTCGGGCTCACCGAACTTCCGCGCCCTGGTGGAGGCAGAAAAGCAGCGTCTCGCCGCCGACGCCGTGATCGTCTCCGACACCGGCATGTGGTCCGAGGACACCCCCACGGTGTGCACCGGCATGCGCGGCCTCGCCGACTGCGAGATCGAGCTGCGCGGTCCCGGCCAGGACATCCACTCCGGCTCGTTCGGCGGCGCCGTCCCGAACCCGGCGACCGCGGCCGCCCGCCTTGTCGCCGCGCTGCACGACGACCACGCGCGCGTGGCCGTGCCCGGCTTCTACGACGGCATCATCGAGCTCACCGACCGGGAGCGCGAACTCTTCGCGGAGCTGCCCTTCGACGAGGCGCAGTGGCTGCGCACGGCCAAGTCCCGTGCCACGTACGGAGAGGCCGGGCACAGCACCCTGGAGCGCATCTGGGCCCGCCCCACCGCAGAGGTCAACGGCATCGGCGGCGGATATCAGGGCCCGGGCGGCAAGACGATCGTGCCGTCCTCCGCCCAGCTCAAACTCTCCTTCCGGCTCGTCGCAGGGCAGGACCCCGACCACATCGAGAAGGCGGTCACCGCCTGGGTCGCCGAGCAGTTGCCGGCGGGGATCAGCCACACCGTCACCTTCGGCGCCGCCACCCGGCCGTGCCTCACGCCCCTCGATCACCCGGCTCTGCAGTCCGTCGTACGCGCCATGGGCCGCGCCTTCGAAGAGGAGATCCGCTTCACGCGTGAAGGCGGGTCGGGGCCGGCGGCCGACCTTCAGGACGTCCTTGAGGCCCCCGTGCTCTTCCTGGGCATCTCCGTGCCCTCGGACGGCTGGCACGCCCCGAACGAGAAGGTCGAACTCGACCTCCTTATGAAGGGCGTCGAAACCACCGCCTACCTATGGGGCGATCTCGCGGAGAGCTGGACGGATGCTCCCTGAACGCAGTCCCGCCCCCGCCCGCCGTACGTCTTGCTGAACCGCCCGCCGAACCACCCTTTCCACCGGGGGAGTTGGAAGCACCTGTGACCACCTGGACCGACCGCACCGCCGACAACGCCGCAGACCGGCCGCTCTCGCTCGCCGCGCCGAGCGGGATCGATCGTGCCGCGCACCACCGCCTCGACGAAGCCTGGCTCGCCGCCGCGTGGAGCCACCCGACGACCCGTGTCTTCGTGGTCTCCGGCGGCCAGGTGCTCATCGACGAGACACCGGACGGCGCGACGGAACTGGTCATGACCCCGGCCTTCGAGGCGCCCCTCACCGAGGCCCACCGCTACTTCCTGGGCACCGACGAGGACGGCGTGAGCTACTTCGCGCTCCAGAAGGACACGCTTCCCGGGCGCATGGACCAGTCCGCGCGCCCCGCAGGACTGCGCGAGGCGGGCCTGCTGCTCTCACAGCGGGACGCCGGCCTCATGGTGCACGCCGTCGCTCTGGAGAACTGGCAGCGACTGCACCGCTTCTGCTCCCGCTGCGGCGAGCGCACCGTCATTGCCGCCGCGGGCCACATCCGCCGCTGCCAGGCCTGCGGGGCCGAGCACTACCCGCGCACCGACCCGGCCGTGATCATGGCGGTCATGGACGAGCAGGACCGCATCCTGCTCGGCCGCCAGGTGCACTGGCCCGAAGGCCGCTTCTCGACGCTGGCGGGCTTCGTGGAGCCCGGCGAGTCCATCGAGCAGTCGGTGCGCCGCGAGGTCTTCGAGGAGGCGGGTGTCCTCGTCGGTGACGTCGAATACGTCGCCAGCCAGCCCTGGCCGTTCCCCTCCAGCCTGATGCTCGGCTTCATGGCGCAGGCGACCTCGACGGAGATCAACGTCGACGGTGAGGAGATCCACGAAGCGCGCTGGTTCTCCCGCGACGACCTGCGGGCCGCCTTCGAGACCGGGGAGGTCATGCCTCCCTACGGAATCTCGATTGCGGCCCGCTTGATCGAACTCTGGTACGGCAAGCCCCTGCCGAAGCCCAACGACGCGCTGTGAGCGACGGGATCAGGCGCCGATCTTCTGCTTGACCTGCGCCAGCGAGGGGTTGGTGAGCGTCGAGCCGTCGTCGAAGAGAACGGTCGGGACCGTCTGGTTCCCACCGTTCGCCTTCTCGACGAACGCGGCCGAATCCGGGTCGTGCTCGATGTTGATCTCGGTGTATCCGATGCCCTCGCGGTCCATCTGCTTCTTCAACCGCTGGCAGTAGCCGCACCAGGTGGTGCTGTACATCGTCACAGTGCCCGGCATGTTCCTCGCGCTCCTTCGTGGCTGGGGGTGCGTGTTCGCAATCAGTCGAACGTACGCGACGCGGCCCCCATTCCCGCACGTCGGCCGTGCCAGTACGACTAACCCTGGCTGCCTGTGGACAACGTGACGCACCCGCCCTCGCGGACCTGGCAGCATGGCGGGGTGACAGCAGCAACGCACTCCACCCTGTTCCCGCAGGTCCCGGAATCGGCCGACGCGGTGCTCGACGGGCTCGACCCCGAGCAGCGCGCCGTGGCGACGGCCCTGCACGGTCCGGTGTGCGTGCTCGCGGGCGCGGGCACGGGCAAGACACGCGCGATCACCCATCGCATCGCGTACGGCGTTCGCGCCGGGATCCTCCAGCCCGCCAGTGTGCTCGCCGTCACCTTCACCAACCGCGCGGCCGGCGAGATGCGCGGCCGCCTGCGACAGCTCGGCGCGGGGGGAGTCCAGGCCCGTACGTTCCACTCGGCGGCCCTGCGCCAGCTCCAGTTCTTCTGGCCCAAGGCCGTCGGCGGGGAGCTGCCCCGACTCGTCGACCGCAAGATCCAGCTGGTCTCCGACGCCGCGGTGGCCTGCGGGCTGCGCCTCGACCGGGGCGAGCTGCGCGACGTGACCGCGGAGATCGAGTGGTCCAAGGTCACTCAGACCGTCCCCTCGGACTATGCGGCCGCGGCCCACAAGGCCGGGCGCGAGGCCGTCCGTCACCCCGCCGAGATCGCCCAGATCTACGCCAATTACGAGACGCTGAAGCGCGACCGGGGCGTCATCGACTTCGAGGACGTCCTGCTGCTGACCGTCGGCATCCTCCAGGACCGGCACGACATCGCCGACCAGATCCGTGCCCAGTACCAGCACTTCGTCGTCGACGAGTACCAGGACGTCAGCCCGCTCCAGCAGCGCCTGCTCGATCTGTGGCTCGGGGAGCGGGACAGCCTCTGCGTCGTCGGTGACGCCAGCCAGACGATCTACTCCTTCACCGGTGCCACCCCCGACCACCTGCTCAACTTCCGTAACCGCCACCCCGGTGCCACCGTCGTCAAGCTCGTCCGCGACTACCGCTCCTCGCCCCAGGTCGTGCGCCTCGCCAACGGCGTCCTCGCCAGGGCCAGCGGCCGGGCGGCCGACCACCGCCTGGAGCTGATCTCGCAGCGCGAGACAGGACCCGAGCCGGTCTACGTCGAGTACGCCGACGAGCCGGCCGAAGCCGAAGGCGCGGCACGCCGCATCCACGAGCTGATCGCCTCCGGTGTCTCCGCGGGCGAGATCGCGATCCTGTTCCGGACGAACAGCCAGTCGGGCATCTACGAACAGGCACTCGCCGACGCCGGCGTGCCCTACCTGCTGCGCGGAGCGGAGCGGTTCTTCGAGCGCGCGGAGGTGCGCAAGGCAGGCCACGCGCTGCGTGCGGCAGCCCGCTTCGGAAACAACGACGCAGGGTTGGACGCGGCGGTCGACCTGCCCTCGCTCGTCAGGGCGGTCCTGTCCGGCGAGGGCTGGACGACCGAACCGCCCGCGGGCTCGGGCGCGGTCCGGGACCGCTGGGAGTCACTCGCGGCCCTCGCCCGGCTCGCCGAGGACTGCGCGCAGGCCAAGCCCGAGGCCACGCTGGCCGACTTCGTGGCCGAGCTCGACGAGCGGGCGAACGCGCAGCACGCCCCGACCGTGGAAGGCGTCACCCTCGCGTCCTTGCACGCCGCCAAGGGACTCGAATGGGACGCCGTGTTCCTCGTCGGCCTCGCCGAGGGCATGATGCCGATCACGTACGCCAAGACCGATGAGCAGATCGAGGAGGAGCGCCGGCTGCTGTACGTCGGCGTGACCCGGGCCCGGCACCACCTCGGCCTGTCCTGGGCGCTGTCCCGCTCGCCCGGCGGCCGTCCCGGTCGCCGACCGAGCCGTTTCCTCGACGGACTGCGGCCGGGCTCCACGGGCGCGGCCGGGCGGAGCGCGAGCGTGGGGCGCGGTGGTGTCGAGCACGGGACGCGACCGGACGCCCTGGAGCCGCTGGGTGCCGCCGCCCGCCGCAGGGGTGCCAGAAAGGTGGCGCGCTGCCGGATGTGCGGGCGCACGCTCGAAGCGGCCGAGATGAAGCTGATGCGCTGCGAGGACTGTCCGTCCGACATGGACGAGGGAGTGTACGAGCGGCTCATCGAGTGGCGCGCCCGTACGGCGGCAGATCTCGGCCAGCCCGCGTTCTGCGTCTTCACCGACAAGACCCTGATCGCCATCGCCGAGGCCGCGCCGGAGGACGAGGGCGAGCTGTCCCGCATCCCGGGCGTCGGCGTGCGGAAGTTTCGCGCCCACGGATCCGATGTGCTGGCCATTTGTGCAGGTCAGGTCATGGGTGAGGAGCTCGGGGGAGCCGACGAGGAGGACTGATGCAAACTCGTCGAAAAAATAGTTTGCGCATGCCCCAGTAATCCCCATAGGTTCTTAATCACGAAAGCAGCGGCCTTCTCGAAGGCCCTGGTTCCGTGATGTACTTGAAAGCCGTCGGACCGGTTCGCGCCGGTCCCCTAGACGCCGAGAGGAGGCGATTCCAGTGATCAGCATCAACGCCAGCTCCATCAGCACCGTGAAAATGACCGATCGCTCGGTCGTCGCTTCCTGCCTGCTCGGCTTCTCGAACCTGGGCACTGGTCTGTCTGGCGTCAGCGCCATGCGTCCGGAGTCCGGCCTGTCTCTCGCGGGTCTTCCCATTCGCGAGGGCAATGAGCGACCGACCAAGGCACCGGAAGCAGTAGCGACGGCACAGGCTCAGGCCTATGCCTTTGCCGCGGCCGGTGCCGGATTCGGGAAGCAGACGACGCAGCATCACACGATGTGGGCCTTCCGTGGGCTCGAACCCTGGAGTGATCCAGTCTGATCGACGATCAGACCGGCGCCTTCAGGGCCGCGGAACCCCACCCGGGATCCGCGGCCCTTCTGTTTTCCCGGAAGACCCAGCGATCTTCCGAGGGACCAGAACGAAGGGGCCTCGGGACAAGAAAAGAACCCGGTACCACCGCCACCCGGCCCACCGGCCGGAATGACCAGACGAGGAAGAAAACACCGTGCAACTCGAAGCGCACGCCCCGTCCGTACCGCCTTCAGACCCTCTTCCCCCGCCCGTGTCCACGGAGGACTCCACCTTGTACCCGCTGACTGCGCTCACCGCGCTCGACGACGCCATCGAGAACCTCGGCGTGCCCGTCCCCTGCCGTGCCTACGACCCGGAGGTCTTCTTCGCGGAGTCGCCGGCGGACGTCGAGTACGCCAAGTCCCTCTGCCGTACCTGCCCGCTGATGGAGGCCTGCCTGGCCGGCGCCAAGGAGCGGCGTGAGCCCTGGGGCGTCTGGGGTGGCGAGCTGTTCGTCCAGGGCGTCGTTGTCGCCCGGAAGCGGCCGCGTGGTCGCCCGCGCAAGAACCCGGTCGCGGCATGACCATCCGAGGAACGATCGACCGCCCCCTGACGCACGACCCCAAGAAGCAGGCCCCGATGAAGCCGTCCACGAGCGAGCCCGCCGGCTCCGCGATCCCGGACTTCCCCATGTCCGATGCGAACGACTCGCGTCAGAACAGGACCCGTCAGATGCAACTCATCCCAGAAGCCCTGGCTCGTGCGCATATGCACGAGCAGCTGCGGGACGCCCACGCCGAGCGCCAGGCCCTGCGCCTGGTGGTCGCCCGTCGGATGCAGCGCCGCGCCGAGCGCGCCTCGCTGCGGGCCCGGCGCGCACTCGCCATGGCCGTCATGCAGTAACAGTCCGTCGGCACCACCATCGTCGACTTGAGCCGCGGCGGTACGCGGCTGCTCCCGCGGGGGCCGGTCCGGAAGGGACCGGCCCCCGCGGTGCGTTGTGCCGGACGATCATCGGTCCATGGAGTTATCGTCGCGGAGTGATGTCTCTTCCTGGCGGGGACTCCGCGCCTCAGACCGATCCGCAGGCCGTCGTGTGCGCCCGGTGCGGCGCGACAGCCCCGGGGACGCCGCTGACCTGGACGTGCTCCGTCGAGGGTGGCGTCCGCCGACTCTTCTGCGACGACTGTTCCCGGGAGAACATCAGGGCCATCGAAGGCCGGCTCGACTCGGACCGGTGGTGATCAGGCCTCCGCGGCCGACTCCTCCTCGGGCTCCTCTTCGGCCTCGGCCACGAACCCCGGTACCCACGACTCCAGTTCGTCCCGCAGCCGCACCGTGGCGCCGAGCTGGCACAACACCCCGATCGTGCTGAGCGTCACCCGGTGGATCAGCAGGTACGACGGCGGCAGGTTGAGCTGCTTGCCGAGCTGGTGGGCGGGGGAGCGGGGGTCGGCGATCCGGGCGGCCTGACTGCGCATCCAGGAACGGGTGAACGTGAACGCGTCGACCTGAGCGGGCTCGATGATCGGCAGCAAGTAGTCGAGCACCGCGTCCGGTTCGAGTGCGATCGACTCCCTGACGAAGCCCTCCTCGCGCAGCAGCTCATAGACCGAACCCGCCTCGCCGTCGAGCGTCATCCGCAGCGAGCTGCCTATGACGGCGGGCAGCCCGCCCGGCAGCCGGTCCACCGTTCCGAAGTCCAGTACGCCCAGGCGCCAGCCGTCCTTGCCGTCCGGCAGCAGCCGGAAGTTGCCCGGGTGCGGATCCGCGTGCAACAGGCCCGTGCGCGCCGGGCCCGAGAACAGGAACCGCGCCAGCAACTGGCCGGCGCGGTCCCGCTGTTCCTGACTCCCGTCGTTGATGATCTCGGCGAGCGGCGTCCCGTCGATCCACTCCGTCACCAGGACCTGCTCGCACTGATGCACCACGCGCGGCACCACGACATCGGGGTCGCCCTCGAACTCCTCGGCATGGGCGTGCTGGGCCTGCGCCTCCAGCGCGTAGTCCAACTCCTCGGTCACCCGGTCGCGCAGCTCCGCGATCAGAGGCTTGATGTCCATCCCCGGAATCAGCGGCCCCAACAGGCGCGCGAAGCGGCCCAGTTGGGTGAGGTCCGAGAGCAGCGCCTCACCCGCGCCCGGGTACTGCACCTTGACGGCGACCTCGCGCCCGTCGTGCCACACGGCGTGATGCACCTGGCCGATCGATGCGGCGGCCGACGGCTTCTCCTCGAACTCCAGGAACAGGTCCTGCCACTGCGCGCCGAGTCGCTCCTCCAGCACCGCGTGCACGGTGCGCGTCGGCATCGGAGGCGCGGCTTCCTGCAGCTTCGTCAGCGCGGCGCGGTACGGGCCCGCGACCTCCTCCGGCAGAGCGGACTCGAAGACGGACATGGCCTGCCCGAACTTCATGGCCCCGCCCTTCAGCTCGCCGAGCACCTTGAACAACTGCTCCGCCGTGCGCTGCTGCAGCTCGCGGCCGACGATCTCGGCGGACTTGCCGCCGATGCGCTTGCCGATGCCCCAGGTCGCTCGGCCGGCGAAGCCGATCGGTAGTGCGGCCAGCTTGGCGGTACGGGTAACCGCCTTCCGGGGAAGATCAGACATACACCCCTCCAAGTGCCGGACAGCCGTGCCGCGCATGCCCAGGCGTCATGACGCCGTCAGCCGTTGCTTACACCGCCATTGTGTCGTGCGGCCCTTCCTCCACGGAGGTCTCCTTCCCGTTACCTCCCTCACCCGCACCGCATGGGCACTCCGGATGTGGCCACACCGGCCGGGCATGCCAGTCGAGCCCCGGTGTAGACGCCTCCCAGCGGGACCCTGTGCTCGACGGCAGTTCCCCGTCCAGGAAGGCCAGCCCGTGGGCCGCGGCGAGGCCTGCGACCGCGGTGGCCAGGCCCAGGTCACAGGCCTGGATCTGGCGGGCGGAGTGCCCCGACCGCCACTGGGCGAGCAACCGCGGCCACGTCACGTAGCGATCCGTGCGCGCGAGAAGCAGGCAGTGCGCGCAGGCGGTCCCGCCGGGCAGTACCAGGGGCCCCACGATCCCGGTGGCTTCGGTCACGCCCGCGTACAGGTGGGGGATGCCCGCCGCGATCAGGTCCGCAGCGGCGCCGGGGTCGGGGGAGTGGATCGCGAGTCCGTCACGCGGGGTGAGGATCACGAGGGAGAGCGCCGGCTCCCCCTGCCCCTCGTCCACCGCAGGGGCCTGCGTCCTGCGCCGGTCAGGGCGCGGGGGCCGGGCCGGCGCGACGGCGCGCACCAGCTGCCGCGCGGACACGTCCCGGCGCTCGCCGATCGCCTCCACCGGATGACCTCCCGGCGCCACGTCCCACGGCTCGACGCAACCGCCGTCCCGCACTTCGACATGGCCCACGCCCGCCGCGCCAAGGACCGAGGCCACGAGTGCGCCCACCCGCCCGGCGCCTCTCACCTGCACCCGCATGCCGTGGCGTGCCGCCAGCCTGCGCGCGCCCTCGGCGGGTTCGGACGTCGTCACCGTCAGGGCGGCGTGGTCGGCTCGGAGCCGGTCCATCACCCCCGTCTGCTTGCGCAGCGCTTCGGCGGCCGGGCCGCCTCCCGTGGCGTCGTCGAGGAGACCCGCCCTGGTCAACCGCTCCAGCAGCGCGTCCACGTGCCCTTCGGGCAGGCCCATCCGCTGGGCCTCGTCACGCAGCAGCGGTACGCCGCGCGTTCCGTCGAGCAGGGTCAGAAAGCTCCCCGTGGCCGTGTCGACCGGGCCGAGCACCACGGCGTGCGCCGGTGTCAGCCCGAACTGGACCGTGTTCAGGTCGTGCCAGCCGCGCCGCAGCGCGGGCTTCAGGATCGGATGCATGGTTGTCCCCCGTGCTGTGCCGTCCGGCCGACTGCGTCAGCCGATCACGTCGATCGAGGGCCAGCATGCCTGCTCGGCCAGATGCGTGACGGAGGTTGTCCACAGGCTGTGGGTGATAGTCGTACCAATCGAGCGGCCGGGGTGCGGCAGCGCACCGAAACAGTTCCGGAGACGGGACTTCCACCCTGCTCAGCGGGTAACGTCAGGGCGTGCCCGTCGACCCTCTGCACCGTGCCAAGAAAACACAGCGCAGCACGACCAGCCCGCCGCCAGGCGGTCCGGGGGCGAGCGCGGTCGAGGTCCGCCGGAGTTCCCGGCGCCGCAGAACGGTGTCCGCGTACCGCGAAGGCGATCGCACCGTGGTCCTCATCCCGGCCCGGATGTCCGAGGCCGAGGAGCAGCGCTGGGTGACCGTCATGCTCGACAAGCTCGCAGCGCAGGAGAGCAAGCGGGTCCTCGGCGACGCGGAGCTGGCCGAGCGCGCCGGACGGCTCTCGCAGCAGTACCTCGGCGGCAAGGCCCGGCCGGCGTCGGTGCGCTGGGTCACCAACCAGAACACCCGATGGGGCTCGTGCACGCCCGCGGAGGGCAGTATCCGCCTATCGCACCGCCTGCAGGGCATGCCCGAATACGTCGTCGACTACGTGCTCGTCCACGAGCTCGCGCACTTGTTGGTCCCGGGCCACGGACCGCGCTTCTGGCGGCTTTTGGAGGCATACCCCCGCACCGAGCGTGCGCGCGGATACCTCGAAGGGGTGGTCGCGGCGGACCGGCTGCCGCATCCGCCGAGCACACGCGGCGAATAACGGGCCCCAGGGGCCGCTTCTGTACCAGGGCTGTACCGACTTCTCCCGTTCCCAGACTTTGCAGTTAGCCTGACGCGACGCAATCACCATCGGGATGGGGGACGGTCGTTACGCATGGCCAGGGAATTCCAGCGCGGCCACAAGGCCAAGATCAGCGACCTCACCGCGGGCACGGATCTGTACGTCGGCGTGCAGATCACCGGCCCCGGACTGACCTTCGACATCAGTTGCTTCGGCCTCGACGCCGAGGAACGGCTGTCCGACGACCGGTACTTCGTCTTCTTCAACCAGCCCAAAACGCCCGAGGAGTCCGTCCAGCTGCTCGGCGCGCAGGCCGGTGACACCGAGTCCTTCCGCGTCACGCTCGACAAGATCCCCGCGAACATCCAGAAGCTGTCGTTCACCGCGACGCTCGACGGCGCCGGTCAGATGTCACAGGTGGCGCCCGGCTACATCCGTATCGTCGCCGGTGGTGAAGAGGTCGCGCGGTACTCCTTCCAGGGCGGCGAGTTCTCCACCGAGCGTGCGGTGATGCTGGGTGACTTCTACCTGAAGGACGTGTGGCGCTTCGCGGCCGTCGGACAGGGCTTCGACGGTGGCCTGGACGCGCTGCTGCAGAACTTCGGCGGCGAGGTCGCGGAGGAGGAACCCGCCGCGCAGCCGCAGTCCGCCGCGGCTCCCGGCTTCGCGCCGCCCGCGCAGGCTTCCGCGCCGCCCGCCTTCGGGGCCCCGACGGCACCCGCGCCCGCTCCTGCCCCGGCGCCCACGCCGCAGCCCTTCGCGCCGCCGCAGAGCCCGACGCCCCCGCCGGCTCCCGCCCCGGCCGTGCCTCCCGTCCACGCGGCGCCGACCATCGTCGCGCCGCTGGCACCGCCCCCGGGTGCGGTGCCGCCGCCTCCAGCCCCCGCTCCGTACGGGCAACAACCGCCTCAGTACGGGCAGGTGCCGGGCCAGGGCGGCGCGACCCTGCCGCCCGGATACGGCCAGCAGCCCCAGTCGCCGTCGGCACCGCCCGGCTATGGACAGCCGCCCGCCGCTCCCTCCCCGTACGGCGCGCCTCAGGGCGTCCCGCAGCAGGCGGTCGCGCCGGGTGTGGCGGCCGCGCTGGAGAAGTACCGCGAGGCCCCCACCGGGCAGCGCTGGACGCTCCAGAACAAGAAGCTGATCCGGGTCGACCTCGGCGCCGGCGGCGACCAGCCCGTGCTCGCCCGGCAGGGCAGCATGGTGCTCTACCAGGGCAAGGTCGAGTTCGGCTACAAGGGCGCCGGGTTCGCCGGACGCGTCGTGGGCAACGCCACCGGCCAGGAGATGCAGCTGATGCGCTGCACCGGCCGCGGCCAGGTCTTCCTCGCCGAAGAGGCCGCCCACCTGCACCCCATCGAACTCCAAGGAGACGCGATCTGCGTCTCCGCCGAGAACGTCCTCGCCTTCGACGAGAGCCTTCAGTACGAAGTGCGCAGGATCGAGGGGCACGGCATCCCCGGGGGCGCGCTGTTCGTGATGCAGTTCCAGGGCACCGGAACGGTCGTCGTCAAGACCCACGGGACACCCGTCGTGCTGCCGGTGACGCCGACGACGTTCGCCGACTGCAACGCGGTCGTGGCCTGGTCCGCGGCCGCGCAGGCGATCATCTCCAGCCAGGTCCGGATGCGCCGCAACGCCTATCCCGGACACAGCGGCGAGAGCGTGAACCTGCAGTTCCGGGGCGCACCCGGCAACTTCATCGTCGTCCAGCCGTACGAGGTCTGAGGGAGCCCGTCATGAATCAGCCGCTCGCGGGCTTCGCCCCGACCCCGGTAGCCACCCGCATGGAGAACCACGGCAGCAACATGCTGAAGGTCGCCATGCAGACCGGAAACGACCTCTTCGCGCGCGTGGGCTCGATGGTCGCCTACGAAGGCTTCGTCCAGTACGAGCCCAACCCGCCCGCCGTACGCCAGATCGCCCGCGACTGGATCACCGGCGAGGGCGCGCCTCTTATGAAGTGTTCCGGTGACGGCCTGCTCTACCTCGCCGACTACGGAGCGGACGTCGTCGTCATCAACCTCGGCGGCGAGTCGATCTCCGTCAACGGCACCAACCTGCTCGCCTTCGACGCCCACCTCCAGTGGGGCGTCGAACGCGTGAAGGGCCTCGCCAAATTCGCGGGGCAGGGCCTGTGGAACATCAAGATCAGTGGCCAGGGGCACGTCGCCCTGACCTCGCGCGGCACCCCCATCGTCGTCGACTGCGGCCGCGGCGAGGACGAGACGTACGTCGACCCGGACGCGCTCATCGCCTGGTCACCGAACCTGAAGGTGAAGGGCAAGCGCAGCTTCAAGGCCGGCTCGCTCATCGGGCGGGGCAGCGGCGAGGCCTACCAGATGGGCTTCTCCGGGGAGGGCATCGTCGTCGTACAGCCCAGTGAAGACAGCACCGACCGCCTCCGAGCCCGGGGCTGAGGGGGAGCGAACACACCATGCAGAGTCCGCTTTTCGCGTACACCGAGCAGCAGTCCCAGGAGCGCTACACGGTGCAGAACCCGCAGATGCTGCGGGTCGCCCTGGAAGGACACGACGACATCCTCGCCCGTAAGGGCTCGATGGTCGCCTACCAGGGACTGATGGAGTTCGACGGCGAGATCCAGACGTCCGGGCAGCGGCGCTCCCGCGCGCACACCGGCGAGGGCCTGGATCTGATGCGCTGCCACGGGCAGGGCAGCGTCTATCTGGCGAACCTTGCCCAGTACATCCACGTAGTGGATGTCGAGCAGGACGGACTGACCGTCGACAGCAACTACGTGCTGGCGATGGACTCGTCGCTGCACCATGAGGTCATCGCCGTGGACAGCCAGTTCGGCATCTCCGGCTCCGGCAAGTACCAGCTCAACATCACCGGGCGCGGCAAGGTCGCGCTGATGACGTCCGGCCAGCCGCTGATGCTCCAGGTCACCCCCGACCGTTACGTCAACGCCGACGCTGACGCCGTCGTCGCCTGGTCGACGGGCCTGCGGGTGCAGATGCAGGCGCAGACGCACTCCTCGGGCGTCTGGCGGCGCCGCGGCAACACCGGCGAGGGCTGGGAGCTCAGCTTCATGGGGCAGGGCTACGCGCTCGTCCAGCCCAGCGAGCTGCTGCCGCCGCAGAACGCGGTGGCCGGCCAGGGGATCGCGGCGCAGTACGGAATGGGCCAGCAGGGAGCCCGCGGCCAGAACCAGGGAAACGTCTGGAGCTGACGGCTGCCTGACGACTACCCGGCGAACCGGGTAGGGGCATGTGTAAGGGGCGGGCGCCCGGCGCCCGCCCCTTACACATGCGCGTACGCCTCAAAGGCGGGCGCGCGTCGCCTCGACCAGCCGCACGACCGAGGCGTCGGCCACGTCCGCGACCTCGTCGTACGAGAACCAGCGCAGGTCCAGGGACTCGTCGCTGATGGCCTCCGTGGCGTCCGCCGGGGCGAGCGCCGCGTACTGCGTATCCAGGTGCTGCGTGCACGGGCCCGGAATGGGGTGCCGGTCGAGGCGGACCGGGCCGCCCGGTAGCAGCGCGAGCCCCGCGATGCCGGATTCCTCGGTCGCCTCGCGCAGGGCCGCGGCCGCCAGCGTCGGGTCGCCGGGCTCGCAGTGCCCGCCCATCTGGAGCCACATCTGCAGCTTCTTGTGCAGCGTGAGCAGGACGCGCCCGCGCTCGGGGTCGATCACCAGCGCGCTGGCCGTCAGGTGACCCGCGGTGCAGGACTTCCACATCGCGGCGTCACCGTGGGCGGCGAGATGGTCCAGGTAGGCCTGGCGCAGCTCCGGCTGGTCCTCGTAGCTCTTGAGCACGAGGACCGCGTCGTCGTACAGGGTCACTTGTCGCTGTCGCCCTTGCCGTCGCTGTCGGACTCGTCGTTCTTGGAGTCGCCCTTGGAGTCGTCCTTGGAGAGGTTCGGCTTCTCTCCGCTGCCGCCGGCCGCTTCGCCGAGCATCTTGTCCAGCTCGGAGAAGTCCAGCTGCTCGCGGTGCACGAAGCCGTCCGGGTCGTCCAGGTCCGAGGCCGTCGGCAGCATGTCCGGGTGCTCCCACAGGCCGTCACGGCCGTCCACACCGCGCGCGTCCGTGAGCGAGGCCCACAGGCGCGAGGCGTCCCGCAGGCGGCGCGGACGCAGCTCCAGGCCGATCAGCGTCGCGAACGTCTGCTCCGCGGGACCGCCGGACGCCCTGCGGCGGCGCAGCGTCTCGCGCAGCGCGTCGGCGGACGACAGACGCGGCTTCGCGGCCGCGTGGACCACCGCGTCCACCCAGCCCTCCACGAGCGCGAGAGCCGTCTCCAGGCGCGCCAGGGCGGCCTTCTGCTCCGGGGTGTCCTCCGGCTGGAACATGCCCTGCTGCAGCGCCTCCTGCAGCTGCTCCGGGTTCTGCGGGTCGAACTGGCCGACCACGTCCTCCAGCTTCGAGGTGTCGACCTTGATCCCGCGCGCGTACCCGTCGACCGCACCGAACAGGTGCGAACGCAGCCACGGCACGTGCGTGAACAGCCGCTGGTGAGCGGCCTCGCGCAGCGCCAGGTAGAGGCGGACCTCCTCCTTCGGGATGCCGAGGTCCTTGCCGAACGCCTCGATGTTCAACGGCAGCAGCGCCGCCTTGCCGGCGGGGGCCAGCGGCAGACCGATGTCCGTGGAACCGACGACCTCGCCCGCGAGCACGCCCAGGGCCTGCCCGATCTGCGAGCCGAACATGGCACCGCCCATGGAGCGCATCATGCCGATGAGCGGGCCCGCCATGGCCTGCATCTCCTCGGGCAGGACGTCGCCCATGGCCAGGCCGACGCGCTCGGCGACCGGGTCGACGAGCTCCTTCCACACCGGGAGGGTCGCCTCGACCCACTCGGCGCGGCTCCAGGCCACCGCGGAACCTGCGCCCGACGGCAGCGACGTCGCGTCGTCCAGCCACAGGTCGGCCAGGCGGACGGCCTCCTCGACCGCGGTGCGGTCGGCGGGACCGACGCTCGCGTCCTTCACGCCGTCCTGCGTGCCCTGGGAGACCGTCTGGCGGGCGATGTCCTTGGCCATGTCCCAGTTCACCGGACCGCCCTCGTACGAGAGCATCTGGCCGAGCTGCTGGAAGGCCGCCCCCAGATCGTTCGGATCCATCGAGCCGAACATCGCCGCGAACGGGTTGTCCCCGCCCGCGCCGCCGGGGCCGCCCGCGCCGGGCAGGCCCGGGAAGCCGAATCCGAGGGGGTTGGCCGGTCCCTGACCGCCACCGCCCTGCTGGTCCTTCTTCTTGCCCTCGTCGCCGTCGTCCGGCTCCTCCGGCGGAAGGCCGAAACCAAATGGGGTGTCACTCACGGGATTCCTCGGCTGGTAAGGCCACCGGTTTCTGTCCCGGCGGCGACTGCCCGACTACACACACCCAGCGTAGACACCGTGACGGGATCGGGCCTCGGTGCTTCGCCGACTCATGGCCTGCGGCAGGATGGATGCCTCCTGGTACGTACGCGTCATACACGTACGTACTGAAGACAACCGCTGGAGACGCCCGGTGAGTTCCCCAGATCCGCAGGTTCGCGCAGCGCGAAACCCCTCAACCAGTCCGGCCGTCCGCGGCCCCGTCGTCGCGGTCACCGGTGCAGCGTCCGGCATCGGCGCCCTGCTCACCGAGCGGCTCGCCGCGTCGGACGAGATCAAACAGGTGCTCGCCATCGACGAACGGCGCGGCGCATGCGCCTCCGCGACGTGGCACATCCTCGACGTACGGGATCCGGCCATCGCCGAGAAGCTGCGCGGCGCGGACGTCGTCGTCCATCTGGCGCTCGACCTCGACCTGGAGTCGGACGCCGCGGCCCGCACCGCGTACAACGTACGCGGCACCCAGACCGTGCTGACCGCCGCGGCCGCCGCCGGAGTGCACCGTGTCGTGCTGTGCACCTCGGCGATGGTCTACGGAGCGCTCGCCGACAACGAGCTGCCCCTCTCCGAGGACGCCGAGCTGCGTGCCACGGCGGAGGCCACGGGCGTCGGCGACCTTCTGGAGATCGAGCGGCTCGCGCGGCGGGCCCCGCGCGCGCACCCGGGCCTCAATGTCACCGTGATGCGTCCCGCGGTGCTCGTCGGCGGCACGGACACGGCCCTGACGCGTTACTTCGAGTCACCGCGCCTTCTTGTGGTGGCCGGTTCGCGGCCCGCCTGGCAGTTCTGTCACGTAGAGGACCTGTGCAGTGCCTTGGAGTACGCGGTTCTGGAGAAGGTCGACGGAGAGCTCACGGTCGGCTGCGACGGGTGGCTGGAGCAGGAGGAGGTCGAGGAGCTCAGCGGGATCCGGCGCATGGAGCTGCCGTCGGCCGTCGCGCTCGGAGCGGCCGCGCGGCTGCACCGGATCGGCCTGACGCCCTCTCCGGCCGGGGACCTCGCCTACACGATGTACCCGTGGGTGGTGAGCGGGAGCCGGCTGCACGACGCCGGGTGGCGCCCCCAGTGGACGAACGAGGAGGTTCTCGCCGAGCTTCTCGAAGAGGTCGCGGGACGGCGTACGGTCGCCGGCCGACGGCTCGGCCGCAAGGACGCGACGGCGGCCGGAGCCGCGGGCGCGACGGTGGCGTTGCTGGGCACGGCGGCTGTCGTACGGCGGGTGCGCAAGGCGAGACGGCGTATCTGAGGCCCGAGGGAGGGTCCGCGGGCCTGTTGTAGGAGGCTCCAAGCCGCCACGCGCGTGTGCCGGTCGAAAACGCTATTCACGGTTGTCGGCGGCGTACGGCACGATGAGTCCATGGCACGCACCCAGCACGACCACCCAGGTGAGCAGGCGGCGCAGGACCCGATCAAACTGCTCGCCATCCGTGAGACGCCGCTCTCCCTCGACGAGGTCTTCAAGGCCGTCGGGGACGACGCGGCGGGCGGCACCGCGCTCTTCGTGGGAACGGTGCGCAACCACGACGGCGGGGCCGGCGTGGACCGGCTGGGCTATTCGTGCCACCCGACCGCCGAGGCGGAGATGCGGCGCATCGCGGAGAAGATCGTCGCCGCGTACCCCGTGCGCGCCCTCGCGGCAGTCCACCGGATCGGTGATCTGACGGTCGGCGACCTGGCCGTCGTGGTCGCCGTGTCGTGCCCGCACCGCGGCGAGGCCTTCGAGGCGTGCCGCCGGCTCATCGACGACCTGAAGCACGAAGTACCCATCTGGAAGCACCAGGAATTCTCCGACGGAACCGAGGAGTGGGTCGGCGCCTGCTGAACTCCGCTTGCGTAACCGCACCCCGGCAGCGAGCGTTGACAGTGCGGATGGTTAATCTGCTGATCAGTCAGTTGCGGTCGCTCATGGGGTCGGGAGGTCGGCATGGCAGCGCTCATGTGGCTGCTGATTCCGGTTGTCGCTGCGATCGGTGCCGGGTTGTGGGGCACTTGGGCAGGCCGGAACCGGCACAAGACGGGTGACGTGAACGAACTCAGCGGCTACGCCCGCTTCCGAGAAGCCATGGAGAAGTCGCACTCCGGGACGTGAGGGCAACGCCCCGGCCCCACAAGTGCGTCGACAGACACGTCCCGTACTGTCGTTCCATGCCACGCCGCACCGCGACGATGCTCGCCTCGACCCTGATGCTGATCGCGCTGCTCTGTGCGGGGGTGCTCATCAAAGTGCCCTACGCGGAGATGTCGCCGGGTCCGACGGTGAACACGCTCGCGGACCACGAGGGTGAACCCGTGATCCAGATCTCCGGTCACAAGACGTACGAGACGTCCGGTCACCTCAACATGACGACGGTCCGCGTCACGAGCGCCGACTACAACATGAATCTGGTGTCCGCCGTCTACGGGTGGCTCGCGCACGACAGCATCGTGGTGCCGCACGACACGCTCTACCCGGACGGCCAGACGGAGCAGCAGTCCTCGCAGGAGAACGCCGAGGAGTTCAGCCAGTCCCAGGAGAGCGCCAAGGTCGCCGCCCTGGACGAGCTGGGCATCCCCGTGAAGTCCTGGGTGATCGTCTCCACCGTCGTCAAGGACAGCCCGGCAGAGGGCAAGCTGCACGCCGGTGACGTCATCAAGGCGGTCGACGGCACCAAGGTCACCAAGCCGGCCGATGTCGCGAAGCTCGTCACCAAGCACAAGGCCGGCGAGAACGTCGTCTTCACCGTCGTGCCCGTCAAGGACGCCGCCGCCGCCGAGAAGGAGGGCAAGGAGGCGACCCGTACGGAGAACGTCACGATCAAGACGGACAAGGCCGAGGACAACCGCGCGATCGTCGGCATCCAGGCCGGAACCGACCACACCTTCCCGTTCCAGATCGACATCAAGCTCGCCGACGTGGGCGGCCCCAGCGCGGGCCTGATGTTCTCCCTCGGCATCGTCGACAAGCTTTCGCCCACCGACCTGACCGGCGGCAAGTTCGTGGCGGGCACCGGCACCATCGACGACGACGGCAAGGTCGGCCCCATCGGGGGCATCGGAATGAAGACCGTCGGCGCACGCGAGAAGGGCGCACGGTACTTCCTGACGCCGAAGGACAACTGCGCCACGGCTGCCAAGGACACCCCGGACGGCCTCACGCTCGTCAAGGTGAACACCATCGACGACGCGATGAAGGCCCTGAAGGACATCCGCAGCGGCGACACGGCCGATCTGCCCTCGTGCACGACCAAGGGCTGAGCCGAGGCAAGCCGAGGATCTGAGTCTCTACGCGACGGTCCAGTGGAACCAGCGCATGCAGAACAGCCGCATCGTCAGCCCGTGC
>NZ_JBFAKV010000017.1:0-155748 GCF_040655895.1 Streptomyces sp. NPDC050264
CGCTGGCGATGCTGCGCACCAAGCACGCCGACCTGCCGTCCCGCAAGCACGGCAACCCGCCGCAGTAGCGGCACCTACTCGTAGGAGACCTGCCCCTATGTCCACGCCTGACATCCGTGTCGAGAAGGGCCACGCCGAGCCAGAAGAGGTCGCGGCCATCACCGCGATCCTGCTGGCCCGCGCCGCCGCCGCACCCGCCGCTCCCGCCCGCGGCCGCGACAAGGCCGGCTGGCGCCGCCTGGAGCGCCAGTACGGCTTCCGCGCCCCGCACTCCTGGCAGGGCTGAACAAGCCCGCCCGCGCCCCGCAGCAAGTGAGCCCCGCCCGATCCGGGCGGGGCTCACTCGTGCGTGCGTCAGGCGCTCACTCAGTCGAACTCGCCGTGCAGCGCCCCCAGCCTGAAGGCCTCCCACTCCCGGGCGTTGAACCGCAGGACGAGTCCTCGCGGGTCCGCCGGGTTGCGCATGGCCACTCCTCCGTCTCCGAGTGATGCGACCTCCACGGGCCCGTGTGCGGGGCTGCCCGGGGCACTTCGCCACTGGGCGTCGGAGAGGTCGAGAGAGTACAGCTGTGCCTTTTCCCGGTCTATGTCGATGTCGATCTCGACACCGGAGGAAAGGCTGTCCGTCGTTGGCGTGCTCATAGCGACAAAGCCCCCGAGTTTACGCCTTCAACAAATGCTCGCCATGCCGGGGAATCGAAGACAATCGCTCCGGACTCCCGGTTCTTCGTGTCGCGGACCGCCCGCAGGTTCGAAGATAGTTCTGCGTGTTCGACACATCCGTTGGATGCGCCGCTGAAAGTGCTCTTGTGCCACACCGCTGACCCGATTTCGAGGTATGTCGCGGTGGGTGCGGAAGTGGGGGGCATCACGACCCGCTTTCTAGCTTGATTCGGTCTTTGATGTACTGGCGGGACTGGGCCGGGGAAAGTGCGCCGGCTGTCAGGTCGTCCCACGCCTTGGTGTACATCTCCACGTCGGGGCGTTGCTCAAGGAGCGTGCCACCGGTCATATGCTCCAGCCATGCCACCTGAACCGCCGGTTCTCCGCGCATGGTGAAGAGCGTGTACGGAGCGTACTGCGCGAGGGGCAAGGTTATGTCCAGGGGCAGGACCTGGATGGTGACATTGGGCAACTCACCTGTTTCTATCAGGTGTTCGAACTGTTCATTGATCAACGCTCGCGGCCCGGGGATCCGGTGCAACGCGGCTGTGTCGATGACAACTCTCAGGCGGAATTCTGCAGATCCGCTGAGTAGATCCTTGCGCTTCAGTCGAGTCTTCACAAGGGGTTCGACCCGATCCGCTTCCGCCCCTGCGGTGAATATCTCACGCATATATGCCTCTGTCTGCAACAGCCCAGGTAGCACCGACGGTTCAAAAGACCGTACGAGCGAGGAATCCGATTCCAGCGTCAAGTAGTCGCGCAAGTCGTCGCTGAGGAGCGGACCTTGGCCGGACCACCAGTCGACCTGGTGGACGTCCCGGGCCAGCCGCTTGAGGTTGGCCCGCTGTCGCTCGTCCAGAACTTCGTACAGATTGAGCAAAGTTGTCAGGTCGAGTTGGCGGATGCCGCGTTTGCCCGTCTCGATCTGACTGATTTTGGGTTGTCCGCACTCGAGTGCCAAGGCCGCGTCGTTGACCTTCAGGCCGGCATCGGTGCGCAGGCGGCGTAGCTCGGCACCGAGGCGGCGGCTGCGCATGGTGGGCATCTCGCTCTGGGACATGGCCACATGATGTCCCGCGCCTTCCGGCCACACAACTGTCATATGTGTTTCCCCTCCAACGGCATAGTACTCGAGCGTAATACTTGCCTCAGCAATACTTTCGGATACATGATGGTCACGCAACGTGCTTTGTCTGCAAGCGAGTTGACCGCTACGCGACCCCCGGAGGGGTAATGCCGGACCAGCCAACGGACGAGGTCGACGTGATCGATCGGCCGTGTGCGATCCGTATGGAGTACAGCCCGCAACGCCTGGAGCAGATCCGCAGGATCGTGGGCGCCCGCCTGCGGTGCTGGGGGCTGCAGAAGCTGGTCTACGACACCTCGTTCGTCGCGACGGAGCTGTGCAGCAACGTGCGGCACTGCGACGACAGCGTGTTCGAGTTCGTCATGCGCCGGACCGACGGCGGTGTCCGCCTCGAAGTGGCGGACTCCTCGCCGGAGCTGGTGGTGATACCCACCGAGCCGCCCGACTTCATGTCGACCGGCGGGCGAGGCCTCTTCCTGGTGGCCGCTCAGGCCTCCGCGGTCGGTATGACCCCGACGCCCACCGGAAAGGTGGTGTGGGCCGAACTGGCGCTGGGCGACGTCGACACGGACGTGTCCGGCTGACGGGGCCGGCACATCCCGGGCCTCCCGGGAAGAACGTGACGCCATCGCCGCCGCTGACCTTCGGGTCTGCGGGGGCGGTGGCGTCTTCGTGTGCCTGTGCGTATGCATTCGAATCCTCTGCGTGTTCGCTGTCGGGCGTGCGGATCCCCGCGATCCGACCGGACGGGTACCGGGGCCGGGAAGCGGGGAGGGCGGCAGGGATCCGCGTGCACGGCCCTGCGGGAGGGCGACGCGGAGGGACTGGGCCCGTCCTCGCGACCGGTTCGGCGATCGACCGGTGACGCGGGTGTGGACGCAAGCGACGGACACGCTTGAGCCGGCTCCGTCGCTGCGGAGCCGCGTGTCCGGTGGGTGCGTCCGCGCCGGGGGCCTGGGCGCGACTTCCGCGCGGGGCGGAAGGTGGTGCGGGACTCCTCGCGCCGGATGAGGCTGTCAGGAGTTCCCGGGGAACGCGGTCGGGGTGACGCCGCGGTTGCGGGGCGCCACCGGGCCGGTGGAGTGCGGCCGGCCGGCCGCTACGAGTGTGCGGTCTCCGCGACGAGGCAGGAGAGCCTGCGGATGCCGCGGTGGGCGGCCGTGCGGACGGCGCCGACGCGCTTGCCGAGGATGCCGGCCGCGCGCTTGGCGTCGAGTCCGACGACGGCCAGCAGCATCACCGCCTCGGCCTGCTGCCGCGGGAGTTGGGCCACCAGGGCCATGGCCCGCTCGGTGCCGATGGTGTTCAGCGCCTGCTCCGACGTGTCGTCCGGCGCCGGTCGTTCGCCCATCACGGCGATGTCGTCGATGGACTCGGGACGGCGCTTGCGCCAACGGATGTGATCCAGTGCTCTGTTGCGCACGATCCGGTTGCACCAGCCGTGGAAGCCGGCGCCGTCGCCGCGGAACTTGTGCAGGTCGCGGGCGATCTGGAGCCAGCTGTCGGAGAGTACGTCCTCTGCTTCCGTGACCCCCACCAACGCTCGCGCGTACGGGAGGAGCCGCGGCTGCAGCATCTCGTAGACGGTACGGAAGGCCCGTTCGTCACCTTCCTGTGCCTCGCGGATCGCGTCGTGCAGCGGGTGCTGCTCCGACTCGCAGGCGCTCCCCGTCGTCTCGGACCGCGGACTGGGAGGCCGTGCCGGTCGCGCGATGGCGGCACCGACTCTGGTAGCTCGGGTGCCCGAGTGGGACAAACTCATCGGATGGCTCCGCTTCCTGCTCTCATATCGCCCTGGGTTGGGCGGGCATCGCACATCGTCCCGCCCCCACAAGGTGAGCGCGAGAGCGAGCGAAATCATCACAGTGGCAGGTATGCAGATCCGGTCAGATGCCCTACCGGACAAGTCGGACGAACTCAACCTATAGCCAAAGCTATTACTGCCCGTACGCGCAAGTATCCGGGCACAACGCGCATGTGAGGGACTTGTGGACGCGGCCGCGGAAAGCCGCCGGAGCATGGCCGAGAGGCGGCACCGTATTTCATCCGGTGGCGCCGGCGCGGAGAACGACATCGCCCCGCTGGTGTGCACCAGCGGGGCGAAGGTATAAAGCGGACCGTGATCCGGCTAGCGCAGGCGCGCCATCAACGCGTGCTCGACCAGCGTGATCAACGAGGACTTCGCGTCCGCGCGGTGTCGGGCGTCCGTCGTGATGATCGGGGTGTCCGGACCGATCTGCAGCGCCTCGCGCACCTCGTCGGGGCCGTAGGGCTGGCTGCCGTCGAAGCCGTTGAGGGCGATGACGAACGGCAGGCCGGAGTTCTCGAAGTAGTCGACCGCGGGGAAGCAGTCGGCGAGGCGGCGCGTGTCCACCAGCACGATGGCGCCGATCGCGCCGCGCACCAGGTCGTCCCACATGAACCAGAAGCGGTCCTGGCCGGGCGTGCCGAACAGGTACAGGATCAGGTCCTGGTCGAGCGTGATGCGGCCGAAGTCCATGGCGACCGTCGTGGTCGTCTTGTCCCCGGTGTGGGTCAGGTCGTCGATGCCCGCGGACGCGGACGTCATGACGGCCTCGGTGCGCAGCGGGTTGATCTCCGACACGGCGCCGACGAACGTCGTCTTGCCGACGCCGAAGCCGCCCGCCACCACGATCTTCGCGGACGTGGTGGAGCGACTTTGAGCAACCGGCCCTCCGCTAGAGCTTGCGAAGTCCACTGAGCACCCTTTCGAGCAGTGTCACGTCTGGCTGGCCGCCGGCGCTGTCGTCGCCGCCGGGCTGATGGATGGCGACCAGGCCCGCTTCCGCCAAGTCGGCGACGAGAATCCTGGCCACGCCGAGAGGGATGGTGAGCAGGGCCGAGATCTCGGCCACCGACTTGATCTCCCGGCAGAGGTGGCAGATCCGCTGGTGCTCGGGCAGTTGGCCCTGCAACTGGTGCGGCTGCGCGGTGGTGTGCACCAGCGCCTCGATGGCGAGCTGGTAGCGCGGCCTGGTGCGGCCGCCCGTCATGGCGTACGGGCGCACCAGGGGATTGTTGGCAGCGGGGGCGGGCCTCGCGTCAGAACGTGGCTGCGGCTGCACAGGCTGGATGCGCGGCGCCGGCGGCTGGTCGTAGGGACCGGGCTGCCGGGTGGGCCGGGCGTGGCTCGGCGTGGAGGGGAAGTTGTACCGGTTCTGCGACCCGTCGCCCGCGCCGGACCGGCCCTGACCCTGGGCATGGCCGTAGGGCGGCCAATGGGCCGACGAACCGCTCGGGGGTGTTGCTGAACCAGACACGTACTCCTCCTCCGACTGCGCTGGGCACCATCACTGTGGAGCCGCGTCCCGAAACTTTACGGCCACGAGGCGCGAAAACGCACCGCCTGTCTGCTAGTTGAGAAGGCTTCCCTGAAGCTCCGCACGCAGGTCGGGCGTGAGAACCGTGCCCGCGCGGTCGACAAGAAGGGCCATCTCGTACCCAACGAGGCCAATGTCCGCCTCGGGGTGTGCAAGGACGGCAAGGGAAGAACCGTCCGAGATGGACATGATGAAGAGGAATCCTCGCTCCATCTCCACAACTGTCTGGTTCACCGCGCCGCCCTCGAAGATGCGGGACGCGCCCGCGGTCAACGAGGTCAGTCCCGACGCGACGGCCGCCAGCTGGTCGGCGCGGTCGCGGGGGAACCCTTCGGACATCGCCAGAAGGAGTCCGTCGGCGGAGACCACGACGGTGTGGGACACCCCGGGGGTGTTGTCCACGAAGTTCGTGATCAACCAGTTCAGGTTCTGTGCCGCCTGGCTCATCGGGCTCACACTAACGCTCCTGGAAGTAGGTGCTGTCAGGGCCACCGGGAAACCCGCTGTCCTGGCCGTTCATCATCACTACGGTCACTGCTGCTCGCCACTGCCTTCACTGCGCCCGCGCTGCACGCCCCGGCGCAGATTGCTCAGCCTGCCCCGCACATCCTCGGGCGCGCGGGATATCTGGGGACCGCCCTGCGGCGTCGACTCCGCGGTGCCCTCGATCAGGTTGGCCTTGGGCACCCGGCGCGGCAGACCGGAGGAGGTGACCCCGCCCGCCTTCGGCTGCTTCAGCCGCTCCGCGCGCCCCCAGCGCTCGTCGTTGGACGAACGCCAGCTGGTGTCGTCGGTCGCGGCCTCCGCGGGCTCGTCCTGCGCGGGCTCCTGGCGCTGGGGGGCACTGGAGCCGCGGCGCGGGAGGCCGGCGTCGGTCAGATCGTGCGAGACGGAGGGGGAGGGGCCGGCCGCCATCCCGGTACCGGCAGCAGCACCCGGGTCGAAGCCTACGCTCTCCCGGCCCGCCGCGTCAGTGGCCTGCGCGGATTCCGCTTCGGGGGCGAACGGCGCCCGGAAGTCGCCCTGGTGGCCGTCCCGCTCCTGCCAGTCGGCCTGCCGGGCCGGCTGCTCGAAGGCGTTGTAGGAGTCCCCGGGAGCTTCCGTATAACCGTCCGGCGAGGGGAGGCCCGGAGCGTGGTCCCCCTGCTGACCTCGGTCGTAGGCCGGCTGCGCGGGGGCGAAGCCGTCGTACCCGGTCTGCTGCGGGTCGTCGTACGAGACCTGCTGCTGATCGCCGTAGACGTCCTGACGCTGATTGTCGTAGGAAATCTGCTGCTGATGGTCGAATCCGAGCTGCTGACCGTCGTAGCCGGACTGCTCCGCGTACGACGGCTGGTTCGGCTGGGAGTGCTGAGGTCCCTCGGCGTCCGGGCCGTACGTCTGCGCCTCCAGCGCCGCACGGCGCTCCTCCCGCATCAGGGAGCGGCCGACCGGGTCCAACTCGCGCGCGTCGTCCGGGACTTCGTAGCGGCTGTCGTCGAAACCGAGCTCGGCGGCGGTGCGCAGCGGCTCCTTCTCGAAGGCCGGCTGCTGCGGGATCATCGTCGAGACGGTGAACCCGTCGAACTCCGCGTCGCCGTGCTGTCCGCTGCCGCCGTGCGTGATCGCGTCCGGAAGCATGACCAGCGACGTCGTGCCCGCCTGCTCGCCCGAGGGGCGCAGCTGCACGCGGATGCCGTGCCGGTCGGCGAGGCGGCCGACCACGAACAGGCCCATGCGCTGGGAGATCGCGGCGTCCACGGTCGGCGGGTTGGCCAGCTTGTGGTTGATGTCCGCGAAGTCCTCGGCGGTGAGGCCGATGCCCTTGTCGTGGATCTCGATCATGATGCGGCCGTCGGGGAGACGGGTCGCGGTGACGCGGACCTTGGTCTGCGGGGAGGAGAACGTCGTGGCGTTCTCCAGCAGCTCGGCGAGCGCGTGCACGAGGTCGGTGACCGCGCGGCCGTGGATGTCGGCCTCCGGTACGCCGGACAGCTCGACACGCTCGTACTGCTCGACCTCGGAGGTGGCGGCCCGCAACACGTCCACCAGCGGGACCGGCTGGTCCCAGCGGCGGCCGGGCTCCTCACCGGCGAGGACCAGGAGGTTCTCGCCGTTGCGGCGCATACGGGTCGCGAGGTGGTCCAGGCGGAACAGGCTCTCCAGCTGGTCCGGGTCGGCCTCGTTGTTCTCCAGGTCGGTGATGAGGGTCAGCTGGCCCTCGATCAGCGACTGGTTGCGGATCGACAGGTTGGTGAAGATCGCGTTGATGTTGCCCCGCAGCAGCGCCTGCTCGGCGGCGAGCCGTACCGCTTCCCGGTGCACCTGGTCGAAGGCGCGGGCGACCTCGCCGATCTCGTCCGTGGTGTTGATCGGGATCGGCTGGACGCGGGTGTCCACACGGCCCGGCTCGGTGCGCGAGAGCTGGTCGACCAGCATCGGCAGCCGCTGCTCGGCCACGTCGAAGGCGGCGGAGCGCAGCCGGCGCATGGAGCGGGACATCTGGCGGGCCATCATCCCGGCGAGCAGGAACGCGGCGAGCAGGGCGATCACGACGGCGGCGCCGATGACGATCGCTTCCCGCTTCGCGTCGTCGGCGATACCGGAGGCCTCGGTCACGGCCTTGTCGGCGAGGTTCGACTCGATGGTGCGGTAGGCGTCGAACTTGGCGGTGTTGACCGCCCACCAGTTCTCCGGCGTCACGCCCTTCTGGGCGAGAGCGAGCCGGGCACTGGGCTGCGTGCTGGGCAGCGCCACGATGTCGCCGACCATCTCGGTGGTGTCGGCCGGCGGCGGCACGTACGAGGGGTCCTTGACCTTCGCGGCCGCGGCCTGCTTGGCGCCGTCGGACTTCAGCTTCTTGATCGTGGCGTCGAGCTTGTCGAGGTCCTGCTGCGTACCGCCGCCCTTGTACTCCTCCAGGGCGATGCCCTCGAGGTAGGCGTAGCTGCCGAGCGCGGTGCGCTGCTTGGCGAAGCTCGTCACGGTCGGACCGGGCTTCACCAGCAGGTGCATACCGATGGAGCGCTCCAGCGAGAGCGCCGCCTTGGTGAGCGAGATCGCGTAGACGGTGCGGCCGTAACTGGTGATGTTTCCGGTGCCGAGGCCCAGCTCGTTGGCGAACTCCATCAGCGGGTGCTGGATGGCGACGTAGCCCTCTTCGGTCTGCACACCGCCGAGCTTCGAGGTGTACGCGGCGGCGCGCAGCTTGCTGAGGCCGCCCTCGACCGTGGTGAACTGCGCCATGCGCCGCTCGAGGCCTTCCTTGTGCGGCATGTTCTTCGCCGCGGCGTGGAAGGCGTCGGCGGCGGCGTCCGTCGCCGCGCGGGCCTTGACCACCTCGGGGTCGTTCTTCTTGCCCTGGAGCAGGGGCGCGGCGGAGATGTCGCGTTCCTGGATGAGCTGGTCGCCGTACTTCAGCGACGCCTGGACCAGGCGTGCGGTGTTCTCGGCGTCCTGGGCCTCGTGCCAGGTGTCGATCGAGCTGTTCACCTGGAAGCCACCCATGACCAGGCCGACCAGCACGGGTATGAGGAGGATCGCGTTCAGCTTCGTGGGCACACGCCAGTTGCGCGGCGACATCCGGCCGCCGGACGGCTTCGGTGGTGCCGTCTCGGCCGGTGCGGCCTGCGCCGCCGTGCGCGGCGGCGGGGTGAAGTTGCCCCGCGCCGACGACGGCTCGGGACTGTTCTTGCTTCGCCTCACTCGACCAACAACCTCTCGGCGTCGGCACCTACGTTGTGCCGCTGTATGTCTCCAGGCCCGTTCTTACTGGGCAGTTCAGCGCATTCCAGCACGTCAGGAGGTGCACCCACAAACAGTCGGAACCGGAAGCTCCACGTGATGTATGCCCTAGATAAAACGGTCATAAAGAGCGAGCCCCGCCAAAAGGCGGGGCTCTTGTGCGCACAGTGGAACCGGCTGTGCGCGACGTGTGTCCGCACTCGGGGAATTCTCTGTCGAAACGTTATGAACACAGCAGCCCCGCGTGTCAAAGGCCACAGGGGCACCGAAAGGGCCGCGACAACTGCCTTACGGATCCAGCCACTTGATGGCCGGTTTCCGACCACTCCTGTTCACTCCGGCGCCTGCTCTGCTGTCTGTTTTGTTCTACTTGAGACGAGCCATCAGAGCGTGTTCCACCAGCGTGATCAGCCCACTCTTCGCATCCGCGCGGTGTCGGGCGTCCGTCGTGATGATCGGGGTGTCCGGACCGATCTGCAGCGCCTCGCGCACCTCTTCGGGGGCGTACGGCTGGTGCCCGTCGAAGCCGTTGAGCGCGACGACGAACGGCAGGCCGGAGTTCTCGAAGTAGTCGACCGCGGGGAAGCAGTCGGCGAGGCGGCGCGTGTCCACCAGCACGATGGCGCCGATCGCGCCGCGCACCAGGTCGTCCCACATGAACCAGAAGCGGTCCTGGCCGGGCGTGCCGAACAGGTACAGGATCAGGTCCTGGTCGAGCGTGATGCGGCCGAAGTCCATGGCGACGGTGGTCGTCGTCTTGTCCCCGGTGTGGGTCAGGTCGTCGATGCCCGCGGACGCGGACGTCATGACGGCCTCGGTGCGCAGCGGGTTGATCTCGGAGACGGCACCGACGAACGTCGTCTTGCCGACACCGAAGCCACCGGCCACCACGATCTTGGCCGAGGTGGTCGACCGGGGAGCGGCCCCCGTGGCGCCGTCAGAGCTTGCGAAGTCCACTGAGCACCCTTTCGAGCAGAGTCACGTCCGGCGCGCCGCCGTTGTTCTCGTCGCCGCCCGGCTGGTGGATCGCGACGAGCCCGGCCTCGGCCAGGTCCGCGACGAGGATCCGGGCCACCCCGAGCGGCATCGACAGCAGGGCCGACACCTCCGCCACCGACTTCACCTCACGGCACAGGTGGCAGATGCGCTGGTGCTCGGGCAGCAGCGTCCCCAGGGCCGAGGGGTCGGCGGTCGTGCTGACCAGCGCCTCTATGGCGAGCTGGTAGCGCGGCCGGGTCCGGCCGCCGGTCATCGCGTACGGGCGGACCAGCGGCTGGTCGCCCTCAAAACCGTAGGCGGCGTGTGCGGCTGCGCTGCCGTACGGATCGTGAGGAGCGGTGGGCGGGGTCATGGATCCTCCGGGCGGGACGGCAGGGCGGGGGCCTGTCGTCTGAGGGTTGGCCGGTGGGGGGATTGTGACGGCCTGACGTGGGTCGGAAGGGGATTGCGTGTCTTCTCTGGCTTCTGGTGCTGGTGATGCGCCAGACTTCAGGTGTGGCCGGGGTTACCGGTCGTCACCCCCGTCAGTGCAGCAGGGTTCCCTGCAGCTCTGCACGGAGATCAGGGGTGAGCACGGCGCCGGCCCGGTCCACGAGGAGCGCCATCTCGTAGCCGACGAGACCGATGTCGCAGTCCGGGTGCGCGAGCACGGCGAGCGATGATCCGTCGGAGACGGACATGATGAAGAGAAAGCCGCGCTCCATCTCCACGACCGTCTGATTCACCGGCCCGCCCTCGAAGATTCTCGAGGCCCCCGCCGTGAGCGAGGTCAGACCCGACGCCACGGCCGCCAGCTGGTCCGCGCGGTCGCGCGGAAAGCCCTCGGACATCGCGAGCAGCAGGCCGTCCGCGGACACCACGACCGTGTGGGAGACCCCCGGTGTGTTGTCCACGAAGTTGGTGATCAACCAGTTCAGGTTCTGTGCCGCCTGGCTCATCTGGCTCAACTAACGCTCCTGCTGGTGAGTGGGGCGGGGGTAGCTGCCGGTCTGGCCGGTGCCGCCGGCCTGCCGACCCTGCTGGATGCCCCTACGGAGATTGGTCAGCCGTCCGCGTACCTCGTCGGGTGCGCGCGAGACCTGAGGACCGGTCTGGTTCTGCTGCTCCTGGGCCGTGCCTGCCACGAGGTTCGCCCGGGGCACACGACGCGGCAGACCCGAGACGGTGACGCCGCCCGCGGCGGGCTTGCGCACCCGCTCGGCCTGACGCATCAGTTCGTCGTTCGGGGACTGCCGCCAATTGGCCTGGTTCTGACCGGAATCGGGGGCGGCGGGCGCCGGACGCGCCGGTGCCTGCGGCCGTTGCTGGGCCTGCTGCGGAGCGGCCTGCTGAGCACCGCGCTGCGGCAAGGAGTGGGCCTGCTGCCCGTGCTGCGGATCCTGGTTCTGGCCCTGGCCCTGCTGGCCGTGGAACCAGTTCGTCTCCAGCGTGTCGTACAGCGGGGTGCGGCCGTCGCCCGGCTCGCTGGCCGGCGGCAGGTACTCCTGCTGCGGCTGCGCCGGTACGCCCTGGTCCTGCCCGCCACCGCGCTGCCGCGGCGCGGCGGGACGCTCGTACTGGCCGGTGTTCGACGGGATCTGCGGCTGGCCGTACTGACCGGTGTTCGACGGGTCCTGCGGACGCTCGTACTGACCGGTGCTCGCCGGGTCCTGCTGCTGTCCGAAAAGCCCCGTGTTCGACGGGTCCTGGGGACGCTCGTACTGGCCCGTGCCGGACGGGTCCTGCGGCCGGCCGTACTGACCGGCGCCGGACGGGTCCTGCGGCTGGCCGTACTGCCCGGTGGTGGACGGGTCCTGCGGGCGCTCGTACTGACCGGTGCTCGCCGGGTCCTGCTGCTGTCCGAAAAGCCCCGTGTTCGACGGGTCCTGCGGGCGCTCGTACTGGCCCGTGCCGGACGGGTCGCGGCGGCTCGGCAGGCCACCGTCGCGGAAAGCGCTGTTACCGGCGGCCGGCGCACCGTTCCCGTTCGGTACGCCACCGAACACGTCGGTGCGGACGAACTGACCGGTGCCCTGACCCGGGACCTGGCCGGGGCCGGTCCGGGGCGCGGGGCGCGGCGCGTCGAAGTCGGGGCGGGCGAACTCGGCCGTGGTGGCCGGGCCCTGCCGCTCGTCCTGGACCGGCGGGAACTGTGTCGTCGAGTCCGGCTCGTCGTGACCGCGCGGCGCGTCGAGGTTCGGCTGTGCGTTCTCGTCGCTCCAACTCGGCACGCGGGGCTGCGGGTTGCCGCCCGGCAGCTCGGCACGCGGCCCACCGCGCGGAGGCAGCACCGGACGGCGCCGGCCCTGCTTCTCGGCGGGGTCGTTGTGGGTGCGCTGCTGCGGCGGGACGGGACCCTGCCCGACGCCGTTGAAGGCACCGGTGCCCGAACCGGTCGGGGCCTGCGGATTCTGCTGGGCGTGAGCGGGCTGCGGGGCCTGCGGACGCTGCGGCATCTGCGGGCCGCGCTGCTGTCCGCCGTCGCGCGGACCCTGCGGGTTCTGCGGACCCTGGGGGCCCTGGGGGTTCGGGGAGCCGCCGTCGCGGGCGGGCAGTGCCGCCCGGGGACCACCGGTACCGGCACCGACCTGCGGACGCGCCGCACCGGGCCCGGCACCGAGACGGCCCATGGCGCCCCCACCGGCGGCCGGCGCGACACCGCGCCGCGCACCGGCGGCACCGGCCGCGGCCTGCACGGCGGCCGGACCGCCGGCGCCACCCTGACCGGGAATCTTCTTGCCGCCCTGGGCGACGTCGACGGGCAGCATGACCAGCGCGGTCGTACCACCGGAGTCGGAGGGGCGGAGCTGGATGCGGATACCGTGCCGCTGCGACAGCCGGCCGACCACGAACAGGCCCATGCGGCGCGAGACCGACACGTCCACGGTGGGCGGCGCGGCGAGCCGCTCGTTGATCGCGGCGAGGTCCTCCGGAGAGAGACCGATACCCGTGTCGTGGATCTCGATCAGCACCCGCCCGTCGGGCAGCGCGTGACCGGTCACCTTCACCTTGGTCTGCGGCGACGAGAACGAGGTCGCGTTCTCCAGCAGCTCGGCGAGCAGGTGCACGAGGTCGTTGACGACCCGGCCGGCGACCTCGGTCGGCGGAACCGAGGCGAGTTCGATGCGTTCGTACTGCTCCACCTCGGACGCGGCGGCACGCAGCACGTCGACGAGCGGCACGGGCCGCGTCCACCGGCGACCGGGCTCCTCACCCGCGAGCACCAGCAGGTTCTCACCGTTACGGCGCATACGGGTCGCGAGGTGGTCGAGCTTGAACAGCGAGGAGAGCTGGTCGGGGTCGGCCTCGCGCGACTCCAGCTCGGAGATGAGGGAGAGCTGACGCTGGATGAGGCCCTGCGAACGGCGCGACAGGTTGGTGAACATCGCGTTGACGTTGCCTCGCAGCAGGGCCTGCTCGGCGGCGAGGCGGACCGCCTCGCGGTGCACCTCGTCGAAGGCCGTGGCCACCTGGCCGATCTCGTCCCGGGAGTGCACACCGACCGACTCCACGGACGTGTCGACGTCCTGCGGGTCGGACTCGGACAGCTGCTTGACCAGCTCGGGCAGACGGTCCTGGGCGACCCTGGTCGCCGTGTCCTGCAGCCGGCGGAGCGAGCGGATCATGGAGCGGGCCACGACGAACGCGCCGACGAGGGAGACGCCCAGCACGAGCAGGATCAGCGCACCGTTGATGATCGCCGACTGCTCGGAGGAGTTGCGCAGCTCGCGCGCCTGCTGCTCCATCTGGTTGAGCAGCGTCAGCTCGATCTTGGACATCTCCTGGAAGCGGGAGCTGTCCGCGTCGACCCAGTCCTTGTAGGAGCGCTTGTCCTGGGACCGCATGCCGTCCGACTTGGACAGGACCCGGTCCGCGTAGGTGTCCGCGGCCTTGATGGTGGCGTTGTTCTCCGTGAGCGGCTTCAGGAGCGCGCTCGCCGCGTCGGAACCGTAGACGTTGCGGAAGGAGTTGAGCGAGTTGTCGAGACTCTCGGCCGCGGAGAGACCGTACTGCCGGTCCGTCTCCGAGAGCTTGCCGAACTGGGAGCTGTTCGCCGGCAGGGCTGCGGCGATGACGGCGCGCTGCTCGGAGGCGTACTCCTTCGCCGAGGAGAACGCGGCGAGCGAGCGCGTGCGCTCGATCATTTCCGGGTTGCTGGTCGCCTGCGCCATGTCGGTGGAGAGCGACAGGAGGTTCTCGATGATGCGGCTGTACGCCTCGACGGTCTGCGACGTCGTCGCTCCGGGGGCGTAGGCGTCCTCGCGGACGCTCTTGATCGTGGCGAGCTGGGACGCGATCTGCACGACGTGGTCGTGCACACCCGTCAGGTTGGACTGGTTGTCGTCCTCGACGCTGTACGTCCCGTCGAGGAACGTCCGCCTGGCCCGGTCCGTCTTCTCGCGCGACGCCTTGATGCTGAAGTCGTTGGACGCCTTGGGGTTGTTGGACAGCGGCCCCGCCGACTGGTCGCGCTCGTCCTGCAGCGCCGACGCCAGGTCCGTGGCCTTCTTCGTCATCTCGGTCAGCAGCTTCATGTTGTCGAGCTGCTGGATGTCGTCGAGGGACTCGGAGATACGCAGCGCGCCCAGCGAGGTCGCGGCGACCACGGGCAGGGTCAGCAGAGCGACCAGACGGGTCGAGATGCGCCAGTTCCGCAGGGCTATTCGCGGGCCGGGCCCGGTGGGTACCTTGGCCTTGGCCGGGGGCGGCGTGGGCGTGGCCGAACCGCCGGACACGCCGGCGCGCTCACCGCCGTCGACGGACGACGTGCGCCCCGGGTTCTGGGCGTGCGGGGGCTGGGAGCCGCCTGTTATCGGACCGGTCCCGCCGCGCGGCTCCGGCTCCGCCGCAGCGCTGCCATCCCTGTTCTTACGTCCCTGCACTAGCGTCGCAACCTCTGGACCAGGCGCCCCGCCCGCATGCGCGGACAAGACGGTGTCGGCGTCGTTCGAAGGGCGACCTGAAACGCCCCCCTTGGTCGTGAGTGACCGGCGCTGGCTCCCCTTCCCCACCGCAGTCGGACGCTGTGTCGCGCCGTGTGCGCCGGTTCCATCCCGCGGCAGTCCCGGGAATTTCAGCACAGTGCCGGATCTCCAACAAGGGCCGAGGAGCAGGTCGCACCAGCAGTGACCCCTTGTAAGGGGAGGGTGACGAGACGTAGAAAGTGATCAAGAGGAATCGGGATATTAGCGGGCGTAACCGGTGCGGTTCGGGGGTGTCCCAGTCGCCATGATCGGGAGCGGAATAGTGTCTTCAGCTATGCAATGTCCGTTTCCTACTGGCGAGTTGGCGGCCCGAACTGCCCGATTTGGGTACCCTCTCGTGAGCAAAATCACACGCAACGGATCACAACTTCCCGGCTTTCGGTGGGAATCAGATGTTTAGCCTGAACGCTTTACAGGGACGGCCCATCCGACAACCGAGAAGGTTCTCAAGCGCAGCCATGAAGACAACGACGATGTTCCTCAATCTCGCCAACCCGCGGCGCACCACGCTGGCGCACCTCAAGGACGCCGAGGAGATCCAGGCCGCGCCGCTCCTGCCGGAGCACTCCGTCGCGCTGCCGATGAATACGGCCAACCCGAAGCGCACCATCCTTATGGAGAAGCCGCAGTAGGGGGCGCCGCGTTAGCCTGGACCGGTCACATCCCACCCGGGCCCAACGCAAGATTGAGGGGCGCAGCCACCCGTGCGCATCGCCAGATTCTCCATCGACGGGAACGTCGCCTTCGGCGCGATCGAGGGCGACAAGCCAGACGAGCTCGTCCTCGACATCATCAAGGGCATCCCGTTCGCGGACTTCGAGCTCTCCGGCACCAAGGTCCCGCTGAGCAAGGTCCGGCTGCTGCCGCCCGTGCTCCCGAACAAGGTGATCGCCTTCGGCCGCAACTACGCGGAGCACGCCAAGGAGCTGGGGAACGAGGTCCCCGACGCCCCCTTCGCCTTCTTCAAGCCGTCGACGTCCGTGATCGGACCCGGCGACGAGATCCAGTACCCCTCGTTCTCGCAGGAGCTGCACCACGAGGCGGAGCTGGCCGTCGTCATCGGCCGCATGTGCCGCGAGGTCCCGCCCGAGCGCGTGAACGACGTCATCCTCGGCTACACCGCGGCGAACGACGTGACCGCCCGCGATGTACAGAAGCGCGAGAAGCAGTGGGCCCGCGCCAAGGGCTTCGACACCTCCTGCCCGCTGGGACCCTGGGTGGAGACGGACCTGGACGTGGCGGCCGCCTCCGACCTCGGCATCCAGTGCACGGTCAACGGGCAGCAGCGCCAGCTCGGCTCCACGTCCCAGATGATCACGTCCATCCCGGACTTGATCGCCAACATCTCCGAGGCAATGACCCTCCTCCCGGGCGACGTCATCCTCACGGGCACCCCGGAAGGGGTCGGCCCCCTGCAGATCGGCGACGAGGTCGCCGTCAGCATCGAAGGCATCGGCACTCTCACCAACAAGGTTGTCAAGCGTGGCTAGCGCACCTGCCCCCTCAGTCCGTGTCCGTTTCTGTCCTTCGCCCACCGGTAACCCGCACGTGGGCCTGGTCCGCACGGCCCTGTTCAACTGGGCTTTCGCGCGCCACAACGAAGGCACCCTGGTCTTCCGCATCGAGGACACCGACGCGGCCCGCGACAGCGAGGAGTCGTACAACCAGCTCCTCGACTCGATGCGCTGGCTCGGCTTCGACTGGGACGAGGGCCCCGAGGTGGGCGGCCCGCACGCGCCGTACCGCCAGTCGCAGCGCATGGACATCTACAAGGACGTCGCGGCCAAGCTCATCGAGGCCGGCCGCGCCTACCATTGCTACTGCTCCACGGAGGAGCTGGACGCCCGCCGTGACGCGGCCCGCGCCGCCGGCAAGCCGTCGGGCTACGACGGCCACTGCCGCGAGCTGACCGCCGAGCAGAAGCAGGCGTACGAGACGGAGGGCCGCAAGCCCATCGTCCGGTTCCGGATGCCCGACGAGACGATCACCTTCACGGACCTGGTCCGCGGCGACATCACGTACGAGCCGGAGAACGTGCCGGACTACGGCATCGTCCGCGCCAACGGCGCCCCGCTGTACACGCTGGTCAACCCGGTCGACGACGCGCTGATGGAGATCACCCACGTCCTGCGCGGCGAGGACCTGCTCTCCTCCACGCCCCGCCAGATCGCCCTGTACGCGGCGCTGCAGGACCTGGGCATCGCGAAGCAGACCCCCGTCTTCGGCCACCTCCCGTACGTCATGGGCGAGGGCAACAAGAAGCTCAGCAAGCGCGACCCCCAGTCGTCGCTGAACCTCTACCGCGAGCGCGGCTTCCTCCCTGAGGGCCTGCTCAACTACCTCTCCCTCCTGGGCTGGTCGCTCGCCGCCGACCGCGACATCTTCACGATCGACGAGATGGTCGCGGCCTTCGACGTCAGCGACGTCCAGCCGAATCCGGCCCGCTTCGACCTCAAGAAGTGCGAGTCGATCAACGGCGACCACATCCGCCTGCTCGACCCCAAGGACTTCGCGGCCCGCTGCGAGCCCTGGCTGAAGGCGCCGGTCGCCCCGTGGGCGCCGGAGGACTTCGACGAGGCGAAGTGGGCGGCGATCGCCCCCCACGCCCAGACCCGCCTCAAGGTCCTCTCCGAGATCACGGACAACGTCGACTTCCTCTTCCTTCCCGAGCCGGTCTTCGACGAGCCCAGCTGGACGAAGGCGATGAAGGAAGGCTCCGACGCCCTCCTGCGCACGGCCCGCGAAAAGCTGGAGCCGGCGGACTGGACGTCCCCCGAGTCCCTCAAGGAAGCGGTCCTGGCGGCAGGCGAGGCCCACGGCCTCAAGCTCGGCAAGGCCCAGGCCCCGGTCCGCGTGGCGGTGACCGGCCGCACGATCGGCCTTCCGCTCTTCGAGTCCCTGGAGATCCTGGGCAAGGAGAAGACCCTGACCCGCATCGACGCGGCCCTGGCGAAGCTCGCGGGCTGAGTCGGGAAAGCGGCAGCACCGAACGGCCCGGCCGACGGATTCACCCCGTCGACCGGGCCGTTCGGCGTTACGGTCTCGACATGCCGAAGCAGATCCAGCCGGAGCCGGGGGCCGTCAAAGCCGTCGTCTGGGACATCGACGACACGATCTTCGACTACGCGACGGCCGACACGACCGGAATGCGCGCCCACCTCACCGTCGAGGGCATGCTGCACACCTTCGGGACGGTCGAGCAGGCGCTCGTCCGCTGGAAGGCCCTGACCCGCGAGCACTGGGCCCGCTTCGAGGCGGGGGAGGCCGACTGGGAGGGGCAGCGCAGGGACCGGGTGCGCGCCTTTGTGGGGGAGGCGCTGGACGACGCGACGGCCGATGCCTGGTTCACCCGCTATCTCGGGCACTACGAGGCGGCCTGGAGCCTGTTCCCCGACACGGTGCCCGTCCTCGACACCCTCGCCGCGACCCACCGGCACGCGGTCCTCTCCAACTCCTCGCTCCACAACCAGGACCGCAAACTCCGCGTCCTCGGCGTACGCGACCGCTTCGAAGCCCTCGTCTGCGCGGCCGAACTGGGCGTCGCCAAGCCCGAAGCGGCCGCCTTCCACGCCGTGTGCGAGGAGCTCGGACTGGCGCCGCACGAGGTCGCGTACGTCGGTGACCAGCCGGACACCGACGCGCGCGGAGCGGTCGAGGCGGGGCTGACCGGCATCTGGCTGGACCGGGCAGCGATCGGCGGCCGGCCCGAGCTCGTGCGCATCACGGGCCTCGACCAGTTGCCCCCGTTACTGGCCCGCGATACCCGTTTTGGAGCGCCGGAGTCCTTCGGGTAATGTTCTTCCTGCGCCGAGGGAAGCGAGCCGAAAGGCCCGGACCCGGAAGCGTAAGCCGAACAAAAATCCCCCTGGGGGTTGCGTTCCGGTGGCCTATGGTGTAATTGGCAGCACGACGGTTTCTGGTTCCGTTAGTCTAGGTTCGAGTCCTGGTAGGCCAGCTCGCAGAGCTCATCTGCAACCGCGGATCCCAGATCCGCGAAGCCCCCGTTGTGTAGCGGCCTAGCACGCTGCCCTCTCACGGCAGTAGCGCCGGTTCGAATCCGGTCGGGGGTACAGATCCTTCCCGCGAGGACGGTACGGGTAGCTCCCGCCGACCACGATGCAGGATCGCTAGGGCCCCCGTTGTGTAGCGGCCTAGCACGCCGCCCTCTCAAGGCGGTAGCGCCGGTTCGAATCCGGTCGGGGGTACGGGTTGAATCTTCGGATTGAACCTCATTGGTATATACCACCATGGCCTATGGTGTAATTGGCAACACTACGGTTTCTGGTACCGTCATTCTAGGTTCGAGTCCTGGTAGGCCAGCTCGCAGAGCTCATCTGCAACCGCGGATCCCAGATCCGCCAGGCCCCCGTTGTGTAGCGGCCTAGCACGCCGCCCTCTCAAGGCGGTAGCGCCGGTTCGAATCCGGTCGGGGGTACATCATCACGAAGAGGCCCTTCCCACACGGGAAGGGCCTCTTCTGCGTGCGTCGGACGACCCGCCCGAAAGACAACTCCGGCCGGTCGCTGCGGCGTTGAAGCGACCGGCCGGAACTGGCGGAAGAATATGGCGGATTGTGCGTCAGCCGGTGCGGCGCAGGGCCTCGGAGAGGCGCCCGGCGGCGTCGATGACGGCCTGGGCGTGCATCCGCCCCGGGTGGCGCGTCAGGCGCTCGATGGGGCCGGAGACCGAGACGGCGGCCACCACGCGGTTCGACGGGCCGCGGACGGGCGCGGAGACGGACGCGACGCCCGGCTCCCGCTCGCCGATCGACTGGGCCCAGCCGCGGCGGCGCACGCCCGACAGGGCCGTCGCCGTGAAACGGGCGCCCTGGAGGCCGCGGTGCAGCCGCTCCGGCTCCTCCCAGGCCATCAGGATCTGCGCGGACGAGCCCGCCTTCATCGTGAGCGTCGAGCCCACCGGGACCGTGTCCCGCAGCCCGGACAGGCGCTCCGCGGCGGCGACGCAGATGCGCATGTCGCCCTGGCGGCGATAGAGCTGCGCGCTCTCGCCCGTGACATCCCGCAGGTGCGTGAGCACCGGGCCCGCGGTCGCGAGCAGGCGGTCCTCGCCGGCCGCCGCCGAGAGCTCCGAGAGGCGCGGGCCGAGAATGAAACGGCCCTGCATGTCACGCGCCACCATGCGGTGGTGTTCCAGGGCCACCGCCAGGCGGTGAGCCGTCGGTCTTGCCAGTCCGGTGGCCGCTACCAGTCCTGCGAGGGTCGCGGGCCCGGACTCCAGAGCGCCCAGGACAAGTGCTGCCTTGTCCAGGACGCCGACGCCGCTACTGTTGTCCATGCGTCGATACTCCCGTCTCACTCTGTGAAACGCAAGTTCAATTTCCCGTGGAACTTGCCACTCTGTACGGACACCGGCCCGGGGACAAACGGGTCCGGCAGCCGACGCCCGGGACGAGGGGTACGAGCGACGGCGATCCGAATCTCTAGTTGGGCCGGCGCACGTGGCCGGTCGGAGGGAAAGCGATGGGTAGGACACTCGCGGAGAAGGTCTGGGACGACCACGTCGTCCGGCGCGCCGAGGGCGAGCCCGACCTCCTCTTCATCGATCTGCACCTGCTGCACGAGGTGACCAGCCCGCAGGCCTTCGACGGCCTCCGCCAGGCGGGCCGCCAGGTGCGGCGCCTCGATCTCACCATCGCCACCGAGGATCACAACACCCCGACCCTCGACATCGACAAGCCGATCGCCGACCCGGTCTCGCGGGTCCAGCTGGAGACGCTGCGCAAGAACGCCGCCGAGTTCGGGGTGCGCCTGCACTCCCTGGGCGACGTCGAGCAGGGCGTCGTCCACGTGGTGGGACCGCAGCTGGGCCTGACCCAGCCGGGCACCACGGTGGTCTGCGGCGACTCGCACACCTCCACCCACGGCGCGTTCGGCGCGCTGGCGTTCGGCATCGGCACCTCGCAGGTCGAGCACGTGCTGGCCACCCAGACCCTGCCGATGGCCCGCCCGAAGACCATGGCGATCACGGTCGACGGCGACCTGCCCGAGGGCGTCACCGCCAAGGACCTGATCCTGGCGATCATCGCGAAGATCGGCACCGGCGGCGGCCAGGGCTACATCCTGGAGTACCGCGGCTCCGCCATCGAGCAGCTCTCGATGGAAGCCCGCATGACCATTTGCAACATGTCGATCGAGGCCGGTGCCCGCGCGGGCATGATCGCCCCCGACGCCACCACGCTCGAGTACCTCAAGGGCCGCGTCCACGCGCCCGAGGGCGAGGACTGGGACGCCGCGGTCGCGTACTGGAAGACGCTGCGCACCGACGACGACGCGGTCTTCGACGCCGAGGTGTTCATCAAGGCCGAGGAACTCTCCCCGTTCGTCACCTGGGGGACCAACCCCGGCCAGGGCGCACCGCTTTCGGCGCACGTCCCCGACCCGGCTTCGTACGAAGACGCTTCGGAGCGGTTCGCCGCCGAAAAGGCCCTGGAATACATGGGGTTGACCGCCGGGCAGGCGCTGCGCGACATCAAGGTCGACACCGTCTTCGTAGGTTCGTGCACCAACGGTCGCATCGAGGACCTGCGCGCGGCCGCCGAGATCGTCGGGGGCCGCAAAGTCGCCGACGGCGTACGGATGCTGGTCGTCCCCGGCTCCGCGCGGGTGGGCCTGCAGGCCGTCTCCGAGGGTCTCGACAAGGTCTTCAAGGAGGCCGGCGCCGAGTGGCGGCACGCGGGCTGCTCCATGTGCCTGGGCATGAACCCGGACCAACTCGCCCCCGGCGAGCGCTCCGCGTCCACCTCCAACCGCAACTTCGAGGGCCGGCAGGGCAAGGGCGGCCGTACGCACCTGGTCTCGCCCCAGGTCGCCGCCGCCACCGCCGTGCTGGGCCATCTGGCCTCTCCGGCCGACCTGTCCGACGCCGATGCCCGTACGCCCGCTGGAGTCTGATCAGCCATGGAAGCATTCACCACGCACACCGGCCGGGCCGTCCCGCTGCGCCGCAGCAATGTCGACACCGACCAGATCATCCCTGCTCACTGGCTCAAGAAGGTCACGCGGGACGGGTTCGAGGACGGGCTGTTCGAGGCCTGGCGCAAGGACCCCGAGTTCGTGCTCAACAAGCCCGAGCGCGAGGGTGCCACGGTGCTGGTGGCCGGCCCCGACTTCGGCACCGGCTCGTCCCGTGAGCACGCGGTGTGGGCCCTGCAGAACTACGGGTTCAAGACCGTGATCTCCGCCCGGTTCGCCGACATCTTCCGCGGCAACTCCCTCAAGAACGGTCTGCTGACCGTGGTCCTGGACCAGAAGGTCGTGGACGCGCTGCAGGACCTGGTGGAGAACGACCCGCAGGCCGAGATCACGGTCGACCTGCAGGAGCGCGAAGTTCGCGCCGAGGGCATCACCGCCTCCTTCGAACTCGACGAGAACTCCCGCTGGCGGCTGCTGAACGGGCTCGACGACATCAGCATCACTCTGCGCAACGAGAGCGACATCGCCGCCTACGAGGCGAAGCGCCCCGCGCACAAGCCGCAAACGATCCAGGTCTGAGCAAGGCTCATTCAGGCCACATCCGCAGGCCTCGTACCCCCAATCGTGCATCGGTTGGGGGTACTTCCGTGTGCGGCCCCAAAGGCCTCCGGCTGACCTGAACGGGTGGTCTCCCGCGTGTCTCAACTCCCTTGCATATCAGGGGTGTTCCTGGGGTACGCGGGACTCGGTGTCGCTCTGACCGGGGACGTCGCGAAAGGGCCCAGGAAGCCCTTGTGGGGCGGGAGTTACCCCCTGCGGAGGCGACAACTCGCCCCAGATGGCACAATCTGTGCATGGAACACGACGGCCAACTCCAGATGTACATGGCGGTCGCGAACCAACTGAAGGAAGCGCACGCCCGAGTGCGCGCACTGCAAGTCCCGGAGGGCGTACGGATGGCGCTGACCCGGAAGCTGCTGGCCATTACGGCTGCGGCCAAACACGATCTCGCCACTGCGGCAAGGCGTCTGGAGCGATTCAGTGCGGACCTCGACGACTTCGAAGAGGGCTCCGGCACGGAAGAGGAACTCTGAGACAGCCGAGTTCGTTGCGGCACAAGGGTGATTAGCCCGTTTCGCGTTTGATTTGCGGTATATATCTGCCTAACGTGCGAAAAAGCCGGGTCGAAAGAGATTCGCCCCGGCAATGGTCTCCGAAGGGGAAGACGTGAACAAGGCGCAGCTCGTAGAAGCGATTGCCGACAAGGTCGGTGGCCGTCAGCAGGCAGCCGACGCTGTCGACGCCGTACTCGACGCCGTCGTCCGTGCCGTGGTCAACGGTGACCGCGTTTCGGTCACCGGCTTCGGTTCGTTCGAGAAGGTGGACCGTCCGGCCCGTTACGCCCGCAACCCGCAGACGGGTGAGCGCGTCCGGGTCAAGAAGACGTCGGTGCCGCGCTTCCGTGCGGGCCAGGGCTTCAAGGACCTCGTCGCGGGCTCCAAGAAGCTCCCGAAGAACGACGTCGCGGTCAAGAAGGCGCCCAAGGGCAGCCTGACCGGCACCGCTTCGGCGACCGTCAAGAAGGCCGCGGCCAAGAAGACGACGGCCAAGAAGGCCGCCGCCAAGAAGGCCACGCCGGCGAAGAAGACCGCCGCGAAGAAGGCGACCACCGCCAAGAAGGCCACCACCGCCAAGAAGGCGTCCGCCGCCAAGAAGGCCACGGCGACGAAGACGGCTGCCGCCAAGAAGGCCACGCCGGCCAAGAAGGCGGCCACCGCCAAGAAGGCCACCGCGAAGAAGACGGCGCCGGCCAAGAAGGCCACCGCCAAGAAGGCGCCCGCCAAGAAGTCGACGGCGCGCAAGACCACCGCCAAGAAGGCCACCGCCCGCAAGAAGTAAGGGCGTACGCCAGCAGGCTGCTCACGCGCCGGGCCGGGCTCCCCTCGGGGAGCCCGGCCCGCGGCGTGTCCACGGAGGAGTGTGGCCGGGTGGTTCAGAAGGTCTGCAGGGTCACGAGCGCGATCTGCCGCGCCTCGCCCTCACCGTGTACGTCGATACGCACCCGCTGGCCGGGCCGCAGCAGGCGCAGCCCGCCCGCGTCGAAGGCGGCGGCGTCGAACGGCAGCGGCGTGCCGTCGTCCAGGAGGACGCTGCCGGAGCGGGAATCGGGGTCGTACGTATACGCGGTGGCCTGCATGCAGGCAGCGTACTCAGTCCACGGTCAGCAGCCCGGCCGTGGTCTTCGCGGTGTACGGGCCCACACCCAGGGCGAGCGCCACGCGCAGATCGTCGCCGGTGTCGACGTCCTGGCGTACGGAGGCGACGCCGTCGAGGGGGAGTTCCGCGGCCCCGGACGCCGTATGCCTGGCGCGGGAAGCGGTGCCGAATGCGGGAAGCAATTCCGTGCCGGCGGACGCGGACAAGAGGGTGGTGCCGATTCCGGCGGCGTCGGGCAGAAATGCGCGCGGAAATGCGGCGGCCGCAGTGAGAACCCGGGCCAATTCGGCGGGCCGCAGCGCCGGGAGATCGGCGTTCATGGCCACCACGGGCGCGGCGGGACGCAGCGACCGTACGGACGCCGCCCCATGGGTGAGCGCGGCGTTGAGGCCGGCCTGGGGAGTGTCGGGGACGATGCGGGCGCCCAGGGCCGCCAGTTCACGCGCCGCGCGGACATCATCCGTGACGACCACCACATCGCGTACCGCCGTACAGGCCGCCGCCGCGGCCACGGTGTCCTGCGCGAACGCCAGGGCCAGGCCCGGGCGCAGGCCCCCCGCCGCGGGCGCCAGCCTGCTCTTGGCCCGCACCAGCGGTTTCAGCGGTATCACCAGGGTCCACTGCACGTGCCTATTGTGACCTGTGCATGAGGTGCGGCTGTTCGGGCGGGCGTACGGTGTTCTCGACAGACCGGTGGCCTGGGGCGACACTTGTGCGGCCCGACGGGGTACCACCTGCCAGGTCCTAGAGGAAGGTGTCCGAGTGTCCCGCCGCAGAATCGGCTTCTGGTACCGCTTCGCAGCGGTCCTCTGCAAACCGCCCCTGGTGGTTCTGTTCAAGCGGGACTGGCGCGGAATGGAGAACATTCCTGCCGACGGCGGATTTATCACCGCGGTGAACCACAATTCGCATCTCGACCCCTTCCTGTACGCCCATTTTCAGTACAACACCGGACGAGTCCCGCGATTCCTCGCCAAGCACGGCCTCTTCAGGAAGGGGTTCGTGGGGGCGGCGATGCGCGGCACCGGTCAGATTCCCGTCTATCGCGAGTCCACGAACGCGCTGAGCGCCTTCCGCGCCGCGATCGATGCCGTGGAGCGCGGTGAGTGCGTCGCCTTCTATCCCGAGGGAACTCTCACCCGGGATCCCGAACTGTGGCCGATGACCGGTAAGACGGGAGTCGCGCGCGTCGCGCTGCAGACGCAGTGCCCGGTCATTCCCGTCGGCCAGTGGGGCGCCACCGAAGCACTCGCGCCCTATGCGAAGAAGCCGCATTTCTTCCCGCGCAAGAAGCACTATGTCCTCGCCGGCGAGCCCGTCGACCTGACGCGCTTCTACGACAAGGAAATGACCCCCGACCTTTTGAAGGAGGCGACCGAGGTCATCATGACCGAGATCACCTCCCTGGTGGCCGACCTGCGCGGCGAGAAGGCCCCGCAGAAGCGCTACGACCCGCGCGGGGCCCGCATCGAGCAGCGCCGCAAGTCGCAGGCACAGAGCGGCAGTTCGGAGGAGAGCAAGTGACCCGACCCGTGAAGGCCGCAGTCTTCGGGACCGGTTCATGGGGCACCGCGTTCGCCATGGTGCTCGCGGACGCGGGGTGCGATGTCACGCTGTGGGGCCGCCGCCCGGAGCCCGTCGAAGCCATCAACTCCACGCGTACGAACCCGGATTACCTGCCCGGCGTCGAGCTGCCCGCGGGCATCAGGGCGACGACCGACGTGGCCGCGGCAGCGGCGGACGCCGACTTCACCGTGCTCGCCGTGCCCTCACAGACGCTGCGCGGCAACCTCGCCGAGTGGGCGCCGCTGCTCGCCCCCGACACCGTCCTCGTCTCCTTGATGAAGGGCGTCGAGCTGGGTTCCGCCATGCGGATGAGCGAGGTGATCGAGGACGTCACCAAGGTCGGGGAAGACCGCATCGCGATCGTCACCGGTCCGAACCTCGCGCGCGAGATCGCCGCCCGGCAGCCCGCCGCCGCAGTGGTCGCCTGCCGTTCCGAGCCGGTCGCCCAGCGCCTCCAAGTCGCCTGCCACACCCCGTACTTCAGGCCGTACACCAATACCGACGTGGTCGGCTGCGAGCTCGGCGGCGCCGTCAAGAACGTCATCGGGCTCGCCGTCGGCATCGCGGACGGCATGGGCCTGGGCGACAACACGAAGGGCTCGCTCATCACGCGCGGCCTCGCGGAGACGACCCGGCTCGGACACGCGATGGGCGCCGACCCGCTGACCTTCGCCGGACTCGCGGGGCTCGGCGATCTCGTCGCCACCTGCTCCTCACCGCTGTCGCGCAACCACACCTTCGGCACGAACCTCGGCAAGGGCATGACGCTGGCCGAGACCATCGCGGTCACCAAGCAGACGGCCGAGGGCGTCAAGTCCTGCGAGTCCGTGCTCGACCTGGCGCGCCGCCACGGCATCGACATGCCCATCACGGAGACGGTCGTCGGCATCGTGCACGAGGGGAAGCCTCCGGTCGTCGCCCTCAAGGAGCTGATGTCGCGCTCCGCCAAGCCCGAGCGACGCTGAGCGACGGCGGCGCGGCTTGGCTCTGTCGGGCGCTGACTCCCGTACTACCAGCAGGTACGCTCAACGCGATATGAGCAGCGAGAACCTCCCCCAGAGCCCTGCGCCTACAGCGTCCTCCGCGTCCTCTGTGAGTGGTGCGAGCGGGCGGAAGCCGCGGGTCGCCGTCGTCTTCGGTGGGCGCAGTTCCGAGCACGGCGTCTCCGTCGTCACCGCCGGCGCCGTCCTGCGCGCCATCGACCGCTCCAAGTACGACGTGCTGCCCATCGGCATCACGCGCGAGGGGCGTTGGGCGCTGACGTCGGACGACCCCGAGCGGATGGCCATCACCGACCGCAAAGTGCCGGACGTCGCCGATCTCGCGGATTCGCCCGAGGGCGGCGTGGTCCTCCCCGTCGACCCGGCCTCCCGCGAGGTCGTCTACAACGAGCCCGGCTCCGTGCCCAAGGCCCTCGGCGACGTCGACGTCGTCTTCCCCGTGCTGCACGGCCCGTACGGCGAGGACGGCACGATCCAGGGACTCCTGGACCTGTCCGGGACGCCGTACGTCGGCTGCGGTGTGCTCTCCTCGGCCGTCGGCCAGGACAAGGAGTACATGAAGCGGATCTTCACGTCCTTCGGGCTGAAGGTCGGGCCGTACCTCGTCATCCGGCCGCGCGAGTGGGAAAGCGACCAGGAAGGCGCCCGGCGCCGCGTCGCCGAGTTCGTGGGCGAGCAGGGCTGGCCGCTCTTCATCAAGCCCGCGCGCGCCGGGTCGTCGATCGGCATCACGAAGGTCGACTCCTTCGAGGGACTCGACGAGGCCATGGAGACGGCCCGCGCCCACGACCCGAAGGTCATCGTCGAGGCGGCGATCGCCGGACGCGAGGTCGAGTGCGGCGTGCTCGAGTTCGAGGACGGGCCGCGCGCCTCCGTCCCGGCCGAGATCCCGCCGGTCCAGGCCCACGACTTCTACGACTTCGAGGCCAAGTACATCGACTCCGCCGCGGGGATCGTGCCCGCGCCGCTCACGCCGGAACAGACGGCGGAGGTCCAGCGCCTCGCCGTCGCGGCCTTCGACGCCGTGTCCTGCGAGGGCATCGTGCGGGCGGACTTCTTCCTCGGGGAGGACGGCGAGTTCGTGATCAACGAGATCAACACGCTGCCCGGCTTCACCCCGATCTCGATGTACCCGCGGATGTGGCAGGAGAGCGGGGTCAGCTACCCGGAACTGGTGGATCTGCTGCTGCAGGCCGCGCTGCGCCGGTCGACGGGGCTGCGCTAGGAATCCGCCCGTGGACGCGCGCCGCGCGCGTCCGCGTCAGTCGGCGATCCCCTTCGGGATCGCCTTCTTGACGGGCCCGGCCAGGTCGACCAGCGGGCCCGCGCCGCCCCGGGAGACCTGCTCCTTGGGGATCGTCAACTCCACGTAGGCGAGACGCCCCCCCGTCGTCATGCGCTGCGCGCCGTTGCCGAGCTCCTCCACCACCCACTCGACCCCGTCGACGGTCGCGGGCATGGTGCCCTTCTTCAGCACCGCGTCAGGCCAGCCCACACCGCAGCGCAGTATGATCGCCGGACTTCCCCAGGCCGCGGTCAGCTCGGAGTGTGGTTCGGGATCGTTGCGCTCAAGTCCGTCGACCTTCTGCGGCAGCAGGTCGTGCAGATTCCGGCACAGCTTGGTGACCTTCGCGTCCGGGGTGGGAACCTTCGCCGCGGGCGCATCATCCGTCGAAGCGCAGCCCGAAGCGGCGGCGACCAGCAGCGACAGTGCGGGCACCCCGATGACAGAGCGGACAGAGCGGATCCGGTGACGGAAAGAGTTCACCGGACCAGGGTAGACGGGGGCTACAGGTGGACGACCGGGCAGGTCAGGGTGCGTGTGATGCCGTCCACTTGCTGGACCTTGGCGACCACCATGCGACCCAGCTCGTCGACCGTGTCGGCCTGCGCGCGCACGATCACGTCATAAGGGCCGGTGACGTCTTCGGCCTGCATCACTCCTGGAATCTTCGCGATCAGCTCGGCGACAGTCGACGCCTTGCCTACTTCGGTCTGGATCAGGATGTACGCCTGTACCACGGAACCTCCAGGGCGGCCACGAGGATCATGTGGGGAGAAGGGACGCCACGGTATCGCGTCGCCGCTCGTCGCGGGGAGACCCGGGGCGGCTGTGGCGTACTCACCGCGTGTACGGCGGCCGCGCGAGGGATCGTGAAGGCAGGCCCATGAGAGAAGCTGAGGGCACGCCCATGACAGAAACCGTACCCATGACAGAGACGGCCCGCGACCGCAAGCAGGCCGCGGCAGAAGGGGCAGCACGCGCATGAAGGGCACCGTCGGCGAACTGGGGGAGTTCGGACTCATCCGAGAGCTGACCTCTCGGCTCACCACCACCCCGGCCGTACGGATCGGCCCCGGCGACGACGCCGCCGTGGTCGCCGCGCCGGACCGCAGAGTCGTCGCCAGCACGGACATCCTGCTGGAGAACAGGCACTTCCGACGCGACTGGTCCACGGCGTACGACGTCGGCCGCAAGGCCGCCGCACAGAACCTCGCCGACATCGCCGCCATGGGCGCCGTGCCGACGGCCCTGCTGCTCGGCCTCGTGGTCCCCGCCGAACTGCCCGCGTCCTGGCCCTCGGAGCTGATGGACGGATTGCGCGACGAGTGCCAGGTGGCCGGCGCCGCGGTGGTCGGCGGCGACGTCGTCCGCGGCGACACCATCACCATCGCGATCACCGCGCTCGGTGACCTGCGCAACCACGACCCCGTGACACGCGGCGGCGCACGCCCCGGCGACGTCGTGGCCGTCACCGGGTGGCTCGGCTGGTCCGCGGCCGGATACGCCGTGCTCTCCCGCGGCTTCCGCTCGCCGCGCGCCTTCGTCGAGGCGCACCGCCGCCCCGAACCGCCGTACCACGCGGGCCCCGCCGCGGCCGGGCTCGGCGCCACCGCCATGTGCGACGTGAGCGACGGGCTCATCGCCGACCTGGGCCATATCGCCGAGGCCAGCAAGGTCCGCATCGACATCAAGTCCGGAAATGTGGACGTGCCTTCCCAGATGAACGACATCGGGCAGGCCGTCGGCGTCGACCCGCTGCAATGGGTGCTGACCGGGGGAGAGGACCACGCCATCGTGGCCACCTTCCCGCCGGACGTGAAACTCCCCGCACGCTGGAAGGTGATCGGCGAGGTGCTGAACCCCTCGGCCCTGCCGCAGGTCACCGTGGACGGCGCTCCCTGGACCAGCAAGGGCGGCTGGGACCACTTCGGGGACGACAGCCCCGGTGGGGAGATCGAGTCATGACCGTTCCCGTCACCCCCGCCACCGCGCCCGTACGGGTGCTGACCGTCGCCGGGTCCGACTCCGGGGGCGGCGCCGGAATTCAGGCGGACCTGAAGACCATGCTCGCGCTGGGCACTCACGGCATGAGCGTCATCACCGCCGTCACCGCGCAGAACTCCCTCGGCGTGCAAGGAGCCTGGGAGCTTCCGGCGGAGGCGGTACGCGCTCAGTACCGCAGTGTCGTCGACGACATCGGGGTGCAGGCCGTCAAAACGGGGATGCTCGCATCGCCCGAACTCGTGGAATGCGTAGCCGAGTTGCTCGCGGGGACCGCGGCCCCGGTCGTGATCGACCCGGTCGGCGTGTCCAAGCACGGGGACTCGCTGCTCGCCGCGTCCGCGCTGGACTCCGTCCGCACGAGACTGCTGCCGACCGCCACCGTCGCCACCCCCAACCTCGACGAAGTGGCTCAACTCACCGGGTTGCACGTCGAGTCGGAGGACGGCATGCGACGCGCCGCCACGGCCGTGCTCGCGTACGGGCCGAAGTGGGTGGTGATCAAGGGCGGACATCTGCGCTCCGACGGTCGGCGTGCGTACTCCGGTTTCGGTCCGGGTGGGGGAGTCGTTGCCCCCGGGGGTGCCGACTCGGGCGGCGGGACCTTCGTCTCCGTCAGCTCAGGAGGGTCAGCAGGGACAGCAGGGTCGGCTGGGTCTGCAGAGGCCGTGGATCTGCTCACGGACGGGTCCGAGGAGTACTGGCTGCGTGCTCCGCGCCACGACAACCGGCACACGCACGGCACGGGCTGCACCCTGGCCTCCGCGATCGCGGCCCAACTGGCAAAGGGACAGCCGGTGCCCGAGGCCGTGTACGCGGCCAAGGAGTACGTGACCGGGGCGATCGCCGCCGGATTCGCGCTCGGCGGTGGGATCGGGCCGGTGGATCACGGCTGGAGGTTCAGGCCGGCCGTGGGCCCCGACTCGCCGGCCAGGCCGTAGTCCTTCAGCGCCAGGTTGCTCGCCGCCTTCTCCGTGATGCGCTTGAAGAAGCCCGCCACGAAGCGTGAGCCGAGCACCCGGTACATCCGGTCGCGACTGCGGATCCTTCTCTCGGTGGGCGGGGCGAAGAACGGGCCCGCGTTCCCCGAAAGCTTCTGGCAGCCCTTCGCGTACTCCGTTATCTCCGCCTCGTAGGCCGCGAACGCGGCGCGGTGATCGCCGTGCGCCGCCACGAGCTCGCCCGCCAGGACGTAGGCCGACACCAACGCCGTACCGGTGCCTATGCCGCCCATCGTCGCGCCGTGCCCCGCGTCGCCGAGCAGGACCACGCGGCCCTCGGAGAGCCGGCCTATATGGACCTGGGCGATGGCATCGAAGTACAGGTCGTCCGTCGCGTCGAGCGCGTCGAGGATCTGCCGCACGTGCGGCCAGGCCATACCGCGCAGCTTCTCGGCGATGATCCGCTTCTGCTGGGCGACATCCCTGCGGTCGAACGCGAGCTGCTCCGAGTGGAAGACCACGGCCGCGCCCGCCCGCTCGGGGGTGCCGTCGTAGTTGCTGATCATCGCGGTCCGACCGGGCTCGGTGTACAGCCGGGCTGTGCGGTCGAGGCCCAGGTGATTGGGCATGTCGAACCCGGCGATGTAGTAGTCGAAGAACCGCAGGTACCGGGATTCGTCACCGAAGGCCAGACGCCGGGTGTTCGAGTGCAGGCCGTCCGCGCCCACGACCAGGTCGAAGGTGCGGGGCGCGCCGTGGTCGAACGTGACGTCGACGCCGGTGGCCGTCTCCGTGAGCGAGGCGATCGAGTCGCCGAAGACGTACGCGACGCTGTCCTTCGTGCGCTCGTGCAGGAGCGCGCAGAGGTCGCCGCGGAACACCTCGACGTCACCGCTCATCAGATACGCGGGCAGGTCCACGCGCTCGCTGTCGTCGGCACCGACGATGGTCTGTCGGCCCATGTCGGTCTGGATCCGGTGCAGTTCGTCCCAGATGCCCATGCGGGTGAGGACAGCGCGGTGGACCGGGCCGCGGAAGTCGACCGCGAAGCCGCCCTCACGCAGGGCCGGCGCCTTTTCGACGACCGTGACGCGGGCGCCCTGGCGGGAGAGCCAGAAGGCGATCGCGGGGCCGGCGACGCTGGCGCCGGAGACCAGGACGTCGAGGTGGGCGAGGGCGTCGGGAACGCTGCGGGCAGGTTCGGGGTGGGCGGTGGCCCGGCGGCCCTCGGAGCCCCGGTGGCTGTCGCTGTCACTGTCGGTGGGGTGCGTCTGTTTCGTCATGCCAGTGAGCTTGCGGCCGGGCGCTTACCGTTCGCTGACCACGCGCTGACCGTCCCTTACCGGCCGCTGACCGATGCGCCGCTGGACGGCATGGCCCGGCTCGGCGCGTGCGGGTGGCGGGTGGCTGGGTGGCCCGGTGACCGGCCCATCGAGTGACCGGAGCGACGCTACGGACCGCGCACGGCGTCGTGCCGCAGACTCCCGCCCAGCTCGAAGGCCTTTTTGTACACCTGCGGCGCGAGCATGCGCCGGAGCCGGAGTTCGAGCGGTGTGACGTCCGGGTCGTCCACGATCAGCTGTCCGCGCAGCGCCGACGCGGCGCCGAGGAGTGTCGCCGCGTGCTCCGGTTCGTCGGTCCGGGACGCCAGCGCCTCGGCGACCCGGGCGAGTTCGAGTCCCTGTGTCTCGGCGCTCGTCGACAGTGTCCAGGCCTGAGCGAACCAGTCGTCCGCCTCGTCCGCACGCCCCTCGGCCAGGGCCACGCGGCCCAGCCCCAGGAAGATGTGCACCGTCTGGCCGACGCTGTACCAGGAGCGCGCGCTCGTCTCCAGGGCCGTCTCATAGTGCTCCCGTGCGAGAGCCGTGTTCCCGGACAGGCGCGCCGCATCGCCCATGCCCCACATCGCCCCGGCCACCTTCTCGGGGGTGCCTGCCGCCCGCGCCAGCTCACCGGCCCGCGCGAAGTCCGTGGCCGCCTCCTCGTACGCGCCGCTGTGCAGCAGGACGGCGCCACGTCTGCACAACAGGTCGGCGGTCTCCTCCGGCGCCGCCAACTCGCGCGCGTAGCCGAGCGCTTCGTCGATGAGCTCCAGTGCACGGCCGCACTCGCCGCGCCAGTCGGCGTACATCCCCAGCTGGTCGAGCGAGTTGGCCATGCCCCATCGGTCGCCGGTCTCCCGGAAACCCGCCAGGGCCTGCGTGAACAGTGTCTCCGATGCCGCCGGGCGGCCCGCGAACTGCTCCTGGAACCCCAGTCCGACGGCGAGCAGTGCCCGACCCCACGGATCGTTCCCGACCTGTGCGCGCACTCGCTCGTCGCGCGACCGCTCGGGTCCGACGGCGAGCGTCCACAGAACCACCGTGAACGGCAGTCTCAACTGGCGGTCGATCGTGCCCAGCAGTCTGTCCGCACGGGCGAGCCGGGCCTCGTCGCCTTCCCCCATCACGGAGTTGAGCGCGCACAGCGCGTACTCCTCCTCCAGGCCCGGCGGTGCCTTCGGCCCCACAGCGTCCATCAGTTCGCGCGCCAGGGCGACCCGCTCGCCGGCCAGGCCGTGCAACCGCCAGAACCATGAGAGGTCCGCCATGAGGCGCAGTCCGTCGGACGGGGCGGCACGGAGGAAGTGGCGCAGGGCCGCGTCCAGATTGCCGCGTTCCGAGGACAACCGCGCCAGCCAGGGAAGTTGCTCGTGTCCGCGCAGGCGCGGCTCGGCCTCCGCCGCGAGCCGCAGGAAGTACGTCGCGTGCGCGTCCCTCAGCCTGGCCGAGACGTCCCCCGATACGTCGTCCGTCAGCTGCTCGGCACAGAAGACGCGGATCGTCTCCAGCATCCGGTAGCGCCCCTCGGACGCCTCCAGGAACGACTTTTCTGTGAGCGAGGCCAGCAGATCCTCCGGATATGGGATGCCGCACACCGCCTCCACAGCGTCCAGTGTCGCGCCGCCGGACAGGCCGCTGCCCACGAACACCGTCATCCGGCAGGCCAGGTCCCGCTCCTCCTCGTCGAGCAGCTCCCAGCTCCACTCCACGACGGCCCGCAGTGTGCGGTGCCGCGGGGCCTTGGTGCGATCCCCGCGCGACAGGACCCGGAAGCGGTCACCGAGCCGCTCGGCCAGCTCGTCGACCGTGAGCGTACGCAGTCGGGCAGCGGCCAGCTCGATCGCCAGCGGCAGTCCGTCGAGCGCCTCGCAGACACGCTCGATGGCGGCCACCTGCGCGTGCCCGTGGGCTTCGAAATCCGGCCGCACCGCTGCCGCCCGGTCCCCGAAAAGCTGGGCCGCCGGGCCGGCCGCGAGGGGCGGCACCGGGCACCGCACCTCGCCGGTGATGCCGAGCGCCTCGCGGCTGGTCGCCAGGATGCGCAGGCCGGGACAGCTGCCCAGGAGCACCCCCGCCACCTGGGCGGCACCCTCGATCAGGTGCTCACAGTTGTCGAGCACGAGCAGCAGATCACGGCTTTCGAGCGCGGCCACGAGCCGCTCCGTGGCCTCCTCGCCCTGCGGTCCGCGCAGCCCTTGGCGCACACCGAGCGCGGTGAGGATCGCGTACGGGATGCCCGCGCCGTCGGCGAGCGGCGCCAGTTCCACGTAACAGACGTCCTCGCGGGCCCGCCCCGCCTCGATCGCGAGCCGCGTCTTGCCCGTGCCGCCGGGACCGGTCAGCGTCACCAGGCGGGCATCGGCCAGCAACGCGTCGATCCGGGCCAGCTCGTCCGTCCGCCCGACGAAGCGCGTCAGCTGGGCGGGCACCCCGCGCTGTCGCACGGGCTCCTGCCCCCGCAGCAGTTCCAGGTGCAGGGCCGCCAGCTCCGCCGACGGGTCGGTGCCCAGCTCGTCCGCGAGGACGCGCCGTGCCTCTTCGAAGACGTGCAGTGCCTCGGCAGGGCGGCCCGCCGCGTGCAGCGCGCGCATCAGCAGGCCGTACAGGCGCTCGCCGAGCGGATTCCGCGCGATCAGCTCGCGTACCTCGGCCACCAGGTCCGCGTCACCGCCCAGGGCCAGGTCTGCCTCGATCCGGTCCTGCTCGGCACCGAGCCGCAGCTCGTCCAGGCGGGGCAGGTCGTCCGGCGCCGGGCTACGCCACAGGGCGAGACCCTCGTGCAGCAGCGCAGCCGCGCGCGCATGGTCTCCGGTGTCCAGCGCCTGCCTGCCCTCGCGCGCCAGGCGCTGGAAGCGGTGTACGTCCACGGCGTCCGGGGCGACGACAAGCCGGTATCCGGCCGGTCCCGTCTCGATCTCCAGACCGAGCCGCTTGCGCAGCCGGGAGACCTGCGACTGCAACGCGTTGGCGGCGTTGGCCGGTGGGTCCTCGCCGTACAGGCCGTCGATCAGGCGCTCCGCCGATACCGCACGGCCGGCCTCCAGGAGCAGCACGGTCAGCAGGGCACGCGGCCGTGGCCCCCCGGGGTCGAGGGGGCTGTCGTCGGGGCCCCGCACGTCGAGGGGGCCGAGGATGCCGAACCGCATGCGCAGAGTCTGGCAGCCGCCACTGACAGTGCTGACCTCGACGGGATTTCCAGCCCTGTCCCGGAAGCGGGCATAAGAAAAAGCCGGTCCCCGAGGGGACCGGCTTCTTCAAGCAACCAGCGAGGTGGCCGCGCTAGCGATTCGTCAGCGCGAGACCTTGCCGGCCTTGATGCACGAGGTGCAGACGTTGAGCCGCTTCGGCGTCCGCCCGACCACTGCACGCACACGCTGGATGTTCGGGTTCCAGCGACGGGACGTACGGCGGTGCGAGTGCGAAATGTTGTTGCCGAAGCCCGGCCCCTTGCCGCAGACGTCGCAGTTGGCAGCCACGGGTCACTCCAAAGACTTCAGATGCACTTACGGTTGATCCCGGCATGCCGGGATCAGGATCAGAGGATCTGAGTGGCGGTGCCAGGGGAGAGCCCGATGGATATCGGGCAACCGGAGCAGCATACAACGGCTGCTTCGGTACAACGAAATTACCATGACTGCCCGGGCCGCTGCCCCGCCCCCCGGTCCGGGCCCCTTCCCCGGCGGCTGTCCGGCGGGGTCTACTCTGCGAGGCCAGTCCGGCCGCTCAAGGAGGCGCAGGTGCCGCAGGTGCTCGACGTCGTCGCCGTGCGCACCTGGTGCTCACTCGCTCTCGAGGCGCTCGGCCGCGACCGTGCGGAGATCGACGCGATCAACGTCTACCCCGTGGCCGACGGGGACACCGGCACCAACCTCTACCTGACCGTCGAGTCCGCGCAGCAAGCCGTCGAGGCGGTCTTCACGGGGCTCGAGGCGGGTCCCGAGCCGGCCGCGCCCGCACTGCCGGAAGTGGTGCGCGCGATGGCCCACGGCGCACTCATCGGCGCCCGCGGCAACTCAGGGACGATTCTCGCGCAGCTGCTGCGGGGCATGGCGCAGGTCCTCGCCGACGGCGGCGGCAGTGACGGGGATCACGGCGCCGGAGCGGAGGCGGGCGCACTTCGACTCGCGCTGGTCCGGGCCGCCGAGTCCGCGCGCGAAGCGGTGGCCCGCCCTGTGGAAGGCACGGTCCTGACCGTGGCGACGGCGGCCGCGCAGGCGGCGGCGGAGACCGACGGTGACTGCGGCGCCGTGGCCCGTGCCGCCTACGAAGGCGCGTGCGCGGCGCTCGACGCGACGCCGGGACAACTCGCGGCGCTGAGCCGCGCCGGGGTCGTGGACGCCGGCGGGCGCGGCCTTGTCGTGGTGCTCGGGGCCCTGTGCGAGGCCGTCTCCGGACAGGCCGCGCCAGTACGCGATCGCCGGGACGGTGTCCACGCGCGCGTGGACACCCGTACCGATGTCCCTGGCGAAGACGTCGCTGACGGCGCCCCTATTGAGTGCGTGGAGGAGCCCGGTGCCGCCGGGCCCGCCTTCGAGGTCATCTACCTTCTCGAAGCCGACGACCGTGCCGTGGCCCGGCTGCGGACCAGGCTCGACGCCCTCGGGGACTCGCTGGTCGTGGTGGGCGGGGACGGCCTGTGGAACGTCCACGTGCACGTCGATGACGCGGGCGCGGCCGTGGAGGCGGGCGTGGAGGCAGGTCGGCCGCACCGCATCCGCATCACGCACTTCGGGCTCGGTGACGCACACGCGGCCCGCTCCTCGGCGCCCCCGCGCGAACGGGCCCAGCGGGCCGTGGTGGCGGTCGTGCCGGGTGACGGGCTCGCCGGCCTGTACGCGGAGGCGGGCGCGACGACGGTGCCCGACCGTCCCGGCGAACCGCCCGCCAGCGGAGAACTGGTCGACGCGATCAGGCGTGCCCACGCGCGTGAGGTGGTGCTGCTGCCGAACGACGCCGAGCTGCGGCACACCGCGGCGGCCGCGGCCGAACAGGCCCGCTCCGAGGGCGTACGGGTCGCGCTCATCCCGACCCGGTCCGCGGTGCAGGGCATCGCCGCGCTCGCCGTGCACGAACCCGACCGGCGCTTCGACGAGGACGTCGTCGCGATGACCTCGGCCGCGGGAGCGACCCGGTACGCCGAACTGGCCGTCGCCGAACGGCAGTCGTGGACGATGGCCGGCATCTGCCAGGCGGGCGACGTCCTCGGCCTCATCGACGGCGACGTCGCCGTCATCGGGGGCGAGATCCCGGCGACCGCCCGTACCGTTCTCGACCGGATGCTCGCGGCCGGCGGTGAACTCGTCACGCTCGTCCTGGGCGACGAGGTCCCCGACGAGGTCGCGGACGGCCTCGAACAGCACGTCCGTGAGACCTATCTGGCCGTGGACACCGTGGTGTACCGGGGCGGGCGGCAGTCGGCGCCGATGCTGATCGGCGTCGAATAGCCGGCGTCGGGAAGTCGAGTGGTGGTCCGCCTCCGGCCTGAAACGCGCGGGCCGGAGAGCCGCGGATGACCAGCGGTTTTCCGAGATGTTCGCGGGATTGTCAGTGGCGTGGTGTGCAATGGATCTCGTGCCCGTGCTCGAAGAACCGCTGAAGAAAGTGCTCGGACCTCCCACCGCGAAGGTGATGGCCGAGCATCTAGGCCTGCACACCGTCGGTGACCTGCTGCACCACTATCCCCGCAGATACGCGGAGCGCGGGGAGCTCACCCGTCTCGCGGAGCTGCCGCTCGACGAGCACGTCACGGTCGTCGCGCAGGTCGCCACCGCCCGCGTCCTGAAATTCAACGGGGGGAGCGGGCAGCGCCTCGAAGTCACCATCACCGACGGCAGCGGCCAGCTCCAGCTCGTCTTCTTCGGCCGCGGCATCCACAAGCCGCACAAGGACCTCCTGCCGGGCACGCGCGCGATGTTCGCCGGCAAGGTCGGCGTCTTCAACCGGAAGATGCAACTGGCGCACCCTGCTTACCAGTTGCTGAGCGCCGAGACCTCGGAGGACGCGGCCGAGGCCGTCGGCTCCTGGGCCGGAGCGCTGCTCCCTCTTTACCCGGCCACCGCAAAGCTGGAGTCCTGGAAGATCGCCAAGGCCGTCGATCTGGTGCTGCCCAGCGCGCGGGAAGCCGTCGATCCGCTGCCCGAGTCGCTGCGGGAGGGCCGCGGTCTCGTCCCGCTGACCGAGGCCCTGCTCAAGATCCACCGGCCGCACACGAAGGCCGACATCGAGGACGCCCGGGGCCGCCTCAAGTGGGACGAGGCGTTCGTCCTCCAAGTCGCCCTCGCCAGGCGCCGGTTCGCGGACACTCAGCTGACCGCCGTCGCGCGCGTGCCGAAACCGGACGGACTTCTTACGGCCTTCGACGCGAAGCTGCCGTTCACGCTCACCGAAGGTCAGCAGAAGGTCTCCAAGGAGATCTTCGACGACCTGGCCACCGAGCATCCGATGCACCGGCTGCTCCAGGGCGAGGTCGGTTCCGGAAAGACGATGGTCGCGCTGCGCGCCATGCTCGCCGTCGTCGACGCGGGCGGTCAGGCCGCGATGCTCGCGCCCACCGAAGTCCTCGCCCAGCAGCACCACCGCTCGATCACCGAGATGATGGGCGAGCTGGCCGAGGGCGGCATGCTCGGCGGCTCGGAGCACTCCACCAAGGTCGTGCTGCTCACCGGTTCCATGAACACCGCGGCGCGCCGCCAGGCACTGCTCGATCTGGTCACCGGCGAGGCCGGCGTCGTCATCGGCACGCACGCGCTGATCGAGGACAAGGTGCAGTTCCATGATCTGGGCCTGGTCGTCGTGGACGAGCAGCACCGGTTCGGCGTCGAGCAGCGCGACGCCCTGCGCTCCAAGGGCAAGCAGCCGCCGCACCTCCTGGTGATGACCGCGACGCCGATTCCGCGCACGGTCGCCATGACGGTCTTCGGTGACCTGGAGACCTCGGTCCTCGACCAGCTTCCGGCCGGGCGCTCGCCGATCGCCAGTCATGTGGTGCCCGCCGCCGACAAGCCGCACTTCCTGTCGCGCGCGTGGGAGCGCGTGCGGGAGGAAGTGAGCAAGGGGCATCAGGCGTACGTGGTCTGCCCGCGCATCGGCGACGACGAGGACGAGAAACCCAGGAAGGGCGCGGCCTCCAGTAAGGCCCCTTCCAAGGCGGCCCCCAAGAAGTCCGCCGAGGACGAGGCGGAGAAGCGGCCGCCGCTCGCCGTGCTCGCCGTCGCCGAGGAACTGGCGCACGGCCCGCTCCAGGGACTCAAGGTCGAGGTGCTGCACGGCCGGATGCAGCCCGACGACAAGGATGCGGTGATGCGCCGCTTCACCGCGGGCGAGACCGACGTCCTGGTGGCGACGACGGTCATCGAGGTCGGTGTGAACGTGCCGAACGCCACAGCGATGGTGATCATGGACGCCGACCGCTTCGGCGTCTCCCAGCTCCACCAGCTGCGCGGCCGCGTCGGCCGTGGCTCGGCGCCGGGGCTGTGCCTCCTGGTCACCGAGATGCCCGAGGCCAGCCCCGCCCGCGCGCGCCTGGGCGCCGTCGCCTCCACGCTCGACGGCTTCGAGCTGTCCCGTATCGACCTGGAGCAGCGTCGGGAGGGCGACGTCCTCGGACAGGCCCAGTCCGGAGTGCGTTCCTCGCTGCGGATGCTCGCTGTCATCGAGGACGAGGAGATCATCGCCGAGGCGCGGGAGGAGGCCACCAAGGTGGTCACGGCCGACCCGGACCTGGAGCGCCTGCCCGGCCTGCGCATCGCGCTCGACGCCCTTCTGGACGAGGAGCGTGAGCAGTACCTCGACAAGGGCTGAGACACTGATCCCCCAGCCCCACGGCCCCGCACGAGGACAAGGACCGAGATGACCCGCGTGATCGCCGGGCGCGCCGGCGGACGCCGCCTGGCCGTGCCGCCGGGCAACGGCACCCGCCCCACCTCCGACCGGGCGCGCGAGGGCCTCTTCTCCACCTGGCAGGCGCTGCTCGGCACGCTCGACGGCACCCGCGTCGCCGACCTGTACGCGGGCTCGGGGGCCGTCGGCCTGGAGGCCCTCTCCCGCGGCGCCTCGCACGCGCTGCTCGTCGAGGCCGACACCCGAGCCGCCCGCACCATCCGGGAGAACATCCGCGCGGTCGACCTGCCCGGAGCTGAGGCACGTACCGGAAAAGCGGCCCAAGTCGTCGCGGGAGCGCCCCCGGCCTTGCCCTATGACCTGGTCTTTCTCGACCCGCCGTACGCCGTTGCGGACGACGATCTTCGCGAGATCCTGCTCACACTCCGCACTCAGGGCTGGCTCACGGACGAAGCGCTCGTCACCGTGGAGCGCAGCACCAGGGGCGGAGAATTCAGCTGGCCGGACGGCTTCGAGGGACTCAGGTCCCGTCGCTACGGCGAGGGCACGTTTTGGTACGGTCGCGCCGCCCTGAACACCACCCTCACGTGCGACGACGCACGATGACCGGACCGGAGAGCGAGGGACTTCCCGTGCGCCGCGCAGTCTGTCCCGGGTCGTTCGACCCCATCACCAACGGCCACCTAGACATCATCGCCCGAGCGTCGAAGCTGTATGACGTCGTGCACGTCGCGGTGATGATCAATCAGTCCAAGAAGGGCCTGTTCACGGTCGACGAGCGGATCGAGCTGATCCGCGAGGTCACCGCCGAATTCGGCAACGTGGAAGTGGAGTCCTTCCACGGCCTCCTCGTCGACTTCTGCAAGCAGCGAGACATTCCGGCCATCGTGAAGGGCCTGCGCGCCGTCAGCGACTTCGACTACGAGCTGCAGATGGCCCAGATGAACAACGGTCTCTCGGGCGTCGAGACCCTCTTCGTCCCGACGAACCCCACCTACAGTTTCCTGTCCTCCTCGCTCGTCAAGGAGGTCGCGGCCTGGGGCGGCGACGTATCGCACCTGGTCCCGCCGCTGGTGCACGAGGCGCTGACCGAGCGCCTCCCCAAGAAGTGACAGCCACACACCAGTTGGGCATACAGTCGTCCCGTCCGTCTCCAAACCCCCTGTCACCCCGGTGACAAGACGAGAGAGTGGCGAGCACACGGTGGACGTGCAGAAGAAGCTCGACGAGATCGTCGCCGCGGTCGGCAGCGCCCGGTCCATGCCCATGTCGGCCTCGTGCGTGGTCAACCGCGCAGACCTGCTCTCGATGCTCGAAGAGGTGCGCCAGGCGCTGCCCGGCTCCCTCGCGCAGGCCCAGGAACTCATCGGCGGCCGTGAGCAGATGGTCGAGCAGGCCCGGGCCGAGGCCGACCGGATCATCGAGACGGCGCACGCCGAGCGCGGCTCCCTGATCTCCGACACCGAGATCGCCCGCCGCTCGCAGAACGAGGGCGACCGGATCCTCTCCGAGGCCCGTCAGGAGGCCGAGGAGGTCCGCGCGGAGGCCGACGAGTACGTCGACTCCAAGCTGGCCAACTTCGAGGTCGTCCTGACCAAGACGCTCGGCTCGGTCGGCCGCGGCCGCGAGAAGCTCCTGGGCACCGGCCCCGGCACGGACGAGCAGGGCTACGAGGACGAGGACGCCCCCGAGCGCAGCCACGACCCCGAGACGCTCCGCCGTGACGCCGACGCGTATGTGGACACCAAGCTGGGCGCCTTCGAGGCGGTGCTCGCCAAGACCCTGGACGCCGTGGGCAAGGGCCGCCAGAAGCTGCACGGCCGGCTCGCCAGCGACGACCTGGGCGCGCTGTCCATGGACGGCGAGGGCGGTGCCCAGGCGCACACCAGCGACGCCGACTACCTGGCGGGCCTTGCCGAGATCGGCGGCCAGGGCGGGATCCCCGGCCAGAGCCAGGAGCAGCAGCCGGAGCCCGCGGCCATGCCCCAGATCCCGGAGATGCCGGAGATCCCGGCCCAGCAGCCGGCCGCGGCGTACGCACAGCAGCAGGATCCGTATGCGTACCAGCAGCAGTACGGACAGCAGGACCCGTACGCCGCCTACCAGCAGCAGGACCCGTACGGATACCAGCAGCAGATGCAGCAGGACCCGTACGCCGCGTACCAGCAGCAGGATCCGTACGGATACCAGCAGCCGCAGCAGCAGGAGCAGCAGCACGACCAGGCAGGCGCGCTCGACGAGACCAGCCTCTTCGACACGAGCATGATCAGCCTGGAACAGATGCGGCAGTACGAGCAGGGGCGCTGACAGCACGCTCCGGGGGCGCCGCTCAGGGTGGCCGGGACCGGATTGGGCCGACAGCGAAAGGTCCAGTACCCTGGTTCTCCGGTCGCGCGTACACGTGTGATCCCAAGCTGCCCGGAAATTTCGGGGCGGTGACCCCCATGAGTTTCGAAGATCGAAAGCAGGATCGGCCCTGAGTACTCACCTCGACCACCGCAACCCACTTGTGTTCGATACGCACGAGCTGGGTCGGCGTCCAGGTGCCATGCAGCGGTTGTCCCGCACGATCGACGCTCCCAAGGACTTCGGTATCCAGGGAGTCATCGAGGTGCCGGAAGGCGCCCCGGTGGAGCTCGACCTCCGTCTGGAGTCGGTCATGGAAGGGGTGCTTGTCACAGGCACCGCCCGTGCACTGGCGAAGGGGGAGTGCGTAAGGTGTCTGGAGCCGATCGGCCTCGATGCCGAAGCGGACTTCCAGGAGATGTTTTCGTACCCTGACGCCGACGACCGTGGCCGTGCCCGCACGGAACCGGCCGACGACGCCGGGGAATCCCCAGAGGACGAAGACAGACTCTTTCTCGAGGACGGCTTGTTCGACCTCGAGCCCGTGCTGCGTGATGCGGTGGTGCTCTCACTGCCGATGCAGCCGGTGTGCCAGGACGACTGCGAGGGACTGTGCTCCGAGTGTGGAGTGCGGCTCGCGGACGAACCGGGACATCATCACGACGCCGTCGACATCCGTTGGGCGGCATTGCAGGGACTCGCTGGATCCATCCAGGACGGCGAGAAGGACGAGCTGAGCGGCGCCGAGTCGGGCGTCGACGAGAAGCAGGAGAAGTAGCCGTGGCTGTTCCGAAGCGGAAGATGTCGCGCAGCAACACGCGCCACCGCCGGTCGCAGTGGAAGGCTGCGGTCCCCAACCTGGTTTCGTGCGAGCGCTGCCAGGAGCCCAAGCTGCAGCACATCGCGTGCCCCGCTTGTGGCACCTACAACAAGCGCCAGGTCCTCGAGGTCTGAGCGGCTGGTGAGAGGCACAGTGGCTAGCCATAAATCGGCGGATGACGCCAAGAAAAAGGCCGACACCACAGCCTCGTCCCACACGCTTCTGGAAGGGCGGCTCGGGTACAAGCTCGAGTCCGCCCTTCTGGTGCGTGCGCTGACGCACCGCTCGTACGCGTACGAGAACGGCGGACTGCCCACGAACGAGCGTCTGGAGTTCCTCGGGGACTCCGTGCTCGGCCTCGTGGTCACCGACACGCTCTACCGCACCCACCCCGACCTGCCCGAGGGCCAATTGGCCAAGTTGCGGGCCGCGGTGGTCAATTCGCGTGCACTGGCGGAGGTCAGCCGCGGGCTGGACCTGGGCTCCTTCATCCGGCTCGGCCGGGGCGAGGAAGGCACGGGCGGCCGGGACAAGGCGTCCATTCTGGCCGACACCCTTGAAGCGGTGATCGGCGCGGTCTATCTGGATCAAGGACTGGAAGCGGCCGGTGAATTGGTGCACCGGTTGTTCGACCCGTTGATCGAGAAGTCCTCGAACCTGGGAGCCGGCCTGGACTGGAAGACCAGTCTCCAGGAGCTCACGGCGACCGAGGGGCTCGGTGTTCCCGAGTACCTGGTCTCCGAGACCGGCCCCGATCACGAGAAGACCTTCACTGCTGCCGCCCGCGTCGGAGGCGTCTCGTACGGCACCGGCACCGGCCGCAGCAAGAAGGAAGCGGAGCAGCAGGCCGCAGAGTCCGCGTGGCGTGCGATTCGCGCTGCCGCGGACGAGCGGGCCGAGGCCGCGGCTTCGGCCGCCGCCCCGGACGGGACGGCGGCAGACACCGCCCCCGGCGCGTAACCGCTGCGCTTCCTGCGCCCGTCCCCACCGGCTCCGGCCGGTGGGGACGGGCGTTTTTGCGGAGGGCTCCCCGTTCCCCGCGCCGCCGGGGCGCGCGATAGGCTCGCCGCACCCCCTCAACGCCCGCCCCGTCCGGAGGACCGCCGTGCCAGAGCTGCCCGAAGTAGAGGTCGTCCGGCGCGGCCTCGCGCGCTGGGTGGCGCACCGGACCGTCGCCGACGCGGAGGTTCTGCACCCGCGCTCCGTTCGCCGTCACATCGCGGGCGGCGACGACTTCGCGTACCGCCTCAAAGGGCAGCGGATCGGGGAGCCGAGCCGACGGGGCAAGTACCTGTGGCTGCCGCTGGAGACGACGCACATGTCCGTGCTCGCGCACCTCGGCATGAGCGGTCAGCTCCTGGTCCAGCCGCATGACGCCCCGGACGAGAAGCACCTGCGCATCCGCGTCCGCTTCGCCGACGACCTCGGCACCGAACTCCGCTTCGTCGACCAGCGCACCTTCGGCGGTTTGTCGCTGCACGAGACCGCCGAGAACAGTGCGGACGGTCTGCCCGACGTGATCGCGCACATCGCCCGCGATCCGCTGGACCCGCTCTTCGCCGACGCGGCCTTCCATGAAGCGCTGCGCGCGAAGCGCACCACCATCAAGCGGGCGCTCCTCGACCAGTCGCTCATCAGCGGTGTCGGGAACATCTACGCGGACGAGGCGCTGTGGCGCGCGAAGCTGCACTACGAGCGCCCCACAGGCACGTTCACACGCCCCCGCACGGCCGAACTCCTGGGCCACGTAAGGGATGTGATGAACGCGGCGCTCGCGGTGGGCGGGACGAGTTTCGATTCGCTCTACGTGAATGTGAACGGGGAGTCGGGCTACTTCGACCGGTCCCTCGACGCGTACGGACGTGAGGGCGAGCCCTGCCGCCGGTGTGCCACGCCCATGCGCCGACGGGCCTGGATGAACCGGTCGAGCTACTTCTGCCCGCGCTGTCAGCGCGCCCCGCGCGTCGCGTCGTAACGCTCGCGCGCCACCAGTACGTCGTCCATGCGCCCCTCCACGAAGTGGATGAGGGTCAGCAGGCGCTCGGCCACGTCCCGGCCCAGTGGGGTCAGTTCGTAATCCACGCGCGGCGGGTTCGTCGGCTGGGCCTCGCGGTGCACCAGGCCGTCGCGCTCCAGCGCGTGCAGCGTCTGGGAGAGCATCTTCTCGCTCACCCCGTCCACGCGGCGGCGCAGCTCGTTGAAGCGGAGGGTTCCCTCGTACAGCGCGCTCAGCGTGAGCCCGCCCCAGCGGCCGGTGACGTGCTCCAGCGTGCCGCGGGACGGACACGCCTTGGAGAACACGTCGAAGGCGAGGTCGGTGGAGTCCATACACCGAGGGTACTCCCGCACAGCGCTATCCAATAGTTAGCGCAGGTTGTGCGGTGGGGGACTCAGAAGCCGAAGTCCTGCGTCCACCAAGGACCACCGGAGCCGAAGTGCACGCCCACACCGAGGGTCTTGTAGTCGCAGTTGAGGATGTTCGCCTTGTGGCCGGGGCTGTTCATCCAGGCGTCCATCACGGACTGGGCATTGGCCTGGCCGCGGGCGATGTTCTCGCCGCCGAGGTCGGTGATGCCGGCCTTCTTGGCGCGGTCCCAGGGCGTTGCGCCGTCCGGGTCCGTGTGGTCGAAGAAGTTCCGCGCGGCCATGTCCTCGCTGAACGCGGTCGCCAGCGCGGCGAGGCCGCTGTCGGCGGTCACGGGCGAGCAGCCGACCTTGGCCCGCTCCTGGTTGACGAGCGTCAGTACCTGGGCCGCCGCCGAGCTCTCCGCCGACGCGGCGGGCGCGCTCGCGGGGGGCGCCTGCGTCTTCTCGGGGGCCCGAGTCGAGGGGCTCGCGCTCTTCGTCGTAGTGGTGCCGCCGGCGGCGGACGTCTTGGACGGCGCCGGCTTCGTCGAGGGCTTCGACGACGGCTCGGCCGACGTGGACTTCGAGGGAGAGGCCGAGGCCGACGGGGTGGTGCGCTCGTTGTCGCGGCTCGCGGCGGAGGGGGCGCGGTCGTCGACCGTGCCGCTCGTGCCGCCCTGCGCCTCGACCGAGGGGGAGCCGGCGGCCTGCACGTTGTTCCCGTTGTGGTCGCCGCCGAGCTTGAGGCTGTCGCTGCCCGGGATCAGTCCCGAGGCCACCGCGACCGCGCCCATGGCGACGGCGGCGGAGGCGCCGAGCAGCCCGGTGCGGACGGGGACGCCGCCGCGCTTCTTGCGCCGGTGGGACCGGCCGTGCTGCTCCTGGCCCGATCCGCCGGCCGAGGATATGGAGCCGTACACGCCGGTCACGGTCGCGTCGTCGTACGGGGAATAAGACCCCGCCTGACCAGCACCGTACGTCTCGCCATATGCTTCGGCGTACGTTCCCTCGGGGTAGCTCCCCGGGGTCTGAGCGGCGCGGCCCGTGACGGCGCGGCCGGCGGCGGAGCGTCGGTGGCGTCCCATGTCTTGGCCTTCCTCGTCCTGGCGGTCATCGATGTGACTCACTCATACGAGTGAGGCTCATCGGTCCGCGACGGTACCGCAAGACGGAAGGGGACGAAGTGCTCCGAGTGCAATCGGCCGGTTAGCGTGCACCCATGAACGAAGACGTACGACTCACCGCCTGGGTGCGAGGACGCGTCCAACGTGTGGGTTTTCGGTGGTTCACCCGTGCGCGAGCCATGGAGATCGGCGGCCTGAGTGGCTTTGCTCTCAATTTGGAGGACGGCCGCGTACAAGTGGTCGCCGAGGGGCAGCGGTCCGCGTGCCAGCAGCTGCTCGACTGGCTCCACGACGGCGACACACCCGGCCGCGTCGACGGTGTCACTGAGATCTGGGACACGCCCCGCGGCGGCTACGACGGGTTTGCCATTCGCTGAACCGTCACCGCAGGCGGGGCCGCGCGCGCCCCTGGGAGAGGTGCCGTAGGCATCTGCTCCGGGCAGAAACGCCCTGGTGGTTGCCAAGGCAGGGGACTCGTGGCAGGCTCCGGACCTACGGAAGATCGCTACGCCCCCAGGGTCCCGAAGGTCAGGCCGCGCCGGACGATTCACGGCGTGAAGCCCCCGGGTTACCCGCCGATATGGGGCGTGATCGTGTTGACCGTCAAACTTTTTGGTGAGACTCTGGAATCCCCGCGCACCTTAGCTGTTTGGCATGTAAGAACGGCAGCAAAAGACAGAAGAAGTGCCAAGCACCGCGGGTGCGATTCTCCCGACCCACACCGCTTCGGTCGGTCACTCAGTGTGGAGGACCATCCATCATGGCAAAGGCGCTTCTCGGTTACGTCGGCGGCAGCGACCCGCGACTTCTCTCCGAGATGCGACGGCTCCAGCAGCGCGTCCAGGATCTTGAATCCGAGCTCGGTCGGATCCAGGCCGAGAACGACGCGCTCGCGGCTGCCGCTTCTCACGACTCTCTGATGGAGAGCATCGACGTACCCCAGGCGGAGCCGGCGCTCACCTGATCACGCCCAGCGACGCGCGTGAGCAGGCTGCTCGTACCAGCCGCTTGACAAAGATCTGCAGTTGACAGAGATATGCAAGGGACGCTTCGGCGTCCCTTCTTTCTTGCTCCCCATGCCTCGACGCCCCGGTCCCCGGGCCCCCACGCACCGACGCGTTTTCTTAACGTCTGATGTGCCCTGCACTTTCACAGGCGAAACCGTGGGTTCGTGGAGTGAGACATAGCCGCCGGGTAGAGTCCGACGGCGTGCACCTCAAGGCTCTGACCCTGCGCGGGTTCAAATCGTTCGCCTCGGCCACCACCCTGCGCTTCGAGCCGGGCATCACCTGCGTCGTCGGTCCCAACGGCTCGGGCAAATCCAATGTCGTGGACGCCCTGAGCTGGGTCATGGGGGAGCAGGGCGCCAAGTCGCTGCGCGGCGGCAAGATGGAGGACGTTATCTTCGCCGGCACCACCGGGCGCCCCCCGCTGGGCCGTGCCGAGGTGTCGCTCACCATCGACAACTCCGACGGCGCGCTGCCCATCGAGTACGCCGAGGTCACCATCACGCGGATCATGTTCCGCAACGGCGGCAGCGAGTACCAGATCAACGGGGACACCTGCCGGCTGCTCGACATCCAGGACCTGCTCTCCGACTCCGGCATCGGGCGCGAGATGCACGTCATCGTCGGCCAGGGCCAGCTCGACGGCGTACTGCACGCCGATCCCATGGGGCGCCGCGCCTTCATCGAGGAGGCCGCGGGCGTCCTCAAGCACCGCAAGCGCAAAGAGAAGGCGCTGCGGAAGCTGGACTCGATGCAGGCCAACCTCGCCCGCGTACAGGACCTGACCGACGAACTCCGGCGGCAGTTGAAGCCGCTGGGCCGGCAGGCCGCCGTCGCCCGCCGGGCCGCCGTCATCCAGGCCGATCTGCGCGACGCGCGCCTGCGGTTGCTCGCCGACGATCTCGTGCGCCTCCAGGAGGCGCTCAGCACCGAGGTCGCCGACGAGGCCGAGCTGAAGCAGCGCAAGGAAGCGGCCGAGGGCGAGCTGAAGAGGGCGCTGCTGCGCGAAGGGCACCTGGAGGACCAGGTGCGGCAGCTGACGCCCCGGCTGCAACGGGCGCAGCAGAGCTGGTACGAGCTGTCGCAGCTGGCCGAGCGGGTGCGGGGCACGATCTCGCTGGCCGACGCGCGCGTCAAGAGCGCCACCTCCGCCCCGGCCGAGGAGCGGCGCGGGCGCGACCCCGAGGACCTGGAGCGCGAGGCCGCCCGGGTGCGGGAACAGGAGGCCGAGCTGACCGCGGCGCTCGAATCGGCCCAGGTCGCCCTCGACGAGACGGTGGCCCACCGGGCCGAACTGGAGCGCGAGTTGACGGTCGAGGAGCGCCGGCTGAGGGACGTCGCCCGCGCCATCGCCGACCGGCGGGAAGGTCTGGCGCGGCTGCAGGGCCAGGTCAACGCCGCCCGCTCCCGGGCCGCCTCCGCGCAGGCCGAGATCGACCGGCTCGCGGCCGCCCGGGACGAGGCGCAGCAGCGGGCCGGCGTCGCGCAGGAGGAGTACGAGCAGCTCAAGGCCGAGGTCGACGGGCTCGACGCCGGGGACGAGGAACTCGGAGAGCGGCTGGAAGGCGCCAAGGCCGCGCTCGCCGGTGCCGAGTCCGCACTGTCCGCGGCCCGCGAGGCGGCCACGTCCGCGGAGCGCGAGCGGGCCGCTGTCGCCGCCCGGCGCGAGGCGCTCGCGCTCGGCCTGCGCAGGAAGGACGGTACGGGCGCGCTGCTCGGGGCGAGGGAGCGGCTGAGCGGGGTGCTCGGGCCCGCCGCCGAGCTGTTGTCGGTGACGCCCGGGTTCGAGGTGCCGGTGGCGGCCGCGTTCGGCGCGGCCGCCGACGCGATCGCCGTGACGACGCCCGCCTCCGCGGCGGAAGCGATTCGCCTGTTGCGCAAGCAGGACGCGGGACGGGCGGCGCTGCTGCTGGCCGGGGCCCCGGCGGGGACGTGCGCCGAGCAGTCGCGGAGCGACCCGCCGTACGCCGCCGAACTCGTCCGCGGCCCCGCCGAGCTGATGCCCGCCGTGCGGCAGCTGCTGCACGGCATCGTGGTCGTGGGCAGCCTGGAGGACGCGGAGGATCTGGTCTACGCGCGGCCCGAGCTGACCGCGGTGACCGCCGAAGGGGACCTGCTCGGGGCGCACTTCGCGCAGGGCGGGTCCGCCGGTGCGCCCAGCCTGCTGGAAGTGCAGGCGTCCGTCGACGAGGCCGCCGCCGAGCTGGAGCGACTGGTCGCGCAGTGCGAGGAGCTGGCCGAGGTGCAGCAGGCGGCGGGGGAGCGGCGCCGGGAGTGCACCGCGCTCGTCGAGGAGCTCGGGCAGCAGCAGCGGGCCATAGAGAGGGAACGTTCCGGCCGCGCCCAGCAGCTCGGGCGGCTCGCCGGGCAGGCCCGTGGCGCCGCGGGCGAGGCCGAGCGCAGCGCCACCGCGGCGGCCAAGGCGCAGGACGCGCTGGAACAGGCGGCCATGGACGCTGAGGAGCTGGCCGAGCGGCTCGCGGTGGCCGAGGAGCAAGCCCCCGTCGGGGAAGGAGGGGGCGAGGAACCGGACACCTCGGCACGCGACCGGCTCTCCGCCGATGGCGCCAACGCGCGGCAGACCGAGATGGAGGCCCGCCTCCAGGTGCGTACGCACGAGGAGCGGGTGAAGGGGCTCGCGGGGCGGGCCGACTCGCTGGACCGCGCGGCCCGCGCCGAGCGCGAGGCACGCGCGCGTGCCGAGCGGCAGCGCGCCCGGCTCCGGTACGAGGCCGCTGTCGCCGAGGCGGTGGCGTCCGGCGCGCGACAGCTGCTCGCGCACGTCGAGGTCTCCGTCACCCGGGCCGACGAGGAGCGGACGCTGGCCGAGCGGGCCAAGGCCGAGCGGGAGCGGGAACTCGTCACCGAGCGGGCCCGCGGCCGCGATCTGAAGGCAGAACTCGACAAGCTGACTGATTCAGTTCACCGAGGCGAGGTACTAGGAGCGGAGAAGAGGCTGCGGATCGAGCAGCTGGAGACCAAGGCGCTGGAGGAACTGGGTGTCGAACCGGCCGGGCTCGTCGCGGACTACGGTCCCGGTCAGCCGGTGCCGCCCTCGCTCCCCGCCGAGGGTGAGGAACTGCCGGAGGATCCGGAGCACCCGCGCAACAGGCCGCGGCCCTTCGTCCGTTCGGAGCAGGAGAAGCGGCTCAAGTCCGCCGAGCGCGCTTACCAGCAGCTCGGAAAGGTCAATCCGCTGGCTCTCGAGGAGTTCGCGGCGCTGGAAGAGCGTCACAAGTTCCTCAGCGAGCAGCTGGAGGATCTGAAGAAGACCCGGGCCGACCTCCTTCAGGTGGTGAAGGAGGTCGACGAGCGGGTCGAGCAGGTCTTCACCGAGGCCTACCGCGATACCGCGCGCGAGTTCGAGGGCGTCTTCAGCCGCTTGTTCCCGGGCGGCGAGGGACGGCTGATCCTGACCGATCCCGACAACATGCTCACCACGGGCGTGGACGTCGAGGCCCGCCCGCCGGGCAAGAAGGTCAAGCGGCTGAGCCTGCTCTCGGGCGGCGAACGGTCGCTGACCGCCGTGGCATTGCTGGTCTCCATCTTCAAGGCGCGCCCCAGCCCGTTCTACGTGATGGACGAGGTCGAGGCCGCCCTCGACGACACCAATCTGCAGCGCCTGATCCGCATCATGCAGGAGCTGCAGGAGGCCTCGCAGCTGATCGTGATCACGCACCAGAAGCGCACGATGGAGGTCGCCGACGCGTTGTACGGGGTCTCCATGCAGGGCGACGGGGTGTCGAAGGTGATCAGTCAGCGACTGCGCTAGCCTGCCCGGCAGTCTTCAAGAGTTGAACTCAATGTGCCTCTTCATGCCTAAAAACTCACAGCAGTCGAAGTATTGACTTCGAAACTTGAAGGCATAGTCTCTGCAACGTTGCTTTTACCTTCAGGTGGTGGGCGGCGTGAAGTTGTGCGCCACTGGAAGGGCTCTCGCCCCCACCCCCGGCAGCGAAGCCGGTGGCCCGAGGAGTACACGTGACCAGCACTGAGGCACCTAAATCAGGAGCCAAGGACGCCCAGCCCGATCATCTCGGGCACGTCATCTTCATCACGGCGGCAGCCGCGATGGGTGGTTTCCTGTTCGGCTACGACAGTTCCGTGATCAACGGTGCGACCGTCGCCATCCAGCACAAGTTCGACGTGAACGCCGACGTGCTCGGCTGGATCATCGCGTCCGCGCTGCTCGGCTGCGCCGTCGGCGCGGCCGTCGCGGGGCGGCTCGCGGACCGCATCGGCCGTATCCGCTGTATGCAGATCGCCGCGGGCCTCTTCGCGATCAGCGCCGTCGGCTCCTCCCTGCCGTTCGCGGCCTGGGATCTGACGATGTGGCGCGTCATCGGCGGCATCGGCATCGGTATGGCCTCCGTCATCGGCCCGGCCTACATCGCCGAGGTGGCCCCGCCCGCGTACCGCGGCCGGCTCGCCTCGTTCCAGCAGGCCGCCATCGTCATCGGCATCGCGATCTCCCAGCTCGTCAACTGGGGCATCCTGAACATGGCCGACGGCGACCAGCGCGGCAAGGTCGGCGGCCTGGAAGCCTGGCAGTGGATGCTCGGCGTCATGGTCATCCCGGCCCTGCTCTACGGTCTGCTCTCCTTCGCGATCCCCGAGTCGCCGCGCTTCCTGATCTCCGTCGGACGCGAGGCCGAGGCCAAGAAGGTCCTGGCCGAGGTCGAGGGCGAAGGGATCGACCTCGACGCGCGTGCCGCGCAGATCGAGGCCGGTATGCGCAGCGAGCACAAGTCGACCTTCAAGGACCTGCTCGGCGGCAAGTTCGGCTTCCTGCCGATCGTCTGGATCGGCATCTTCCTGTCGATCTTCCAGCAGCTCGTCGGCATCAACGTGATCTTCTACTACTCGAACCAGCTGTGGCAGTCCATCGGCAAGGACCCCTCCAGCTCGTTCCTGTACTCGTTCGAGACGTCGATCGTGAACATCATCGGTACGGTCATCGCGATGGTCTTCGTCGACCGCATCGGCCGCAAGCCGCTCGCGATCATCGGCTCCACCGGTATGGCGATCGCCCTGTTCACCTGTGCCTGGGCCTTCTCGTACCGGACCGGCTCCGGCGACAACGTCTCGCTGCCGAACGCGCAGGGTCTGACCGCGATCATCGCGGCCAACGCCTTCGTCCTCTTCTTCGCCCTCTCCTGGGGCGTGGTGGTCTGGGTGCTGCTCGGCGAGATCTTCCCGAACCGGCTCCGCGCCGCGGCGCTCGGTGTGGCGGCCTCGGCCCAGTGGCTGGCCAACTTCGCCATCACCAAGACCTTCCCGAGCATGTCGGAGTGGAGCCTGACCGGCTCGTACATCATCTACGGCGCCTTCGCCGCGATCTCCATCCCGTTCGTGATGAAGTTCGTGAAGGAGACCAAGGGCAAGGCCCTGGAGGAGATGGGCTGACACCGGCCCGCTCCCCGCGAGACCCGGGGAGATGGGTCAAGTCCCCGCTGCCATCTCCCCGTTCGCGTCACTGCCCCGGCTCGTCGACCTGTGACAGGTCCTTGAGCCGGGGCAGTACGTTTTCGCAGAACAGGTGCAGGCTGCGCCAGCCCTCGTCGACCGGCATGCCGCCCGACAGCGGATGCAGTACGTAGCTGTCGAGGCCCTGCGCCAGGCACTCGTCGGGCGTGAGGATGCGGTAGACGCCCTCGGTGCGCAGCTCGTCGACCGTCGTCGCCGCCGACTTCACCGCCGACCGGATGTCCGTGGACTGCCAGGACGCATACGTCCGCGCCTCGTGCAGGAAGTGCGCGCCGTGCTCGGCCCAGGTGCGGTCCGGGTCCTCGGACACGTGCAGCAGGGGCGTGGTCTTCGCGGGCATCATGGTCCAGCCCTCGGTGCCGTACTCGGCGAGCCGTTCCTTGTAGTACGCGTCGAGGTCCGGCAGATGCGCGCTGGGGAAGAAGGGCAGGCCGAGCCGGGCCGCCCGGCGCGCGGCCGCCTGCGAGGAGCCGCCGACCAGGAGCAGCGGGTGCGGCTGCGTGAGCGGGCGCGGGGTGACGCGGACCCGGCGCCCGCGGAAGCTGAACTCCTCGCCCGTCCAGGCCTTCAGCAACGTGTCGAGCAGCTCGTCCTGGAGCTTGCCGCGCCGCTTCCACTCCACGTCGAACTGCGCGTACTCCTCGGGCCGGTACCCGATCCCGGCCACGGTCACCAGCCGGCCGCCGCTCAGCAGATCCAGTACGGCGATGTCCTCGGCGAGGCGCAGGGGGTCGTGCAGCGGCCCGATGATCGCGGAGACGGTGACCGCGATGCGACGCGTGGCGCCGAAGACAGCGCCCGCGAAGGTGAACGCGGAGGGCAGCCAGTTGTTCGCGGCGCCGTGATGCTCCTCGGTCTGCACCGTGTCGACGCCCCGGTCGTCGGCGTACGCCGCCATCTCGACCGCCGCTTTGTAGCGGACGCTCAGCGATTCGGGGGTACCGGCGGGGTCGACCAGATTGAACCGTACGACGGAGACGGGCATGAAAAAGTCCCCCTTCACGCGGGCTCGGGCTCGGGTGAAGGGGGACGGTAGCTGACGGAGCGTCAGACGGCCAGGGTCGCGGGCTCCTTGCTCTCGTCCGGGGCCGTGGTGGTGTCCGCGGGCTTCGGCAGCGCCAGGTACAGCAGTCCGGAGACCACGATGGTGACGACCCAGCCGAGGCCGTACTCGCCGATGAAGTTGTTCGAGGCGAGCGGTCCCGTGAACCAGTCCGACGTGGTGAACAGCAGGCCCGCGCCGAGGCCGACGGCCCAGGAGGCGACCGCCGCCGGGGCGAAGCCGCCCTTGTACCAGTACGCGCTGGCGCGGGTCGTGTCGACGAGGGCGGCGGCGTCGTAGTGCTTGCGTGTGAACATGTCCGCGCCGAAGACGCCGACCCAGGCCGAGAAGGCGACGGCGAGGAGCGAGAGGAAGGCGATGAACGAGCCCATGAAGCTCGTCGCGACCAGCATCAGGATGCCGCCGAAGACCAGCGAGATCACCGCGTTGACCGAGACGGCCCAGTGGCGCGGGACCTTGAAGCCGAGTGTCTGCGCGGTGAAGCCGGCCGAATACATCGACATGGCGTTGATCAGCAACATGCCGACCAGGGCGATCAGCAGGTACGGCACCGCGATCCACATCGGCAGGATCTCGCCGAGGAAGGAGACCGGGTCGGCGGCCGAGGCCAGGTCGGGCGTGGAGACCGCCATGACGGCGCCCATCAGGACCATCGGCAGGACGACGATGCCGGCGCCGCCGATCGAGTTGCGGACGATCGCCTTGGAGGAGGCGGTGCGCGGCAGATAGCGCGTGAAGTCGGGGGAGGCCGGGATCCAGCTGACGCCACCGGCGGCGATCAGGCCGATGCCGGCGACCATCAGAGAGGTCTGGCCCGCGGGCCGGCCGAAGACCTCCGACCAGTCGGTGTCGACGATCAGGAAGATCAGCACCAGTGCCGTGAAGAGACCGAAGAGGTAGGTCGCGTACTTGTTGCACTTCTGCACGGCGTTGATGCCGAGGCCCGAGATGGCGAAGGTGGCGACCACGAAGAGCAGCAGCGTGACGATCACCAGGACGTCGTTCTGCTCGATGCCGAACAGGATGTCCAGGACGGTGAGCACGGCGTACGCACCCGTCACCGCGTTGATCGTCTCCCAGCCCCAGCGCGCCACCCAGATCAGCGAACCGGGCAGCAGGTTGCCGCGCTGACCGAAGACCGCACGGGACAGGGCCATGCCGGGAGCGCCGCCCCTCTTGCCCGCGATGCCGATCAGGCCGACGAGGCCGTACGACACGACGGGCGCCGCGACCGCGACGACGACGGCCTGCCAGAAGTTGAGCTTGTACGCCACGACCAGGCTCGCGCCCATCGTGAGCAGCAGCACGCTGATGTTGGCGGCGACCCACGTCGGGAACAGCTCGCGGGTCTTGGCGGTGCGCTCGGCACCGGGGACGGGCTCGATGCCGCGCGTCTCCAGGGCGCCTTCGGATTCGGCGGTCTTGCTCATGCGGTGGGTTCCGTGCCTCTGTGGGGTGGGGCGGGGATGCGGTGGACTCTACGCGCGTTGATGCACCCTCTTCCATCGTACTTTAGTCCGAGTAATGCCCTCCGTACGCGTTTGTCCTTTGGAGGAACTTACGAGAACAGCCCCGGCGGAGCCCCATGGCTGATACTGGACGAGTTATGGAAATCGTCATCCTTGCTGTAGTCATCGCCGTGGTCGTGATCGGCGCGCTCGGCGGGCTCGTGGTCGGCAGTCGCAAGAAGAAGCAGCTGCCGCCCGCGCCGCCCTCGGCGCCCGACATCACCGCCGCCCCGCCCACTGAGCCGCACGTCGGCGACGAGGCCGAGACGCCGCGCGACGAAGCGCGGCGCACGATCGAGGAGGTCGACCTCCCGGTCGCCGAGCCGGTCACCGAGGAGGTCACCGAAGCGGAGCCGCCGGCCCCGGCCGCTCCCGAGATCGAGGTCCCGGAGCCGACCGCGGGCCGCCTGGTGCGGCTGCGCACCCGGCTCTCCCGCTCGCAGAACGCGCTCGGCAAGGGGCTGCTCACGCTCCTGTCCCGTGAGCACCTCGACGAGGACACCTGGGAGGAGATCGAGGACACGCTGCTCACCGCCGACGTCGGCGTGCAGCCCACCCAGGAGCTCGTCGAGCGGCTGCGCGCGCGGGTGAAGGTGCTCGGCACGCGCTCCCCGGAGGAACTGCGCGCGCTGCTGCGCGAGGAGCTCCTTGCGCTGCTCGTCCCCGAGTTCGACCGCGTGGTGAAGACCGACTCGAACCTGGACACTCCGGGCATCGTGATGGTCGTCGGGGTCAACGGCACCGGCAAGACCACCACGACCGGCAAGCTCGCGCGCGTGCTCGTCGCCGACGGCAAGAACGTTTTGCTCGGTGCCGCCGACACCTTCCGTGCCGCCGCCGCCGATCAGCTGCAGACGTGGGGCGAGCGGGTCGGCGCGCGTACGGTGCGCGGGCCCGAGGGCGGCGACCCGGCGTCCATCGCCTTCGATGCCGTGAAGGAAGGCATCGCGGTGGGCGCCGACGTCGTGCTCATCGACACCGCCGGCCGGCTGCACACCAAGACCGGCCTGATGGACGAGCTCGGCAAGGTCAAGCGCGTCGTGGAGAAGCACGCGCCGGTCGACGAGGTGCTCCTGGTGCTCGACGCCACGACGGGGCAGAACGGGCTCGTACAGGCCCGGGTGTTCGCCGAGGTCGTCGACATCACCGGCATCGTGCTGACCAAGCTGGACGGTACGGCCAAGGGTGGCATCGTCGTGGCCGTGCAGCGCGAGCTGGGCGTGCCGGTGAAACTGGTCGGTCTCGGTGAGGGGGCGGACGATCTGGCGCCGTTCGAGCCCGAGGCGTTCGTGGACGCGCTGATCGGGGAGTAGTCGGTTCAGGGCCTTCGGCAGAGGGGCGGGGAGTCGCGGGCCGGGATCGGACCGCGACTCCCCGCCCCTCAACTTATGCGCAGGGCGAGCGATGGGCGACGTATGCCAACGTCCCCAACAGCAGCCGCGCCTGCGGCGGCTGCGTCGCCGTGTCCAGGGACGGAGCCCGCAACCAGGTCGCCGGGCCCAGGCCCGCGCGGTCGGAGGGCGGGGCCGTGATGTACGTGCCCGGACCGAGCGCGTGCAGGTCGAGGCTCGCGTCGTCCCAGCCCGTGCGGTAGAGCAGGGTCGGGAGGTGGGCGGCGGCTCCCGGCGCCACGAAGAAGTGGGCGCGGCCCTCGGGGGTGGCGATCACCGGGCCGAGCGGCAGGCCCATGCGCTCCAGGCGGATCAGGGCGCGACGGCCCGCCGGTTCCGGGACGTCGATGATGTCGAAGGCGCGGCCCACGGGAAGCAGGATCGAGGCGCCGGGGAACTGCCCCCAGGACTTGGTCACTTCGCCGAGCGTGGCCCCGGCCGGCACCACCGCCGCCGGGTCGAGCGGATGAGCGCCTGGCGCCGGGCAGTTCGTCCTGCCGCAGGAGCAGTCCGGCCCCGCGGCGCGCGCGCCGGGCACCACGTCCCAGCCCCACAGCCCGGTGAACTCCGCCACCGTCGTGCACTCCGAAGCGCGGCCGGATGTGCGGCCGCGGCGACGTGAGCCGGAACGCATCTCGCGAATGCCGCCGATCGTGAAGCCCATGCCCCCTCCAACGGGTCCTGCGCGCCGGTGGTTACGAGACGGAATCGGATCGTGACCCAGTGTGCGCGCCGCGTGGTCAGGGCGGCGCCGAGTCGCATCCGGGGTGGTGCGCCCGGTGGCACGCGCCCCGGCGCACACCGTTTCGCCTACTTCCGGCTGTCCTATGTCAAGTGAATCGTGCGGGGCCGCTTCTGAGTTCATTCGAAGGGGTGGCGAATGGTGGCGTTTCCCGGTTCGCCCTCGCCGGACGGGTGATCGTAGGATTACTTTCGGTACACGAACCCTGAGGGTGCGTGCAGCCGCGGGTATGCCGCAGGCAACTCGGTTTCCTGTTCGAGGAGTGACAAGTGCCGGACGGGGCGCCGTAGTTGACGGCATCCTGATAGGGCTTGCGGGCGAAGAGCGGCCGACAGGACTCGGCGTTGGGTGTCGTAGATGGCTTCAGGGATGGGGGCGTTCCAGTGGGCGGCAGCGGCGGAAGCGTGACGAACGCTGAGAAGCGCCCGAACGAACTGCTCGGCTCGTGGTTCGTGCGCAGCGGCTGGTCGAAAGGCGAGCTGGCGCGTCAAGTGAACCGGCGCGCACGGCAGTTGGGTGCGAACCACATTTCCACCGACACCTCGCGTGTGCGGCGCTGGCTCGACGGGGAGAACCCGCGCGAGCCGATCCCGCGCATCCTCAGCGAGTTGTTCTCCGAGCGGTTCGGCTGCGTGGTCGCCGTCGAGGACCTCGGACTGCGGGCCGCGCACCAGGCCCCCTCGGTGTCCGGCGTCGACCTGCCCTGGACGGGGCCCCAGACCGTCGCGCTCATCGGCGAGTTCTCGCGCAGCGACCTGATGCTGGCGCGCCGCGGCTTCCTCGGCAGCTCGCTCGCGCTCGCCGCCGGGCCCTCGCTCATCGAGCCGATGCAGCGCTGGCTGGTGCCGGGCCCCGGCGGCGCGTCCGCGTCCGCCTCCGATCCCGCCGCCCAGCGCCGGGGGAACCGGCTGTCCAGGCCGGAGCTGGACCTGCTCGAGTCCACCACCGTCATGTTCCGCCAGTGGGACGCCCAGTGCGGGGGCGGTCTGCGCCGCAAAGCGGTCGTGGGACAGCTGCACGAGGTCACCGACCTCCTCCAGGAGCCGCAGCCCGAGGAGACCACGAAGCGCCTGTTCAAGGTCGCGGCCGAACTCGCCGAGCTGGCCGGCTGGATGAGCTACGACGTGGGTCTGCAGCCCACCGCCCAGAAATACTTCGTGCTCGCCCTGCACGCCGCCAAGGAAGCGGGCGACAAGCCGCTGGGCTCGTACGTGCTGAGCAGCATGAGCCGGCAGATGATCCACCTCGGCCGCCCCGAGGACGCCCTGGAACTCGTGCACCTCGCCCAGTACGGCAGTCGCGACTGCGCCAGCCCGCGCACCCAGTCCATGCTGTATGCGATGGAGGCCCGCGCGTACGCGAACATGGGGCAGCCCGGCAAGTGCAAGCGGGCCGTGCGGATGGCCGAGGACACCTTCACCGACGCCGACGACTGGGACGACCCGGACCCCGACTGGATCCGCTTCTTCTCCGAGGCCGAGCTGCACGGGGAGAACAGCCACTCCTTCCGTGATCTCGCCTACGTCGCAGGGCGCAGCCCCACCTACGCGTCGATGGCCGAGCCGCTGATGCAGACGGCCGTCGAGCTGTTTGGCAAGGACATCGAGCACCAGCGTTCGTACGCACTGAACCTGATCGGCATGGCCACGGTGCACCTGCTCCAGAAGGAGCCCGAGCAGGCCACGGTCTTGGCGGACCAAGCGCTCGGGATCGCCAGGAAGGTGCGCTCCGAGCGGGTCAACACCCGTATCCGCAAGACCGTGGACACCGCCGTGCGGGACTTCGGGGACGTCGCCGAAGTCATCCAGCTGACCGACCAGTTGGCCGTCCAGCTGCCCGAGACCGCCGAAGCGGCGGTCTGACACCCCCATAAACGCCGGCCGCGGCCGACCGTCCCGCAACAGCCCGACTCGGCTCCCCCATGCCAGGTCATCGAGGACGGAAGACCGCGGCCGGTTCTTTCGTGTCTGCGTCCGGTTGCGTCACGATAACGATCGACACCGCCGCTCTCCGGCATTTCATGCACGCGTAACACCCACGACCTCTTCGTCACTGCGGCGAAACATCGAGGGGCGCCCGCGGAAACCGCGCTGCGCCAATCTTTTGGCGCATAAGCCACCCCTCATGACCGCATCAGGCTTCGCCCGCACGGGGCCGTACCAACGACGAGGAGACGCCGATGGCACCAGCCGCCATCACGCTCGCCGCAGAAGCGCCCAAGCTCTCTGCCGCGAACACAGGCTTCATGCTGATCTGTTCCGCCCTGGTGATGCTCATGACGCCGGGACTGGCCTTCTTCTACGGAGGCATGGTCCGCGTCAAGAGCACGTTGAACATGCTGATGATGAGCTTCATCAGCCTCGGGATCGTCACGATCCTGTGGGTGCTGTACGGCTTCTCTCTCGCGTTCGGCACCGACAAGGGGTCGCTGATCGGCTGGGACGGCGACTTCGTCGGTCTCAGCGGCGTCGGGCTGACCCAGCTCTGGGACGGCTACACCATCCCGATCTATGTCTTCGCCGTCTTCCAGTTGATGTTCGCCATCATCACGCCCGCCCTGATCAGCGGTGCCCTCGCGGACCGCGTGAAGTTCTCCGCGTGGGCCCTGTTCATCGCCCTGTGGGCCACGATCGTCTACTTCCCGGTCGCGCACTGGGTGTGGGGGACCGGCGGCTGGGCCTTCGACCTCGGCGTCATCGACTTCGCCGGCGGTACGGCCGTGCACATCAACGCCGGTGCCGCCGCACTCGGTGTGATCCTCGTCATCGGCAAGCGCGTCGGCTTCAAGAAGGACCCGATGCGGCCGCACTCGCTGCCGTGGACGATGCTCGGCGCCGGTCTGCTCTGGTTCGGCTGGTTCGGCTTCAACGCCGGTTCGTGGCTCGGCAACGACGACGGCGTGGGCGCGCTGATGTTCATCAACACCCAAGTCGCCACCGCCGCCGCCATGCTCGCCTGGCTCATCTACGAGAAGCTGCGCCACGGCGCGTTCACCTCGCTGGGCGCCGCCTCCGGTGCCGTCGCCGGTCTCGTCGCGATCACCCCCTCCGGTGGTGCCGTCTCGCCGCTCGGCGCGATCGCCGTCGGCGCCATCGCCGGTGTGCTGTGCGCCATGGCCGTGGGCCTCAAGTACAAGTTCGGCTACGACGACTCGCTCGACGTCGTCGGCGTCCACCTGGTCGGCGGCATCGCCGGCTCCCTGCTCATCGGCTTCTTCGCCACCGGCGGCGGCCAGTCCGACGCGACGGGCGTCTTCTACGGCGACCACTCCTTCTCCCAGCTGTGGAAGCAGTGCGCGGGCGTCGGCGGGGTCCTGGCCTACTCGCTCATCGCCTCCGCGATCCTCGCCTTCCTCATCGACAAGACGCTGGGCATGCGGGTCAGCGAGGACGACGAGGTCGCGGGCATCGACCAGGTCGAGCACGCCGAGACCGCGTACGACTTCAGCGGCGCGGGCGGCGGCTCCATCGCCCGTACGGCGGTGCCCGCCCCGGTCGCTCAGGACTCCAAGAAGGTGGACGCATGAAGCTCATCACCGCGGTCGTCAAGCCGCACCGGCTCGACGAGATCAAGGAGGCCCTGCAGGCCTTCGGCGTCCAGGGGCTGACGGTGACGGAGGCCAGTGGTTACGGCCGCCAGCGCGGCCACACCGAGGTCTACCGTGGCGCGGAGTACACCGTCGACCTGGTGCCCAAGATCCGTATCGAGGTACTGGTCGAGGACGACGACGCCGAGCAACTGATCGATGTCGTCGTGAAGGCGGCACGAACAGGCAAGATCGGGGACGGCAAGGTCTGGGCGGTCCCCGTCGAGACGGCCGTGCGGGTCCGGACCGGCGAACGCGGACCGGACGCGCTGTAACCGATTCGACGGACGGAACGGGAGTCGCTGGGTGACGAGTGTGAACGACGTAACGACCGAAGAAGCGGACGGCAAACCCAGCGGCTACGCGGCGGCCCGGCTGCGCCTCCTCCAAGGAGAGGCGCGGTCCGGGCCGCCGCGGCGTACAGCCCTCGCGGAGCTCACCGACGACTGGCTGACGGAACTCTTCGGCGCCGGAACGCCGGGCGGGGGCGTCTCGCTGGTCGCCGTCGGCGGCTACGGGCGCGGTGAACTCTCCCCGCGCAGCGACCTCGACCTGCTGCTCCTGCACGACGGTTCGGCCGACCCCGCCGCGGTCGCCGCGCTCGCCGACCGCATCTGGTACCCGGTCTGGGACCTCGGCCTCGCCCTCGACCACTCCGTGCGCACCCCCGTGGAAGCGCGCAAGACCGCGGGCGACGACCTCAAGGTGCAGCTGGGACTGCTCGACGCCCGGCACCTCGCGGGCGACCTGGGCCTCACCGCGGGACTGCGCACCGCCGTCCTCGCGGACTGGCGCAACCAGGCACCCAAGCGCCTGCCCGAACTGCGCGAGCTGTGCGAGGAACGGGCCGAGCGCCAGGGCGAACTGCAGTACCTTCTCGAACCCGACCTGAAGGAGGCGCGGGGCGGCCTTCGGGACGCGACCGCGCTGCGGGCAGTCGCCGCCTCGTGGCTGGCCGACGCGCCGCGCGAAGGCCTCGCCGACGCCCGCCGCCGCCTGCTTGACGTACGCGACGCGCTGCATCTGGCGACGGGCCGCGCCACCGACCGGCTCGCCCTCCAGGAACAGGACCAGGTCGCCGCCGAGCTGGGCCTGCTGGACGCCGACACACTGCTGCGGCAGGTGTACGAGGCGGCCCGCACGGTGTCGTACGCGAGCGACGTGACCTGGCGCGAGGTCGGCCGCGTGCTCAAGTCCCGCTCGGTACGTCCCCGCTTGCGGGCCATGCTGGGCGGCAAGTCCGCACCTGTGGAGCGCTCGCCGCTCGCCGAGGGTGTCGTCGAGATGGACGGCGAGGTCGTGCTCGCGCGGGCGGCCCGCCCCGAGCGGGACCCGGTGCTCCCGCTGCGAGCGGCCGCCGCCGCGGCGCAGGCCGGCCTCCCGCTGTCGCTGCACGCGGTGCGGCGGATGGCCGCGGCCGCCCGCCCGCTCCCCACGCCCTGGCCCGCCGAGGCACGCGAGCAGCTCGTCACGCTGCTCGGCGCCGGCCGGACGACCGTCGAGGTGTGGGAGGCGCTGGAGGCCGAGGGGCTGATCACGCGCCTGCTGCCCGACTGGGAGCGGGTCCGCTGCCGCCCGCAGCGCAACGCCGTGCACACCTGGACCGTCGACCGGCACCTCGTCGAGACCGCCGTGCGCGCCTCGGAGCTGACGCGCCGCGTCGGGCGGCCCGACCTGCTGCTCGTCGCGGCGCTGCTGCACGACATCGGCAAGGGCTGGCCCGGCGACCACTCGGTCGCGGGCGAGGTCATCGCGCGGGACGTAGCGGCCCGGATCGGTTTCGACCGGGCCGATGTCGCGGTGCTCGCCTCCCTGGTCCGTCACCACCTGCTGCTCATCGAGACCGCCACCCGGCGCGATCTGGAGGACCCGGCGACCGTACGAGCCGTCGCGGACGCGGTCGGCTCGCAGGGGACGCTGGAGCTGCTGCACGCGCTGACGGAGGCGGACGCCCTGGCCACGGGCCCCGCCGCGTGGTCGTCGTGGCGCGGGTCGCTCGTGACCGACCTGGTCAAGCGGGTTTCCGCGGTGCTCGCCGGGGACGCGCCCCTCGACCCCGACGCTCCCGACGCCGTGGAACCCACCGCCGAACAGGAGCGGCTCGCGGTCGAGGCGTTCCGTACGGGCGGCCCCGTGCTCTCGCTGCGCGCGCAGACAGAGGCGGTGCCCTCTTCCGAGGAGGACACTTCGGAGCACGCCTCCGAGGCGATCGGGCCGGAGCCGCAGGGCGTCGAGCTGCTGATCGCCGTGCCGGACCAGTCGGGAGTGCTCCCGGCGGTGGCCGGCGTGCTCGCGATGCACCGGCTGACCGTGCGCACGGCGGAACTGCGGTCCCTGTCGCTGCCCGACGAATGGGGCCAGCGGCCGCGGAAGGACGAGGGCGGACGCCCGGAGGGCCGATCGGTCCTGCTGCTGAACTGGCGGGTCGCCGCCGAGTACGGCTCCCTGCCGCAGGCCGCCCGGCTCCGGGCCGATCTCGTACGCGCCCTCGACGGCTCGCTCGACATCGCGGCGCGGCTCGCCGAGCGGGACGCGGCGTACCCGCGCCGGCGCGGCGCGGTGGCGCCACCGCCCCGGGTCACCGTGGCGTCGGCCGGCTCCCGGCTCGCGACCGTCATCGAGGTACGGGCCCAGGACGCACCGGGGCTGCTGCACCGGATCGGGCGGGCGCTGGAGGTCTCCGACGTGCGGGTGCGCTCCGCGCACGTCTCCACGCTGGGCGCCAACGCCGTGGACGCCTTCTACGTCACCGGGCCCGATGAGGCGCCGCTGCCGTCGCAGGAGGCGGTGTCGGTGGCGCGGTCGCTGGAGAAGGCACTGCAAACAAGCACCGCCGGGGGCTGAGAAGTGGGGGTCGCGGCGGGCCGTCACGGCCTCTGGGCGAAGCCGGCCGAGGGGTGGCCTGCGGGTGCGGGAGGCACGTGGCCGGGCGCCTGGTTCCCCCTGCTCCTGACGGGGCGCTGACCCAATCCGTCGCGACCGATACCCTGGAAGGCCACCCGTCCGTAGAGCCACCCGACCCGAGGATTCGCGACCGCCGTGTTCGACACTCTTTCCGATCGCCTCGCAGCGACATTCAAGAATCTCCGCGGCAAGGGTCGCCTCAGCGAGGCGGACATCGACGCCACGGCGCGCGAGATCCGGATCGCCCTGCTGGAAGCCGACGTGGCCCTGCCGGTCGTCCGCGCCTTCATCAAGCAGGTCAAGGAACGCGCTGCCGGTGCCGAGGTCTCCCAGGCGCTGAACCCGGCACAGCAAGTCATCAAGATCGTCAATGAGGAGCTCGTCGGCATCCTCGGTGGCGAGACCCGACGCCTGCGCTTCGCCAAGACCGCGCCCACCGTGATCATGCTCGCGGGTCTGCAGGGTGCCGGTAAGACGACCCTCGCGGGCAAGCTCGGCCACTGGCTCAAGTCCCAGGGCCACTCGCCGCTGCTCGTCGCCTGTGACCTGCAGCGCCCGAACGCCGTGAACCAGCTCAGCGTCGTCGCCGAGCGGGCCGGCGTCGGCATCTACGCCCCCGAGCCGGGCAATGGTGTGGGCGACCCGGTCAAGGTCGCCAAGGACTCCATCGAGTTCGCGAAGTCGAAGGTCTTCGACGTCGTCATCGTCGACACCGCCGGCCGCCTGGGTATCGACCAGGAACTGATGCAGCAGGCCGCGGACATCCGCGACGCGGTATCGCCGGACGAGGTCCTGTTCGTCGTCGACGCGATGATCGGTCAGGACGCGGTCAACACGGCCGAGGCGTTCCGCGACGGTGTCGGCTTCGACGGTGTCGTGCTGTCGAAGCTCGACGGTGACGCGCGCGGTGGTGCGGCGCTCTCGATCGCCCACGTCACCGGCCGCCAGATCATGTTCGCTTCGAACGGCGAGAAGCTGGACGACTTCGACGCGTTCCACCCGGACCGCATGGCGTCCCGCATTCTCGGCATGGGCGACATGCTCACGCTGATCGAGAAGGCCGAGCAGACCTTCTCGCAGCAAGAGGCCGAGAAGATGGCCTCGAAGCTGGCCTCCAAGAAGGGCCAGGACTTCACGCTCGACGACTTCCTGGCGCAGATGGAGCAGGTCAGGAAGATGGGCTCCATCTCCAAGCTGCTCGGCATGCTGCCGGGGATGGCCCAGATGAAGGACCAGATCGCCAACCTCGACGAGCGTGACGTCGACCGCACTGCGGCCATCATCAAGTCGATGACCCCGGCCGAGCGCGCCGACGCAGCGATCATCAACGGCTCGCGTCGCGCCCGTATCGCCAAGGGTTCCGGTGTCGAGGTCAGCGCGGTCAAGAATTTGGTCGAGCGGTTCTTCGAGGCCCGCAAGATGATGTCCCGCATGGCCCAGGGCGGCGGCATGCCCGGGATGCCGGGCATGCCCGGCATGGGTGGCGGCGCCGGCCGGCAGAAGAAGCAGGCGAAGAAGGCCAAGGGCAAGCAGCGCTCCGGCAACCCGATGAAGCGCAAGCAGCAGGAGCAGGAGGAGGCCGCCCGGCGTGCGGCCGCCGCTGAGGCCGGCGGCGCGCTGGGGCTGCCCGGCGCCGACCAGCAGGGCGGCAAGGACTTCGAACTCCCCGACGAGTTCAAGAAGTTCATGGGCTGACGTCATGGGTCGGTGACCTTTCCGTAGACGGAGGGGAGAGGGGCGCTCGCTGCTGCGGGCGCCCCTCACTCCTTGTACGGAGGTCTGTACGGAGGTGGTCAGGCGGCCCGTGTGGCGGCCCCGCGTATCTCCGTGCCACTGGCCAGGCCCGCCGGGTCGAGGCCGAGCGCCGCCGCTGCCGTGGCGCCCACGTCGGCCAGACTCGTCGCGTCCGGCAGGAGCTCCGGGCCCGGCGCTTCGGGGCGGTGGATCAGTACCGGCACGTACTCGCGCGTGTGGAAGGCGTGGCCGATCGTCGGGTCGTTGCCGTGGTCGCCCGTGACGATCAGCCGGTCGCCGGGCTCCGACAGCAGGGACAGCAGTGCCGCGAGGCCCGCGTCGACCTGCTCCAGGATCCGTCCGTAGCGCTCGACGTCCTGCTGGTGCCCGGCGAGGTCCGACTCCTGCACGTTCGCCACGACCAGCGCGTCCCCCTCGGCCCGCACCGCTTCCAGCGTGTGCGTGAGGACCTCGGCCGTGTCCACGGCGGGCCTGCGCACCGCCGCCTCGCAGGCCAGGATGTCCGCCGCCTTGCCGACGAGCGTCACCGGGATACCCGCCCGCGCCGCCAGATCCGGCAGCTGCCTGGTGTGGTCCAACTCGGCGCCCATGTGCTGCACTTGGAGCCCGCCGTTGCGGTAGAAGCCGCTCGCCGGAGTGTCCAGCCCCACCGTGTTGCCGTCGCCCGCGCGGACATACGTGCCCAGCGGGCTCTCCGCGTGGCCACCCACCGCGATGACCCGGGCGACCGGTGCGACGGCCCGCACCGTACGGGCGATGGCCAGGATGCCGGTGAAGCCGATGTCGTCGAGTCGGCCCGACGCGTTCCAGTTGATCCCCGGGTCCGCCTCCAGGTTGTCGTGCACGAGGACCGCGCCGTCGACGACCAACAAGGGCTTTCCGTCGAGCAGTTCGACCTGGTGGCCCGCGTCCGTGAGGACCTGGGTCACCTCGTCCAGGTGCTCCGCGAGCCGCGCCACTGTCACCCGGCTGAAGTCCGCGCCCATCATCGTCTGGTGCCCGGCGAACGTGTCAGCTCCCGGGTAGCCGAGCGCGGCCCGTCCCACCGCCACCGGCAGGTGCGTGCGCCGGGCCAGATCGGGGTGCGGGTGGACGAGCCCGAGGCCGAGCGCGCCGAGCACGGGCAGCCGGAGCGGTCTGCCGAACGCCTCCCGGCACCGGTCGAGCACGTGTCCACAGGTGTCCGCGGCCAGGTCGCCGGGGCGCAGCGCCCCCGCGTCCGCCATGGCGCCGACGCCGAATCCGTCCACCACCACGATCACGGTCTTGCTCATGAGGTGGCCTTCCCTTGTGCGTCGTACAGCCCGACGAGCCGGGGCGCCCCGGTCGAGAGGCCGGCCACCACCGCGACGGTCGAGCGCGTCACGAAGATCTGCGTACGGAACGCGAGCAGCGCGGTGTCGCCCGGCCGTACGTCCTCACCGGGCCCGGGAGCGTCGAGCAGCCGGTAGTAGTCGATGTTCTCCGGTGGCGCGGCCTGCACCGGCAGGCGCAGGCCGGTGCGGGGGAGCAGCGCCGACGTGATGTGGGAACGCGCGTAGAAGCCGCCCCCGAAGACCGCGGGCCGGCCGTCGGCGAGAGTGTGCGCCACCTCCGTGACGTACACGTAGGCGGGCTGCTCCGGCTGGCCGAGGTCTCGCGCGTGCAGCGGGGTGGTGCCGGTGAGGGAGTGGCCGGGCTCGCCGTGCGTGGCCCCGAGCTCGGCGAGCAGCGGGAGCGTCGCCATGGACGTGGCGCTGGGGGCGCTGAGCTTGAGGTCCTCGTGCCCGCGCGCGGCCAGTATTTGGCGCGCCTTGAGGGCGATCTCGAAGTTCGGCGTGGGTGCCGGCATACCGGTGGCCGGGTCGCACAGCACGCACGGGAACGCCGTGACACCCGCGATCCGCACCCCGGGAAGCCGCTCCACCTCCGCGGCGAACCCGTCTGTCCCCGCGAGCGGGACACCGCCCTCCTGCCCGGGATAGACGGACCCCTGCGCCCCTTCGAGGCGGATCAACACGTGTTGTACGAAGCCGAGTTCGCGCGCGGCGTCGGACACGGCCCGCGCGTTCGCCAGGTCGTACACAGTCACCGTCTCGGGACGCCACGCCAGCATCTCGGGCAGCGCGCGGTGCGGGATCTGGACCAGATGCCCGAGGTTGCCCGCCTGCGCGCCGGCCGCGTGCAGGGTGCGGGCCTCGGGTGGGTCGATGGCGGCGTACTTCGGGATGTGCCGGGCGATGGCCTTGATCAGCTCGGGGTTGCGCCCGAGCTGCTTGACGACGAACCAGAGGCCCAGGCCGAGCCGCTCTGCCTCCGCGGCGAGCAGGGCCGCGTTCCCCTCGATCGCGTCGAGGTCCATCACGTAGGTGTCCGGCGGGATCGCGCCGCGCCGATGGAGGTCGGCCGCCGCGTCGATCAGTGCGGGATTGCGGGTGAGCAGACTGTCGAGAAACACGGTCGGTCAGTCCTTGCTGAGTTCGTGGAGCGAGCGGCGCAGGATGTCGACGACCAGGTCGGCGCCCGCGCGCATCGGATTGATCCGGACCGTCCACTCGGCGAGTTCCGGGGCGTCGTCGAGGGCGGAGCTGGACATGCGGTAGAAGAGCGGCGCGATCTCGTACCGCGAGTTGGAGCCCACCGGGTAGGGCGCCGCACCGAATCTCGCTGCCACAGAGGGCAGTTCACGTGCGACGGGCCGGTCCAGCCGCACCAGCAGGCAGCGGTCCTGCGCGTTGGCGAGCCGCACCTCGGCGACGCCCGGCACCTCACCGGCCGCGAGGCGCTCGGCCACCTCGGCGCCGACCCTCGACTGCAGGGCCCACATCACCGGCACGTGCGTGAGCGCACGCAGCGCGTCGAGCGCCTGGTGGCCCTGAACCTGGCCGCCCCCCGAGTAGTTGTCCGCACGTACGTGCTCGACGAGGTCACGGGCGCCGACCACGACACCCACGCCCTCCGGGCCGTGCAGCTTGAACAGCGAGAAGCAGGAGGCGTCGGCGCCCAGTTCGACACCGGAGGCCGGGACCCGCAGCACCGCGTAGTTGTCGTCGACGATCGTGCGCACCCCGGCCGCGCGGCAGGCGGCCAGCACCTCGCCCGGGTCGTACGAGTCGGCGAGCCGCTGGCGCGTGTGCTGCACGTACGCCCAGCGGAACCGGCCGGAGCCGAGGGCGGTACGGAGCGCGTCGAGGTCGTTGAAGTCGACCTCGTGCGTCTGTACGCCGAGGCCGCGCAGGGTGACTCCGGTGGTGCGGTAGACGGGCGCGCGGTGGATGAGCAGCGGGTCGCCCGCGCTCACCGCCGCGTTCAGCGCGGCACGGATCGCACCCGTACCCGCGCCCTGGACGAACGCGGCGTCCTCGGCGCCGAAGAAGTCGGCGAGCACGGCTTCCACCTGGGCGGTGGTCCTCGGCCGGCCGAGACCGGGCACCACACCCGCGTCCGCGGTGAACAGCTCGGCACCTTCGAAGTGCGCGGCCGTGCACTCCAGAAGACGGAACTGGCGCCGCGCCGCCTCTTCGATGGGCACTGTGGCCAGCGGGTGGGTCATCGGCAGAGAAGGGGAGTTCGCGAGAGGCATGATCAGATCTCCTCCGTGCTCGCGCCGGTCAGGAAGCGCAGGGGATTGCGCCGCGTCATCAGGTCGATCAGGTCGTCGTCCACCCCGGCCGCTCGCAGCCGCGGCAGGAACGAGCGGAACAGATGCCCGTAGCCCTGGCCGCCCTCGGATACGAGGTATCCGTGCCGGGAGATGTCGCAGCTGAGCAGGGCCCGGTCGGCGTGGCCCGCCTCGATGAGACCGAGCAGCAGCCGCAGCCGGGTGTCGTCGCTCTGGTAGTTCTCCTTGCCGACCGTGTCGAACGCGACGTACGCACCGCTCGCCGCGAGTTCCTTGTGCACGGCCGGATCGTCCAGAAGATCCTGGTGACCGACGGAGACGCGGTGCGCGGGCAGCCCTTCCGCGGTGAGCAGCTCCAGCTGGGCGAGGCCGCCGCGCCCGAGCTGGGCGTGTGTGGCGACGGAGAGGCCCGTGGCGACGGCGGCCCGGGCGGCGGCACGCAGCGAACGGGTCTCGGGTTCGCTCGGCACATCACCGTGGCTGCCGACCTCGCCGAGGACGCCGGGCCGGACGCCGGTGGCGTCGAAGCCGTCCTCGATCTCGCGCACGAGGCTGCACGCGAGCTCCTCTACGCTCGCCGAGGTCAACTCCGGCGTATGGAACGGCTCGTAGTACCAGCCGGTGGCCGCGACGACCGCGACCCCCGACTCTCTCGCGATCGCGGCGAGTGCGCGGGGATCGCGCCCCATCCCGCGACAGGTCAGCTCCATGACGAGGGAGAGGTCGAACTCATCGCGCAGTGAGACGAGTTCGGAGGTCACCGCCGTGCTGTGCCGCTCCGCGTCGAGGATCGCGCCGCCGTCGCCCTTGAGGTCCAGGTCCAGGACGAGGTGCTCATGGGAGAGGACGGGGCCACGCACGGCTTCGTAGGAAAGGGGTCCCGTGACGGTGTGAAGGGTGGTGGTGTGCATGGTGGGCGTGTTCCTTTCCGGCGTCCTGACCCGGCCCTGGCTCGGCGTCCTGACTCGGGTTGGATGGTGCTGTCGGCCTCGGTCGGCGGCCCGTTCACTCCCACAACGGTTCGCGTTCCCCATGAGTTCCACGGAGAGTGACGAATTGGAGGGAGAATTTCACGGAGAGTGAAACGTTGGGGCGCTTGGCGACCGCGCCGCTCAGGTCTTGAGCGGGGTGAACAGGTTCAGCCAGTACAGGACATTGAGCAGGATGCCGCCGACGATCACGGCCGCGGGCGCCGCCGCCATCCGCACGACCGGCCGGCCCATCGCCTCGTTGAGCAGGTACAGCCCGCCCACGATGAGGATGCCGAGCCCGGCTCCCATCGCGTTCGCCGCCATCAACGAGCCGAACAGGATGGCCAGTTGCAGCGTGTCGGAGATCGCGCTGCGCAGGTGCTCCGAGGAGTCGCGCACACTCGGCAGCTTGCCGAGGACCTTGCCGATGTAGGACAGGGCGAGCACCTCGGCCGCGAAGACCAGGGCGCCGACCACGGCCGCGACGAACGGGTTCGGCATGAGGTAGCCGATGGGGTAGACGAGCGTGAAGCCCGCGATGCCGTACGCACCGGACGCCAGGGCCGTCGTCGCGATCAGCGGGATGAAGCCGAAGACGCGATAGAAGTCGACCTGGGCCGCCTCCCCGTACTGGCCCTTGGCGATCAGGAAGCTGGTCGCCTCGCCGCCGCCGAAGATGTGCATCTGGGCCAGCACGCAGACGCCCGCGCCGAGCACCATGAACAGCGGCAGGTACCTGCGCAGCCGGGCCGCGCTCGCGCTGAACAGGGAAGCCATCGGGTCGTCGGCGAGGGCGATCTCCTCGACCTCGTTCGCCCGGTCGGCCTTGCGCTGCTTGAGGTCCTTGGCGATCGCCAGGGAGATCAGCATCAGGACGCCGACCGCCATGGCGATGGCACCGGCGAAGACGTTCGGCCACAGCTTCATGGTCATGATGACCAGGGCCAGCTCGGCCACGCCCGCGATCCCGCCCCACTTGCGGCCGAACTGCTTGGTGATGGCGAGCACCGGGAACAGCGTGAACAGGAACAGGATCGGCGTCGACATCTGCTGCATCGCTGTCAGGAAGTCGACGGGCAGGTCGTGCGCGAGGTTGTTGGCGCCGTTCAGACCGAAGACGACGACCGCGCCCCAGGCCGCGCCCAGGATCGGCGCGAGCCACTTCTTGGGCGACAGGATGCCCAGGATGTCGGTCGGCAGGAACACCAGCCACGGGTTGAGGACACCCGTGGACAGGGCCATGGGCGCGCCCAGACCGAAGATGAACCCGGCGGAGAGACCGAAGGAGACCGCCGTGGTGGCGCTGCGGGTGGACCGCCCCTGGATGAAGTCGAGCATGAAGGGGCGCACGCCGTCGTTGAAGACGGCCAGGGCCATGTGCGAGATGAACGCGGTCAGCGCGCACAGGGCGATCACGGTGAGCTGTTGCGCGAGCGTGAAGTCGAGGTTCGCACCGGCGGCGAGGACGGTGCCCGTGGACGTGTGCATGGCGGTCTCCTGTGCGCCTACGAGCGAGCCGCGATCGCGCGCGCCATCAGCGGGGCGATCCGGTCGATCTGGTCCATGGAGAAGCCGAACACCTTCTTGCCGTCCGCCAGCAGGGCGTTGACCTCGTTCTCGGTCGGCACGCCGCGGCCGAAGGTGTGGCAGGCGGCCTGCCCCATCAGGCCGACGAGCACGCCGAGGGAGGCGCCGGCGCCGGTGTGACAGGTGCCCAGGAAGTAGTCGGCCTGCCCGGCACGCAGCTTCATCGCCGCGTCCATGTCGCTGGAGACCGTGATGTCGACGCCGTCGAGCCCCAGCTCCTTGACCGTGTTCGCCACTTCGACCTTGCCGACGCCGCCGGTGAGGATCTTCGTCATGGCTGGTTCCTTCTTTCCGTAGGACTCAGTGGGTGGGCTGCTGCGCCAGGACGGCGAGATGCAGGGCCAGAAAGTTGATCTCCGACTCGGGCAGGGACGCGCCGAGTTCCGCATGCGCCCGGACGGAGACGCGGCGGGCGCGCTCCACCGCCTCGGGGTGGTCCGTGAGTTCGGCGGCGACCTGCTCGTCCGTGACGAACTCCCCGATCGGGGCGCCGCCCAGGAGCCTGGTGAGCGCCATCATCAGATGGCTGGTCAGCATCCCGGCGCTCTCTTCGGTGATGGTCCGGCCCTCGGTTTCCAGGGCCGTCAGCTCCGCGATCACGAAGTCGGCGACCTCCGGTGGGACTTGGCCGCCCTCGCGGAACAGCCGGATACGGAGGGCTAGTTGGTCGTCCATGGGACCTCCTCAACGAGACAGTAACCGGGATTTTGGATTTTGAGCCGGGATGAAGGTCCCCAAGTGCGGAACCGCGATCGGCCCGTGTCAGTACGAAGGAACGCGCTCGCCTCGCAGTACCTCGGACTGCAGCTGTGCCACCTGGGACAGGTCGAGGGCGTCGCGCACCGCGGACAGCGCCTTCGCGCCCTCGGTCCTGCTGATGATCGCCGCGCTGGAGTTGCGCAGCGCCAGGTCCCGGGTGACCTCGTCGCCCAGGGGCAGCACGTCCACTTCCATGCCGAGCCGGCCCTGCACCTCGTCGAGGTTCCAGACGGTGGCGTCCGCCTGGTTCTGCGCGAACAGGTCGCGCAGCTGCATGTACGACGACTCGACCCACTGGATGTCGCTTCGCCCCGCGAAGGCGCGCTCCGCCAGCATGCGCTGGTCCTCCGAAGCGTGGTCGACCGCGACCCGCAGGCCGGGGCTGTCCAGGGAGGCTCCCTCGCGCACCAGGAATCCGTGAGCGCCTACGTAGGTGGCCGGTCCCAGATCGGCGACGAGCGCCAGCTGGTCCTTGTGCTGCTCGACCAGCCCGTCCGCCGCGAGCCGCGACAGAACCACCAGGTCGACCTTGCCTTCAAGAAGGGCGGCCGTACGATCGCCGGCGCCTCGCATGAAGGTGATGGCAAAAGGCGTACCGGCCTCTTCGAAGGCGGCGCGCAAGCCGGTGGCCAGACCTTCGTAGCGGCGTGAATAGGGGAGCGGCATCGCGGCCAGCAGGGTGCCGAGTCCGGAGAGCCGCCACAGTATGGCGCGGTCCGAGCGGACCAGGAAGGTGCCCAGATGGCCCCGGGCGGCGGTGGAGATGCCGCCCGCCTCCTCAAGGAGGCGCAGCGCCGCCTGCACGGTTCCGTTCCCGCAGCCCAGCTCCTGGGCGAAGTCCTTGACGCGCGGCAGCCGCGTGTCCGGCTCGTGGCCCATGAGGAGGACCGCGAGCTGACGGGCCGCGAGGCCGTTGCGCGTAAGGAAGCGATCGTCGAAACCGTTCACAATCCAGACAGTAACCAGGATTCTGGATACTGGCAAGGGTTCGGGATCTGTGCGGTCATAGGCCCAAGGCTCAAGGGCCAGGACGGCGCTCGATCGGCGGCGGACGGCAGGAGGAGAACAGGCGTGGCTGACCCCGTACCCCCGCGCGATCGGACCGATCAGCCCTGGCGCTCCGAGGGCGCGCCCCCGCCGCCGCCCCAGCAGCCGCCCAAGCGCAAGATGCCCGGCGGCTGGGGCGGGCTCATCCTCACGGCCCTGGTCGTCTACCTCATCGCCAACCTGGTGCTGTCGTTCTTCAACCAGGGCGACGAGCCGACGATCTCGTACACCGAGTTCAGCAAACAGGTCGCCGACGACAACGTCACCAAGATCTATGCCAAGGGTGACGCGATCCAGGGGCAGCTCAAGAAGGAGCAGCCCACTCCGGACGGCAGCGACAGCAACGGCAAGAAGTACACGAAATTCACGACGCAGCGACCATCGTTCGCCGACGACGACCTCTGGTCGAACCTGGAGAAGCACGACGTCGTCGTGACGGCCGAACCGGTCGTCCAGGAGCGCAGCTTCCTGTCCAACCTGCTCATCTCGCTCGCCCCGATGCTGCTCCTCGTCTTCCTGTGGATCTTCATCGCGCGGCGCATGAGCCAGGGCATGGGCGGCGCGGGCGGCATGCTCGGCCGTAAACAGCCGCCCAAGCCGGTCGAGTTGGAACCAGGAAAGAAGCGCACTACTTTCGAGGACGTCGCCGGCATCGACGAGGTCGAGGGTGAGCTCAACGACGTCGTCGACTTCCTCAAGAACCCCGACGCCTACCGCAAGATGGGCGCCAGGATGCCGCGCGGCGTGCTGCTCGCGGGCCCGCCCGGAACCGGTAAGACGCTGCTCGCGCGCGCGGTCGCGGGTGAGGCCGGTGTGCCGTTCTTCTCGGCCTCCGCCTCCGAGTTCATCGAAATGATCGTCGGCGTCGGCGCCTCGCGTGTCCGGGAGCTCTTCGCCGAGGCCCGCAAGGTGGCCCCGTCGATCATCTTCATCGACGAGATCGACACCATCGGCAGGGCGCGGGGCGGCGGCAGCGGTATGGGCGGCCACGACGAGCGCGAGCAGACCCTGAACCAGATCCTCACCGAGATGGACGGATTCACCGGCTCCGAGGGTGTCATCGTCATCGCCGCGACCAACCGCGCCGACGTCCTCGACCCGGCCCTCACCCGGCCGGGCCGCTTCGACCGCATGGTCAACGTCTCGCCGCCCGACCGCGGCGGCCGTGAGGCCATCCTGAAGATCCACTCGCGTGAGATCCCGCTCGCCTCCGACGTGGACCTCGCCCAGGTCGCGCGTACGACACCGGGTATGACCGGTGCGGACCTCGCCAACCTCACCAACGAAGCCGCCCTCCTCGCCGTCAAGCGCAAGCAGGAGCAGGTCACCCAGACCGACCTCTCCGAAGCGCTCGAAAAGGTCCAGCTCGGCGCTGAGCGGCCCCTGGTGATGCCCGACGAGGAGCGCCGCCGCACCGCCTACCACGAGAGCGGTCACGCCCTCCTGGGCATGCTCCAGCCCGGCGCCGACCCGGTCCGCAAGATCACGATCGTGCCGCGCGGCAGGGCCCTGGGTGTGACGCTGTCCACTCCGGACGCCGACAAGTACGCGTACACGGAGGAGTACCTGCGCGGCCGCATCATCGGTGCCCTCGGAGGCATGGCAGCCGAACAGGTCGTCTACGGAGTCATCACCACCGGTGCCGAGAACGACCTCGAACAGGTCACCAACATCGCCCGCGGCATGGTCGCCCGCTGGGGCATGAGCGAGAAGGTCGGCCGCCTGTCGGCCCTCCCGAACGACGCCCAGCAGGCGTACGGACTCGCCGCCGCACCCGAAACCCTCGACACGATCGACGGCGAGATGCGCCGCATCGTGGACGAGTGTTACCAGGAAGCGTGCGACAAGCTGCGCGAGAACCGCGACAAGCTCGACGCGCTGGCGGCCGCGCTACTGGAGAACGAGACCCTGGAAGAGGCGCACGCATACCGGGTCGCCGGCATCACTCGCCTCTTTAAGGACTGAACTGGGCGCGTTAAACGCTCAGTTCACGGCGTACGGGCAATCAAGTACCTGAAGACATTGGGCATCCATACGGTGCCGTCCGGGCGCGCATACGGTTGCAGCGCCTCGGTCACCTCCTTGTCCACCTGCGCCAGATCCGTCGCGCTCACGGCCGCGTCGAACAGGCCCGTGGACAGCAGGCCACGCACCGCGCTCTCCGTGTCCGCGTACCCGAAGGGGCACGCCACGCGTCCCGAGCCGTCGGGCCGCAGCCCCGCCCGGTGCGCCACCTCTTCCAGGTCGTCCCGCAGAGCGGGCCGCCAACTGCCCGTACTACGTAGAGGGTCAGCGAGCTTCGTGGCCACCCGTAGGACGGCCGACGCGGTGCAACGCTCCGGAGGACCCCATCCGACGAGGACCACGGGAGCCCCCCGCTGCGCCAACGGCGCCGCGCTCTCCAGAAGCGCGGACAGACCGTCCGAGTCCCCCGCGGTGCAGCCGATCGGCTGGAAGGCGGTGATCAGGTTGTACGGGGGGTCGCCCGGCTCGGCCACGGTGATGCCGTCCGCGCCGCCGTCCGTCAATCGGGCGACCGTGGGCTTGCGCCGCTTCCCGGCAGCGGGCAGCAAGCGGTCCCGGGCGAGTGCCAGACGCTCGGGCTCCGCGGACTCGACGCCTGTCACCGTGGCGCCCCGCGAGGCCGCCAGAAGCAAGGCCAGGCCGGAACCGCAGCCCAGGCCCAGCAGCCGGGTGCCCGAGCCGACCTCCAGCCGCTCGTACACAGCTTCGTAGACAGGTGCCAGCATCCGCTCCTGAATCTCTGACCAGTCACGCGCGCGTGCCCACAGATCCGCGCGCGGCCCACGGGCCGCGTGGGGGAGGAGTCGCCGCACGAGCGTAGGTGTCATCGAAAGTGCCCCAATCCGCCGAGAGATGCCGAGAGTTGTCGCTGTGGTGTGTCGACCGTGTTCGCGCGCTGCTCGCAATCCCCCCGTATGCCAGAGAACTCCGCATCGTCCGTCACGTCTAGGGGGTGTTTGGCAGGTGTGCCGACAATGCCCGCGTGCACCGTCGTGCGCCCCCGGAAAACGGTCCGCGGGCGGGTGCCTGCATCCGGGCGAAAAGGATTCCCGTGCGCCCATGCCCGCGCCGTAGCATGCGCGACATGGCCAAAGCACCTGTTCTCACGCCCCAGGCGGAAGACTTCCCGCGCTGGTACCAGGACCTGATCTCCAAGGCCGAACTGGCCGACAACGGGCCGGTGCGCGGCACGATGGTCATCCGACCGTACGGCTACGGCCTGTGGGAGCGGATGCAGCAGGACATGGACGCACGCATCAAGGAGACGGGCACGCAGAACGCGTACTTCCCGCTCCTCATCCCGCAGTCCTACCTGGCCAGGGAAGCCGACCACGTCGAGGGCTTCGCGCCCGAACTCGCCGTGGTCACCCACGGCGGCGGCAAGGAGCTCGAAGAGCCCGCCGTCGTCCGCCCCACCTCGGAGATGATCGTCAACGAGTACTTCTCCAAGTGGGTCCAGAGCTACCGCGACCTCCCGCTCCTCATCAACCAGTGGGCCAATGTGGTGCGTTGGGAGCTGCGCCCGCGGCTCTTCCTGCGCACGACGGAGTTCCTGTGGCAGGAAGGCCACACGGCGCACGCGACGCGCGAAGAGGCGCGCGACTTCGCGGCACGCATCCACCGGGACGTTTACGCGGACTTCATGGAGAACGTTCTCGCGATGGACGTCATCCTGGGGCGCAAGACGCCCAAGGAGCGTTTCGCGGGTGCCATCAACACCCTCACCCTCGAAGGAATGATGGGTGACGGCAAGGCCCTCCAGATGGGCACCAGTCACGAACTCGGCCAGAACTTCGCCAAGGCGTTCCACACCCAGTACCTGTCCAAGGAGGGCAAGCAGGAACTGGTCTGGCAGACCTCCTGGGGCTCGACGACACGCATGATCGGCGCCCTGGTGATGATGCACGGCGACGACCACGGACTGCGGGTGCCGCCCCGGCTCGCCCCCATCCAGGTCGTGGTGCTCGCGATCAAGGGCGACGAGGCCGTTCTCGCCAAGGTCCGCGAGATCGGCGACGCCTTGAAGGCGGTGGGTCTCCGTGTCCAGGTCGACGACCGTACGGACACGCCCTTCGGACGCCGCGCGGTCGACTGGGAGCTGAAGGGCGTTCCCGTGCGCGTCGAGGTCGGACCCCGCGACCTGGAGAACGGCACCGCCATGCTCGCCCGCCGCATCGCCGGCGGCAAAGAAGCCGTGTCCGTGGACGCCCTGGCCGGGTTGCTGCCCACCGTCCTCGAAGAGGACCAAGCGCTGCTCCTCAAGGAGTCACGTGAGCGCCGTGAATCCCGGACCAGCGACGTCGCGACCATCGACGAGGCCATCGAGGCGGCCGCCGCCGGTGGCTGGGCGCGCATCCCGTGGGCAACCCTCGGCGAGGCGGGCGAGGCGAAGCTCGCCGAGCACGCGGTGTCCGTACGGTGTCTGCTCGCCGCGGACGGGGCGGTGCCCGACGCCGATGACGCGCCCGGTAACGTCGCGGTCGTGGCACGCGCCTACTGAGCGACCTCTGGTCATGCACAAGAGGCGGAAGAGGCCGAAACGTCTCTTGCGCAACTGACTGATACGTACGCCCCGGCGCGAGCGAGTCTTCTACGCGCCGGGGCGTACGTGTTGCTACGCACCACCTTGGTGTGAGCTGTGTGGCTTCTCCGCAGATCAGCGCACCCGCCCTCGTCCGGATGCATGAGCGGCAACTGACTGGTACGTGCAAAATATTTGGGATGCCCCGGAATAGGAACACAGAGGCACCCCGGCTCGTTGTCACGACGTGAGCACGACACCACCTGTTCTCGCCGCAGAGCTGGCAGGGGCGTGGGCCGACATTCAGCGGCACCACCCCGAACTGCCGGATCTTGCCGCGCCCGAATCCCTGATCGGGGAGTCGTCGTCCGCCTGCGGACACGAGCTCTCCTTCGAGCGACTCCTCCATGAGGCAGTCCACGGCATCGCCGCCGCGCGCGGAATCCGCGACACATCGCGCGCTGGTCGATACCACAACCGCAGATTCCTGGCCATCGCCGAGGAGTTGGGCCTCGACCACCCCGAGGAACCGCACCCCAGTAGTGGCTTCTCACTGGTCACGCTCAACTCCGAGGCGAAGCAGCGTTACCGGCAGACGATCGAGCGACTGCAGCACGCCCTCAAGGCGCACACCGTAGCGACCGCCGCGGACACCAAGCGCAGTTTCCGCGGCCCGGCCGCGCGGCACGGATCCTCCGGGGGCGGTGTCCGCGTCAAGGCCGTCTGCGACTGCGGCCGCAATGTCCGCGTCGTACCGTCGGTGCTCGCCCAGGCCCCGATCATGTGCGGCGGGTGCGGCAAGCCGTTCCGCATCCCGGAGGTCGTCGGAGCCGCAGTGGGCTAACTGCCCGGTGACTGGTGGGGCGGCCGAAGGGCCCTTTCCCGCTCGAGCGCAGTTGAGAGCCTGGGGGAGGTTCGGCCGCCCGGCGGCGTATGGCACAATGGCTAGCTGTACTCGACAGTCGCATAGGACCCCTCTCTCCTCCGGCTGACGCGTCCATCGGGCACTCGGGTACCGCAACCCCACGCGGCAATCTCGCCGTGCCCACCCACGTCAAGACCAGGAGACACCACTTCCGTGGCAGTCAAGATCAAGCTGAAGCGTCTGGGCAAGATCCGCGCGCCTCACTACCGCATCGTCGTCGCCGACTCCCGTACCCGCCGTGATGGCCGGGCCATCGAGGAGATCGGCCTGTACCACCCGGTGCAGAACCCGTCGCGCATCGAGGTCGACTCGGAGCGCGCGCAGTACTGGCTGGGTGTCGGCGCACAGCCGACCGAGCCGGTCATGGCCATCCTGAAGCTCACCGGCGACTGGCAGAAGCACAAGGGTCTGCCGGCCCCGGAGCCGCTGAAGGTCGCCGAGCCGAAGAAGGCCCGCCCCTCCTTCGAGGCGCTCGCCACGGCCGACGAGCCCAAGGGTGAGGCCATCACCCAGAAGAAGAAGGCTGAGAAGAAGGACGACACGGCCGAGGCCGCTGCGTCCGAGTCGACCGAGGCCTGAGCATGCTCGAGGAGGCTCTTGAGCACCTCGTGAAAGGCATTGTCGACAACCCCGACGATGTGCAGGTCGCCTCGCGCAACCTGCGGCGTGGGCGCGTTCTCGAGGTCCGGGTCCACCCCGACGACCTCGGCAAGGTGATCGGTCGTAACGGCCGCACCGCGCGTGCTCTGCGTACTGTCGTGGGCGCCATCGGCGGCCGCGGTGTCCGCGTCGACCTCGTCGACGTCGACCAGGCTCGCTGAACAAGTTGAACACCGGCTCGGGCCGGGGAGGGCTTACGGGCCGTCCCCGGCCCTAGTCGTATGACAGGAGAGTTACCGATCGTGCAGTTGGTAGTCGGGCGCATCGGCCGCGCCCACGGCATCAAGGGCGACGTCACCGTCGAGGTGCGCACCGACGAGCCCGAGCTGCGGCTCGGCCCCGGTGCGGTGCTCGCCACCGACCCCGCCGCCACTGGACCGCTCACCATCGCGTCCGGACGTGTCCACAGCGGCCGGCTGCTGCTGCGCTTCGAGGGCGTCCACGACCGGACCGGGGCGGAGGCGCTGCGCAATACGCTCCTGATCGCCCAGGTCGACCCGGAGGAGCTGCCGGAGGACCCGGAAGAGTTCTACGACCACCAGCTCATGGACCTCGACGTCGTCACCGCCGACGGCATCGAGGTAGGGCGCATCACGGAGATCTCGCACCTGCCCTCGCAGGACCTGTTCATCGTGGAGCGGCCCGACGGCAGCGAGGTCATGATCCCGTTCGTCGAGGAGATCGTCACCGAGATCGACCTCGAGGAGCAGAAGGCGATCATCACCCCGCCGCCCGGCCTCATCGACGACCAGGCGGAGATCGTCTCCGAGCGCGACGCGGCCGAGGACGAGTCCGCATGAGGCTCGACGTCGTCACGATCTTCCCCGAGTACCTCGAACCGCTGAACGTCTCCCTCGTCGGCAAGGCACGCGCGCGCGGTCAACTCGACGTGCGTCTGCACGACTTGAGGGAGTGGACGTACGACCGGCACAACACGGTCGACGACACGCCCTACGGCGGCGGCCCCGGCATGGTCATGAAGACCGAACCGTGGGGCGACGCCCTCGACGACGTACTGGCCGACGGGTACGAGAACGGGGCCCAGGGGCCCGTCCTGGTCGTCCCCACGCCCAGCGGGCGCCCCTTCACCCAGGAACTCGCCGTGGAGCTCTCCGAGCGCCCCTGGCTGGTCTTCACGCCCGCACGCTACGAGGGCATCGACCGTCGCGTCATCGACGAGTACGCGACCCGTATGCCGGTCTACGAAGTCTCCATCGGTGACTACGTCCTCGCGGGCGGCGAAGCCGCGGTGCTGGTCATCACGGAGGCCGTCGCCCGGCTGCTGCCCGGCGTCCTCGGCAATGCCGCCTCGCACCAGGACGACTCCTTCGCGCCCGGCGTCATGGCGAACCTCCTGGAAGGCCCCGTCTACACCAAGCCGCCCGAGTGGCGTGGCCGGGACATCCCGGACGTGCTGCTCAGCGGTCACCACGGCAAGATCGCGCGCTGGCGCCGCGACGAGGCGCTGCGCCGCACCGTGCGCAACCGGCCCGACCTGGTCGAGCGCACGGATCCGAAGGCCTTCGACAAGAAGGACCGGGAAATGCTCTCGATCCTGGGCTGGCGGCCCGGTCCCGACGGGCGATTTGGGCCAACGCCCGAAGCCGTGGAAGAATAGGCCGCCGCTGTACGTCCAGCCTGCGCCCCTGCCACAGGGGGAACGACGCCGAGCCCGACGCGATCAGCTACCGAAACTCATCGCATACCCTCCCACCGATGACCTGTGGCATCGGTGAAGAAAGCAGACGATCATGACTCACCTGCTCGACTCCGTCGACGCCGCGTCGCTGCGCAGCGACCTCCCGGCCTTCCGCCCGGGTGACACCGTCAACGTCCACGTCCGCGTCATCGAGGGCAACCGCTCCCGTGTGCAGCAGTTCAAGGGCGTAGTCATCCGCCGCCAGGGCGCCGGCGTCCGCGAGACCTTCACGGTCCGCAAGGTCTCCTTCTCCGTCGGCGTCGAGCGCACCTTCCCGGTGCACACGCCGATCGTCGAGAAGATCGAGCTCGTCACCAAGGGTGACGTCCGCCGCGCCAAGCTGTACTACCTGCGCGAGCTGCGCGGTAAGGCCGCGAAGATCAAGGAGAAGCGCGAGAACTGATCTCGCGCCCGCGAGAGCACCACTCGCGGACGGAGTCACAGCGCGGCCGGATAGCATCTGGCCTCGATGGACACCGAAGCACAGCATGTGGAGCGCGATCGCTCCTCCGAGCCCTCAGAGAGCACCTCAGCGGGCGAGGAGGACCGGTCGCGCTCCTCTTTGCTGTCCGGGGTCGCCGCCTGGCTGCCCGGCGGCCGGGTCACACTCACGCTGCTTGTGTGCCTGGTGTTCCTGTGGGCCTTCGGCATCTTCGTGATGCAGCCCTTCCAGATCCCCAGCGGTTCGATGGAGACCACGTTGAGGGTCGGGGACCGCGTTCTCGTAAATAAGGTGGCGTACCGTTTCGGTGCCGAACCGAGGCGGGGAGACGTCGTGGTCTTCGACGGCAGCGGGTACTTCGGGAACGCCGACTACATCAAGCGCGTGGTCGGTGTGGGGGGAGACCGTGTGACCTGCTGCGACAGCAAGGGGTGGATCGAGGTGAACGGGCGGTCCGTGGACGAGCGCTCCTTGTTGCACGCGGGGGACGCTCCTTCGGAAGTGCCGTTCGACATCGTGGTTCCCGACGGCTCCCTCTTTCTCCTGGGCGACCATCGCAGCGACTCCCGTGACTCCCGTGACTACTTGGGCGCGCCAGGGGGCGGCTTCGTCCCCGTGGACCAGGTGATCGGAAAGGCGCAGTGGATCGGCTGGCCTGCCGGACACTGGCACTCCTTGTCACGTGCCGACGTCTACGCGCGCGTGCCCGCACCCGGCGGTGCCCATGGGTAGGCGCGGCAAGGACCGCTCCGGTCAGCACTCCGACGAGCAACTGCCCACCGGGAGCCGACCCACCAGCGGCCAGCCGTTGCCCGGTCGTGCCGAGCGACGCAAGCTCGCCCGCAAGGTGAAGCGACGCAGAAGGCGCTCCGCGATCAAGGAGATACCCCTCCTCATAGGCGTGGCCCTGCTGATAGCCCTTGTCCTGAAGACGTTCCTCGTACAGGCCTTCGTGATCCCGTCGGGCTCGATGGAGCAGACGATCAAGATCGGTGACCGGGTCGTCGTCGACAAGCTCACCCCGTGGTTCGGCGCGAAGGTCCAGCGCGGTGATGTCGTCGTCTTCCGGGACCCCGGCAAGTGGCTCGAGCAGGAGACCGGCCAGACGAAGGACGCCCCTGTCGGCGTCAAGCAGATCAAGACGGGCCTCACCTGGATCGGGCTGCTGCCGTCCGACAACGAGCGCGATCTCATCAAGCGGGTCGTCGGAGTCGGCGGCGACACCGTGAAGTGCTGTGACGACAAGGGGCGCGTCACGGTCAACGGGACGCCGCTGAACGAGACTTCGTACATCCACCCGGGCAATGCCCCCTCCAAGTTCGACTTCTCGGTGAAGGTGCCCGAGGGGCGGCTGTTCGTGATGGGGGACCACCGCGCCAACTCGGCGGACTCGCGCTATCACCTCACCGAGAAGTTCAACGGGACCGTCTCCGAGAAGTCCGTTGTGGGCCGCGCCAGATGGATCGTGTGGCCCGTCGGGCACTGGTCCGGGCTCGGGGAGCCGGACACGTTCGCGGCGGTGGCCGACCCGCGTGGCTCCGGGTCGACCGCGGCCCCCGGTACGTCGCATAGGCTGGCCACTGCGAACAGCGCCGGATCGAGTTCGATGGCATCGGATTCGGACGGATTGATCCCCCTCCCGACCCCTGCGGAACTCCCGCTCGTTATGGGAATGGTGGGCCTGCATCGCGTAGGGATCAGGCAGCGGCACGGAGTGAGGAGTGGATGTGGGGGACTTGGCGGTCGGCGCACGGTCAGGGCATGGGCCCGAAGAGCAGCCCGGGCGATCCGACGACGCGGCGAGTCCGGCCGTGACGGACCGCGTTCCCGAGGACGGTGACGCGGTGGAGCGGGCACCCGCGGGCGAGGCGGGATCCGGCAGCGACGAGGCGGCGAGCAGGCAGAAGAAGCCCCGCTCCTTCTGGAAGGAGCTGCCGCTCCTCATCATCATCGCCCTCGTCCTCGCTCTGGTGATCAAGACTTTCCTGGTCCAGGCGTTCTCGATCCCGTCGGCTTCCATGGAGAACACGCTGCAGATCGGCGACCGCGTGCTCGTCGACAAGCTCACCCCGTGGTTCGGCTCGGAGCCCGAGCGTGGCGAGGTCATCGTGTTCCACGACCCGGACGGGTGGCTGGAGGGCGAGCCGACCGCGGAGCCGAACGCGGTGCAGCAGGTCCTCAGCTGGGTCGGTCTGATGCCGTCCGCCAACGAGAAGGACCTCATCAAGCGCGTGGTCGGCGTCGGCGGTGACACCATCGAATGCAAGGGCACGGGCCCGCTCAAGGTCAACGGCAAGGCGCTCAACGAGCCGTACGTGTACGCGGGCAACACCCCGTGCAGTGCCGACAACGCGGGCGGAACCTTCAAGGTGAAGGTTCCCGACGGCAAAGTTTGGGTCATGGGTGACCACCGCCAGGACTCGGCGGACTCCCGGTACCACCAGAACGACGCGAACGACGGCTTCGTGCCGGTCGGCAACGTCGTGGGTCGGGCCATCGTCGTCGCCTGGCCGCCCACGCACTGGTCGACCCTGCCGGTGCCGGACACCTTCGACCAGTCGGGCATCAACGCCGCGGCGAGCGCGGCTCCGGGCGCGCTCGGCCTCGCGGGCGCGGTGCCGTTGGTCCTGTGGCGCAGGCGCAAGATCAACCAGCGCCTTACCGACGGGAACACCAGGGTTTCTGCGACCGGTACCGCCGGGTAGGGTGCCGTCCCAGATCGCCGATCTTCCGTGGTCCGTGCCGTTCCGAGGCCGGACCGCGGGGATCGATTTCTCCAACGCGGGGAGCAACTGGGATGAGCAGGACACGTCGTACGGACGAGGGCCACGGCCGGGTCGGCAGCACGCTGTCGGGCATAGCCGTGGCCCTCGGCTGTGTGCTGTTCCTCGGCGGATTCGTATGGGGCGCCATCGTCTACCAGCCGTACACGGTGCCCACCGACTCGATGACGCCGACGATCGGCGCGGGCGACCGGGTCCTCGCGCAGCGGATCGACGGCAGCGAGGTCAAGCGCGGTGACGTCGTCGTCTTCCAGGAGGCCAGCTGGGGCGAGCTGCCGATGGTCAAGCGTGTCGTCGGCATCGGCGGCGACAAGGTCGCCTGCTGCACGGACGGCAAACTGACCATCAACGGGCAGAAGATCGCTGAACCGTATCTTCCGGCCGGCAAGAGTGTGTCGCTCACCGGCATCAAATCCACGACCGTCCCGAAGGGCCGGCTGTTCCTGCTCGGAGACGAGCGCAGCGGATCCCTGGACTCCAGTGTCCACCTCGGCGACGCCGATCACGGCTCGGTGGAGCGCGGCGCCGTGCGGGCCCGCGTGGACGCGGTGGCCTGGCCGCTGGACGGCATGCTGGCGAAGCCCACCGGATTCGAAGCGCTGCCCGGAGGGATCTCTCAGCCGGGTCCCCTCAAGCTGGTCCTGACAGCCGTGATCGCGGGCGCGGTCCTGGTGCTCGCCGGGGCGGCGTACGGGCCGATCGCCAAGCGGTCGAAGCGGCCCCGGACGAGGGCCGCGGAGCCGGTTCGTGCCTGAGCTCGGCCCCGAACTGCGCAAGGTGGCCCGGGTCGTGCTGCTCGACCCGGACGGGCGCGTTCTGCTGCTGCACGGGCATGAGCCCGATGACAGCGCGGACGACTGGTGGTTCACGCCGGGCGGTGGCCTGGAGGGCGATGAGACGCGTGAACAGGCGGCGCTGCGGGAACTCGCAGAGGAGACCGGCATCACCGACGTGGAGCTGGGACCCGTGCTGTGGCAGCGGATCTGCTCGTTCCCGTTCGACGGGCGGCGCTGGGACCAGGACGAGTGGTACTTCCTGGCTCGAACGACCGCCAAGGGGGCACGGCCGGAGATCAACGAGAGCGGCCTGACCGACCTGGAACGTCGCAGCGTCGCCGGAGCGCGCTGGTGGACGTACCGGGAACTGGCCGAGGCGCATGAGACGGTGTATCCGACCAGACTCGTCGAGCTGCTGAACCGGCTGCTCGACGAAGGTCCCCCGAGCCGACCGCTGGTCCTCGACACGGAAATCGTCTAGAGGTCCCAGGGGCTGGCGCACAATAGGGGGACGCACGGCTGAAGGGGAACATGCCATGAGCGCCGAGGACCTCGAGAAGTACGAGACCGAGATGGAGCTGAAGCTCTACCGGGAGTACCGCGATGTCGTCGGGCTGTTCAAATACGTGATCGAGACCGAGCGGCGTTTTTACCTCACCAATGACTACGAGATGCAGGTGCACTCGGTTCAGGGCGAGGTGTTTTTCGAGGTCTCGATGGCGGATGCGTGGGTCTGGGACATGTATCGGCCCGCCCGGTTCGTCAAGCAGGTGCGCGTCCTCACGTTCAAGGACGTGAACATCGAGGAGCTCAACAAGAGCGACTTGGAGCTCCCGGGCAGCTGAGGCGGGCCGAAAATGCTCGGCAAACGCCCCTGGCGGGCGACGGGGTTTTCCACAACCCGTGAGTAGTTCACCAAGATCCACTTCGTGAGAGCCCGTGCGTCAGCGTGGGTGTCGGAGGTGGTGCCGACGTGAACGCACGGGGCGCGATGGGAAAGTACGGCGAGGATCTGGCCGCGAGGCGGCTGACCGACGCCGGGATGACGGTGCTCGCGAGGAACTGGCGCGCGGGCCGAACGGGCGAGCTCGACATCGTGGCGCGGGACGGCGACGCGATCGTCGTTTGCGAGGTCAAGACCCGCAGGGGACACGGCAAGGAGGGCGCGGCCTTCGAGCACCCCATGGCCGCGATCACTCCGGTCAAAGCCCGGCGGCTGCGGCAGCTCGCGGAGCGGTGGGTGCAGGAGCACGGGGGAGCGCCACCCGGCGGCGTCCGGATCGATCTGGTCGGCGTCGTGCTGCCGGAGCGCGGAGCTCCGTGCGTCGAGCACGTGCGGGGGGTGTCCTGATGGGATTCGCGCGTACGTGTTCCGTGGCCCTGGTCGGCGTCGAGGGCGTCGTCGTCGAGGTACAGGCGGACCTGGAGCCGGGCATCGCCGCCTTCACCCTCGTGGGCCTGCCCGACAAGAGCCTCGTCGAGAGCCGCGACCGGGTCAGGGCAGCGGTGGTCAACTCCGGGGCGGACTGGCCGCAGAAGAAGCTCACGGTGGGGCTCAGCCCCGCCTCCGTACCCAAAAGCGGCAGTGGATTTGATCTTGCTGTGGCCTGCGCCGTACTCGGAGCGGCCGAGCGGATCGATCCGCGGGTCCTCGCCGACATCGTGATGATCGGGGAGCTGGGGCTCGACGGGCGGGTGCGGCCGGTGCCAGGCGTGCTGCCGGCCGTCCTCGCCGCGGCCGGCGCCGGGTACGAGCAGGTGGTGGTCCCCGAGTGCACGGTCGGCGAGGCGACTCTGGTGCCGGGCGTCTCCGTCCTCGGGGTCCGCAGCCTGCGCCAGCTCATCGCGGTACTCACGGATGAGCCGGTGCCGGACGAGGACCCGGACGAGCGAGGACGCCCCGATCCGATGCTCTCCGGCCTGAGCATGCCGGGCGGCGGCGCGGGCATGGGGCTCGGCGGGCCGCCGCACGAGGGACACAGCTTCGACCTGGCCGACGTTGTCGGACAGATGTCCGCCCGCACCGCGATCGAGGTCGCCGCCGCGGGCGGACACCACGTGATGCTCTCCGGCCCGCCCGGCGCGGGCAAGACGATGCTCGCGGAGCGGCTGCCGGCCGTCCTGCCGCCGCTCACCCGCCAGGAGTCCCTGGAGGTCACGGCGATCCACTCGGTGGCCGGCATGCTGCCTCCGGGCACCTCGATGATCGACCGTGCGCCGTACTGCGCACCCCACCACTCGGCGACCATGCAGTCCCTGGTCGGAGGCGGGCCCGGGACGGCGCGACCGGGAGCCGTGTCGCTGTCCCACAGAGGAGTGCTGTTCCTGGACGAGGCGCCCGAATTCAGTGGCCAGGCGCTCGACGCCCTGCGCCAGCCGCTCGAGGCGGGGCACGTGGTGATCGCCCGCAGCGCCGGAGTGGTACGGCTGCCCGCGCGTTTTCTGCTGGCACTGGCTGCGAACCCCTGCCCCTGTGGGCAGTACCGGGCCCTGGGCGGTGAGTGCGACTGCCCGCCGGCCGCCGTGCGGCGCTATCAGTCGCGGCTCTCCGGGCCGCTCCTCGACCGGGTCGATCTGCGGGTCGAGGTGGATGCCGTCACCCGTAATGAACTGGCCGGTCACGGGCCCCGGGGCGAGAGCACCCAAGTCGTCGCCGACCGGGTGCGGGCAGCGCGGGAGCGGGCAGCGGCACGGCTCGCGGAGACCCCCTGGCGGACCAACAGCGAAGTGCCGGGGCACGCCCTGCGTACGCGCTGGCCAGCCGCACCCGGCGCCCTGGACGAGGCGGAACTGGATCTGGAGCGCGGCTTCCTGACCGCGCGTGGGCTCGACCGGGTCCTGCGGGTGGCCTGGACCGTGGCCGACCTGGCCGGGCGCGACCGGCCCTTCGCGCAGGACGTGGCGCTCGCGCTGCAGCTGCGGACCGGGATCTCGCGCGGGGTTCCGATGACGATCGGAGTCGGCTCGTGACAGCGGCGCGCGTCCCGGAGGAGGTGCGGCTCGCGCGGGCCCGGCTGACCCGGATCGTCGAGCCGGGCTGGGAGGTGGCGGGGAGCTGGCTCAGGGAGTTCGGGCCGGTGGAGACCGTGCGGCGGATCGACGAGGCGGACGAGGGAGGCGACGAGCCGCCGCCGATGCCTGGGGTGCGGGCCGAGCGCTGGGCCGGGCTTCTCGCGAGAGCGCGTGAAACGCCGCCGCCGGAGCGGGACTTGGCGCGGCTGGAAGGACTCGGAGGGCGCTTCGTGTGCCCGGGGGACGCCGAGTGGCCGGGACAGTTGGACGATCTGGGGGACGCGCGGCCCGTCGGGCTGTGGCTGCGGGGCGGGGCGAGCCTGCGCATGTGGGCGCTGCGCTCGGTGGCCGTGGTGGGAGCGCGGGCGTGCACGGAGTACGGGGTGCGGATAAGTGCGAGCCTCGGGGCTGGGCTGGCCGAGCGCGGCTGGGTCGTCGTCTCCGGTGGCGCGTACGGGGTCGACGCGGCGGCGCACCGTGGCGCGCTCGGCGCCTCGGGAGCCACGGTCGCGGTCCTCGCCTGCGGCGTCGATCGTGTCTATCCGCGCGGACATTCCCAGTTGATCGACCGCGTCGCCGAACAGGGGCTTGTGGTGAGTGAGTTGCCACCCGGCGATCATCCGACACCCAGCCGTTTCATCCTGCGGAACCGGGTGATCGCCGCGCTCACCAGAGGCACGGTGGTCGTCGAGGCGGCCTATCGCAGCGGCGCGCTGGGCACGGCCCGCTGGGCCCAGCGACTGGGTCGGCATGCGATGGGGGTGCCGGGGCCGGTGACCAGCAGCGTCTCCGCCGGAGTGCACGAACTGCTGCGCAAGGAGGGCGTACTGGTGACCGACGCCGCGGAAGTAGTCGAGCTGATCGGGGAGATGGGGGAGCTGGCCCCGGAGCGGCGCGGGCCCGTACTGCCGCGTGATCTGCTGCCGCCGGCCACGGCGCGGGTGCTCGCCGCGATGCCCGCGCAAGGGGTGCGCTCCGTCGCGGAGATCGGCAGAGACGGAGAGGCGAGCGCGGACGACACGATCGGGAGGTTGTACGAACTGCGCTCTTTGGGGTTCGTCGAACGACACGGCGACGGCTGGCAGTTGACACGCCAGGCGATCCGTCCGGTGATTTCGGACGGGGGAGTTCCGTGACGCAGAGTGTTCCGCCGTCCGGATGAACCCCGATGTCCTTGGCAATTCGGGTAGTTGGCGGCGCGACCCGATCACGTACGGGAACGGAAGCGCTTGCGCAAGTCCCCCAACGGAACGTATCTGCGCGCGTACGATCCCATACCCTTCGCACACTGCGACTCTCCAGTCACGCTACGCTCACCAGGATTCGGGTTCGTCCCCTCATTCCGGACTCAGGCAGGCGGTTCGGCACCAGTCACCACCAGACGGGCAAGACGGCATCTTCACCAGCAAAGCGACTCCAGCGACCAGAACCTCGGCCACCCTCCCCGACTCCCTGTCCGACTCACTCGGTACGCAGCAGAACGGCACAAGGCGGCGCATGCCACAGCACACCTCCGGATCCGACCGGGCGGCGGTCCCTCCCGCCGCCCGCGGCTCCAGCGTGCGGCCTCCGGCTCCCTCCTCCCTAGAGGAGCTGTGGAGGTCGTACAAGGCGACCGGCGACGAGCGGCTGCGGGAGCAGCTGATCCTGCACTACTCGCCGCTGGTGAAGTACGTCGCCGGCCGGGTCAGCGTGGGGCTTCCGCCCAATGTCGAGCAGGCCGACTTCGTCTCGTCGGGCGTCTTCGGGCTGATCGACGCGATCGAGAAGTTCGACATCGAGCGCGAGATCAAGTTCGAGACGTACGCGATCACCCGGATCCGCGGGGCGATGATCGACGAGCTACGGGCCCTGGACTGGATCCCGCGGTCCGTGCGGCAGAAGGCTCGCAATGTGGAGCGGGCCTACGCGACGCTGGAGGCCAAGCTGCGGCGCAGCCCCTCGGAGACCGAGGTCGCCGAGGAGATGGGCGTGGCGCTGGAGGAACTGCACGCCGTTTTCAGCCAGTTGTCGCTGGCCAACGTGGTGGCGCTCGAGGAGCTGCTGCACGTCGGCGGTGAGGGCGGCGACCGGCTCAGCCTCATGGACACCCTCGAGGACCGTGCGGCGGACAATCCGGTGGAGGTCGCCGAGGACCGGGAACTGCGGCGGTTCCTGGCGCGGGCGATCACGACGTTGCCCGAGCGGGAGAAGACTGTGGTGACGCTCTACTACTACGAGGGCCTCACCCTCGCCGAGATCGGCAACGTGCTCGGGGTCACCGAGAGCCGGGTCAGTCAGATCCATACGAAGTCGGTGCTGCAGCTGCGGGCGAAGCTGGCCAGTTTCGGCCGGTGAGCGGCCTGAGACCGCTGGCGGAGGCGAATCGTCCCTGCCGTGCGGACCGCGTCGGGTGGCCGGTGCGACTCCCGTCCCGGGCGGGGCGTCCGTAAAGTGGAGACGTGCCAAGGATTCGAGCGGCCTCTGTGGCCGAGCACCGGTCGATGCAGCGCGGCGCCCTTCTGGACGCGGCGCGTTCCCTGCTGTCCGAGGGCGGGACGGAGGCGCTGACGTTCCCCGCGCTGGCCGAGCGGACGGGGCTCGCGCGGTCGTCCGTGTACGAGTACTTCAAGTCCCGCGCCGCAGTGGTCGAGGAGCTGTGCGAGGTCGACTTCCCGGTGTGGGCCGCCGAGGTCGAGGACGGCATGGCGCGGGCAGCTACGCCTGAGGGCAAAGTCGAGGCGTATGTGCGGGAACAGTTGGCCCTGGTCGGGGACCGGCGGCACCGCGCTGTGGTGGCGATCTCCGCGAGCGAGCTGGACGCCGGGGCTCGGGAGAAGATCCGCGCCGCCCACGGCGGGCTCGTCGCGATGATCGTCGAGGCGCTCGCGGAGATGGGGCACGAGCAGCCTCGGCTCGCCGCGATGTTGTTGCAGGGCGTGGTGGACGCGGCGGTGCGGCGGATCGAGCTCGGGGCCGCGGAGGATCCGGGTGTGATCGTGGACGCGGCCGTGGGGATGGCGTTGCGGGGTATTCAGGGCTGAGGCCCGGTTCGCTCCTCGATGCCGGGGCTGTTCAGCAAGAGGCCGTTCGTCGTAGCGCCGTTCGTCATAGCGCCGTTCCCAGTAAGGCTGTTCCGCGTGAGGCAGCTGCTGCGGACGTCCGTCGAGGAGTTGCTCGGCGCTCAGAGTCGGCTCTCGCCCGCTCGGTCTTCCCAACGGTCGGCGGAGCGCCAGAGGCCGGGCTGGGGCCATCCCCATACCGGCAGCAGCCTCGCCGGGTCACGGTGCAGTTGCGACGGGTCCAGCAGCGACAGCGGGTCCAGGTACGTGGCGCCTCTCAGCAGGCCCCAGTGCAGGCACGAGGGGGAAGCGGGCGGGCAGTGCCCGGTCGGGAGTTGCAGAACGCCCACTGGGTCGCCCGGCGCCACCTGCGCGCCTTTCTCGACCATCGCCGTCACGGGTTCGTATGTCGTGCGCAGGGGCGGATTCCCGGTGCCCGCCAGTTCCACCGACAGCACGCCCCGGCCCGCCACATCGCCCGCGAACACGACCCGGCCGGCCGCGACCGCGCGGACCGGGGCGCCGATCGGGGCTGCCAGGTCCACGCCACGATGGCCGGGTCCGTAGGGAGTCGCCGGCGGGGCCCAGGGCCGTACCACCGCCGGGCGGTCGCCCACCGGCCAGAACCGGGAGCCTGCCGCGAGCGCACGGTGAGGCAGGGCGCAGACAAGCAGAGTCAGCGTCACGCAGAGTAGTTTTCTCATGGCTCCGACGATCCACGGACGAGTGGATTTCGGGGGATCATGGCCGGGAAACGTGGAGTACCGGGCGGTTGTGGACAGCGGCGTCACCCCCTACCTCGCGGGTCCCGTACACTTCATGTGGCGATCCGGGCCACCGGATCGACTTCGCACGCCCCAACACAGAGCCTTACCGGTTCGGTGTCAGCGTCCTTCGGTCCCGTACTCACGTACGCGGCAGGCGCGCAGCGGGGCGTCAGGAAACAACCGAGAACACACAAGGAGTACGGCCATGGCCGTCGTCACGATGCGGGAGCTGCTGGAAAGCGGCGTCCACTTCGGTCACCAGACCCGTCGTTGGAACCCGAAGATGAAGCGCTTCATCTTCACGGAGCGCAACGGCATCTACATCATCGACCTGCTCCAGTCGCTGTCGTACATCGACCGCGCCTACGAGTTCGTCAAGGAGACCGTCGCCCACGGCGGCACGGTCATGTTCGTCGGCACGAAGAAGCAGGCGCAGGAGGCGATCGCCGAGCAGGCGACCCGCGTCGGCATGCCCTACGTGAACCAGCGCTGGCTGGGCGGCATGCTCACCAACTTCTCGACCGTCTACAAGCGTCTGCAGCGCCTCAAGGAGCTTGAGCAGATCGACTTCGAGGACGTCGCCGCGTCCGGTCTGACCAAGAAGGAGCTTCTCGTGCTCTCGCGCGAGAAGGCCAAGCTGGAGAAGACCCTCGGCGGTATCCGCGAGATGTCCAAGGTTCCCAGCGCCGTCTGGATCGTGGACACCAAGAAGGAGCACATCGCGGTTGGTGAGGCCCGGAAGCTCAACATTCCGGTCGTCGCGATCCTCGACACCAACTGCGACCCCGACGAGGTCGACTACAAGATCCCGGGCAACGACGACGCGATCCGCTCCGTCACCCTGCTCACCCGCGTGATCGCCGACGCCGTCGCCGAGGGCCTCATCGCCCGTTCCGGCGCTGCGACCGGCGACCAGAAGCCGGGCGAGAAGGCCGCCGCCGAGCCGCTCGCCGAGTGGGAGCGCGACCTGCTCGAGGGCGAGAAGAAGGCCGACGAGAAGGCTGAGGAGGCCCCGGCCGCCGAGGCTGCTGCCGCCGAGGCCCCCGCTGCCGAGGCGCCCGCCGCCGAGGCTCCGGCCGCTGAGGAGGCTCCGGTCGCCGAGGCCGCCGCCACCGAGGCTCCGGCCGCGGACGCCGAGCAGGCCTGACCCGTACGGGTACCGGGATCAACACCGGTTTCATGAGGTGACGGCGGGGGCCATTTCGGCCCCCGCCGTTCACCCGTGACCTTCGACTTCAGACTTCGTAGAGAGAAAACCAGGATCATGGCGAACTACACCGCCGCTGACGTCAAGAAGCTCCGCGAGCTCACGGGCGCCGGCATGATGGACTGCAAGAAGGCGCTCGACGAGGCCGACGGCAGTGTCGACAAGGCCGTCGAGGCCCTGCGCATCAAGGGTCAGAAGGGCGTCGCCAAGCGCGAGGGCCGCTCCGCCGAGAACGGTGCCGTCGTCTCCCTCATCGCCGACGACAACACCTCCGGTGTCATCGTCGAGCTGAAGTGCGAGACGGACTTCGTCGCCAAGGGCGAGAAGTTCCAGTCGGTCGCCAACCAGTTGGCCGAGCACGTCGCCAAGACGACCCCCGCCGACCTCCAGGCGCTGCTCTCCTCCGAGATCGAGGCCGGCAAGACCGTCCAGGCCTTCGTCGACGAGGCCAACGCCACGCTGGGCGAGAAGATCGTCCTGGACCGCTTCGCGCAGTTCACCGACGGTTACGTGACCGCGTACATGCACCGCACGATGCCCGACCTGCCCCCGCAGATCGGTGTTCTTGTCGAGCTCGACAAGGAGAACGCCGAGATCGCCAAGGGCGTCGCGCAGCACATCGCCGCCTTCGCGCCGAAGTACCTCTCCCGTGAGGACGTTCCGGCCGAGGTCGTCGAGTCCGAGCGTCGTGTCGCCGAGGAGACCACCCGCGCCGAGGGCAAGCCCGAGGCCGCGCTCCCGAAGATCGTCGAGGGTCGCGTCAACGGGTTCTTCAAGGAGGCGACGCTGCTCGGTCAGCCGTACGCCCTCGACAACAAGAAGTCCGTCGAGAAGGTCCTCCAGGAGGCCGGTGTCACCCTGAAGCGCTTCTCGCGCATCAAGGTCGGCATCTGAGTCCGTACCGCGACAGCCGCGAGACCCCGCTAGGGTCGACAGCAGCCGTCCGGGTACGCGCCGGACGGCCGCAGATGTGACGAGGAGGCCATTGCCGCGCATGGGTTGCGAACACCCCACCGGCAGTGGCCTCCTTCGTATGTGCACCACGAGGAGAACTCCATGACCACCACCCAGGCCGACAACGGTGACAAGAGCGACGACGGCAAAGGCGCGGGCCGCTTTCTGCTGAAGCTTTCCGGCGAGGCGTTCGCCGGGGGCGGGGGTCTGGGTGTCGACCCCGACGTGGTGCACGCGATCGCCCGGGAGATCGCGGCCGTGGTCCGCGACGGGTGGCAGATCGCGGTCGTCATCGGCGGCGGCAACTTCTTCCGGGGCGCCGAACTGCAGCAGCGCGGCATGGACCGGGCCCGCTCCGACTACATGGGCATGCTCGGCACCGTCATGAACTGCCTGGCCCTCCAGGACTTCCTGGAGAAGGAAGGCATCGACAGCCGCGTGCAGACCGCCATCACGATGGGCCAGGTCGCCGAGCCGTACATCCCGCTGCGCGCCGTGCGCCACCTGGAGAAGGGCCGCGTCGTCATCTTCGGCGCCGGTATGGGCATGCCGTACTTCTCCACGGACACCACCGCCGCGCAGCGCGGCCTGGAGATCGACGCCGAGGCGCTCCTCATGGGCAAGAACGGCGTGGACGGCGTCTACGACTCGGACCCGAAGACGAACCCCGAGGCCGTGAAGTTCGACGCGCTCAACTACAGCGAGGTCATTACGCGCGACCTGAAGGTCGCCGACATGACCGCGATCACTCTGTGCCGCGACAACAAGCTGCCCATTCTCGTCTTCGAGCTGTTGACGTCGGGCAATATCGCCCGGGCCGTCAAGGGTGAGAAGATCGGGACGCTCGTGGGCGACCAGGGCACCCGCGCCTGAACCTCATGTCCGTACGGGCCTTCGCGAGGGCCCGCGAGGGATGGACAATGTCCTGCCGGTCGGACACCGTGCAAGGACACCGCAGGAAACCGCGCGGGAAACAGACACGCGACGCAGCCGGCCGCCCCCGTGCAAGCCGGGCCTCACTCAAGACACGCAGGAGCAAGTGGTGATCGAAGAGACCCTCCTCGAGGCCGAGGAAAAGATGGAGAAGGCCGTCGTGGTCGCCAAGGAGGACTTCGCCGCGATCCGCACCGGTCGTGCGCACCCGGCGATGTTCAACAAGATCGTGGCCGACTACTACGGCGCACTGACGCCGATCAACCAGCTGGCCTCGTTCTCGGTTCCCGAGCCGCGGATGGCCGTGGTGACCCCGTTCGACAAGAGCGCGCTGCGCAACATCGAGCAGGCGATCCGGGACTCCGACCTGGGCGTCAACCCGAGCAACGACGGCAATATCATTCGAGTGACGTTCCCCGAGCTCACCGAGGAGCGCCGCCGCGACTACATCAAGGTCGCCAAGAGCAAGGCGGAGGACAGCAAGGTGTCCATCCGTTCCGTCCGTCGCAAGGCCAAGGAAGCCATCGACAAGGCGATCAAGGACGGCGACATCGGCGAGGACGAGGGCCGTCGCGGCGAGAAGGAACTGGACGACACCACCGCCAAGTACGTCGCCCAGGTGGACGAGTTGCTCAAGCACAAGGAAGCCGAGCTGCTCGAAGTCTGAGCCAGCGCGGAACATCGAGGTTCGAGGAATCCGTGAACGACTCTTCCTGGGGGACGCCGTCCGAGCCCGGGTACTGGGGGCCTGCCGGCCAAGGGCCCGCCTACGGTCAGGGGCCCTCGTACGACCAGGGGCGCGCCCCGGCGGGTCCCGCGTACGAACGGCACGCGGTTGAGGAGACTCGGCCCATGCCTATCGTGCCCGATATGCCCGACGTGCCCACTGGTGGTGGGGACGGGGACCAGGACGTCGACCCGGGGGCCGCTCGGCTGAGTGGCCCCCTGTTCCGCGACGAGACGACGACCCCGCAGACGCCGCCGGAGCCCATGCCCGGCGCCGCGCCGCAGCCTGCCCCGGCCGCTTCTTCGCAGCCGCAGCCGCAGCCTTCCGTGCCGAAGCAGAAGAAGAGCGCCGGCCGGGACCTCGGGGCGGCCATAGGAGTCGGCGTCGGGCTCGGCGTGGTGATCATCGCGTCGCTGTTCATCGTCAAGGCCGTGTTCGTCGGCGTGATAGCGGTCGCCGTCGTCGTCGGCCTGTGGGAGCTGACCTCGCGGCTCGATGAGCGCAAGGGCATCAAGGCTCCGCTCGTGCCGCTCGCCGTCGGCGGGGCGGCGATGGTCGTCGCCGGATACGTCCGCGGCGCCGAGGGCGCCTGGGTGGCGATGGCGCTGACCGCGCTCGCCGTCCTGGTGTGGCGGATGACCGAGCCGCCCGAGGGCTATCTGAAGGACGTCACGGCGGGGGTCTTCGCCGCGTTCTACGTACCGTTCCTCGCGACCTTCGTGGCGATGATGCTCACCGCGGACGACGGGGCCTGGCGCGTCCTCACGTTCCTGATCCTCACCGTGGTCAGCGACACCGGGGCGTACGCGATCGGCTGGCGGTTCGGCAAGCACAAACTTGCGCCGCGCATCAGCCCCGGCAAGACCCGCGAGGGCCTGGTCGGCGCCGTCACGTTCGCGATGGCGGCGGGTGTGCTGTGCATGGAGTTCCTTGTGGACGACGGCACCTGGTGGCAGGGTCTGATCCTCGGCTTCTTCGTGGCCGCGAGCGCGACCCTCGGTGACCTGGGCGAATCCATGATCAAGCGGGACCTCGGCATCAAGGACATGGGCACCCTGCTCCCCGGGCACGGGGGCATCATGGACCGCCTCGACTCACTGCTGCCGACCGCGCCGGTGGTGTGGCTGCTTCTGGTGCTGTTCGTAGGGTCCTGAACGGGATCCTGAACCGGCCTCCCGGATTTTGCCGATCCGGTACGGGCCCCCGCCTTCTGGTGGGGGCCCGTTGTCATATGGTCCAGTCCATGGGGCGGGCCAGACGGGACAAGGACGGCACCTACAGCGGTGACATGCCGTGCAAGTGGTGCGACACGCTCATCGACCAGGGCGGACGGCGCAGGCCGCGGCTGTACTGCCGGATGGGCCACCGGTGGAAGAACTACGGGGCCCGGGTCGCCCTGCTGATCGGCGCGATTCTCAACTGATCGGGGTTGCGTGCGACACTGGGTGAGCCATGCCTAAGCCCGGAGAACTCACTTTCGTTGCCCCCCGCGGAGCCAAGAAGCCGCCGCGGCACCTCGCTGACCTTTCGCCTGCCGAGCGGAAGGAAGCCGTTGCCGCGGTCGGTGAGAAGCCGTTTCGCGCCAAGCAGCTGTCGCAGCACTACTTCGCGCGGCTCGCGCACGATCCCGCGGAGTGGACCGACATCCCCGCCGGTTCGCGCGAGAAGCTGCGGGAGGCGTTGCTTCCCGAGCTGATGACCGTCGTACGGCATCTGTCGACCGACCAGGACACCACGCGCAAGACGCTGTGGCGGCTGTTCGACGGCACGCTTGTCGAGTCGGTGCTGATGCGGTACCCGGACCGGGTCACCATGTGTATTTCGTCCCAGGCCGGCTGCGGGATGAACTGCCCGTTCTGCGCCACCGGGCAGGCCGGGCTCGACCGGAACCTGTCGACCGGCGAGATCGTGCACCAGATCGTCGACGGGATGCGGGCGCTGCGTGACGGCGAGATTCCCGGTGGGCCCGCGCGGCTCAGCAACATCGTCTTCATGGGCATGGGCGAGCCGCTCGCCAACTACAAGCGTGTCGTTCAGTCCATCCGCGCCCTCACCGACCCCGAGCCGGACGGGCTCGGGTTGTCGCAGCGCGGTATCACCGTGTCGACGGTCGGGCTCGTTCCCGCCATCAACCGGTTTACCGACGAGGGCTTCAAGTGCCGCCTCGCCATCTCGCTGCACGCGCCCGACGACGAGCTGCGCGACACCCTCGTACCGGTCAATACGCGGTGGAAGGTGCGGGAGGTGCTCGACGCCGGGTTCGAGTACGCCGCCAGGTCGGGGCGCCGGCTCTCCATCGAGTACGCCCTCATCCGCGACATCAACGACCAGGCGTGGCGCGGTGACCGGCTCGGCCGGATGCTCAAGGGCAAGCCGGTGCATGTGAACCTGATTCCGCTGAACCCGACCCCGGGCTCGAAGTGGACTGCGTCCCGGCCCGAGGACGAGAAGGCCTTCGTCGAGGCGATCGCCGCGCACGGGGTGCCCGTCACCGTCCGGGACACCCGTGGCCAGGAGATCGACGGGGCGTGTGGCCAGCTCGCCGCCACCGAGCGGTAGCCTGGACGTCAGTAGTTCTGCGTTCAGTAGTGCAGTAGTGCAGTAGTTTCTACATCTTCATATTCCGACAGGGGAGCGCCACAGCGCTGAGAGTGCGGCACCAGACCAATGGCAGGCCGCAGACCCTCTGAACCTCGCCCGGGTCATTCCGGGTAGGAAGTTCGGTCATCACTCATGCTGTTGCGCCCTGCCCGGAGATCTTCGAAGGTCTCCGGGCAGGGCCGCGTCTTCTCCTGGTCACTCCAGGAGGAATTTCGGTGAGCAAGAAGAGTTGCGTGGCTCTGGCCGTGGGCCTCGGTCTGGTCACGTTGTCGGCCTGCGGGTCGTCGAACGACGCGGGCTCCGGCGGGGACTCCAAGTCCGTCACCCTCGTCAGCCATGACTCATGGGCCGTCTCCAAGAACGTACTGAAGGACTTCGAGAAGAAGTCCGGCTACCAGGTGAAGGTCCTGGAGGACGGTGACGCGGGGCAGGCCGTCAACAAGGCGATCCTGTCGAAGGGCAATCCGCAGGGTGACGTCTTCTTCGGCGTCGACAACACCCTGCTGTCGCGGGCGCTCGACAACGGCGTCTTCGCCTCCTACAAGGCCAAGGGTCTGGGCCAGGTGAAGAGCGCGTATCAGCTCGACGCCGGGAAGAACCGCGTCACTCCCGTCGACAGCGGCGACATCTGCGTCAACTACGACAAGAAGTACTTCGCCGACCACAAGCTGGCGCCGCCGTCGTCCTTCGCCGATCTGGCCGAGCCGAAGTACAAGGATCTGCTCGTCACCGAGAACGCGGCCACCTCCTCGCCGGGTCTCGGCTTTCTGCTCGGGTCCGCCGCCCGGTACGGCGACGACAGCTGGCAGGGGTACTGGAAGAAGCTCGTGGCCAACGGTGTGAAGGTCGTCGACGGCTGGGACCAGGCGTACAACGAGGAGTTCAGCGGGAGCGCCGGCGGCAAGAAGGCGGGTGGCGAGCGGCCGCTCGTCGTGTCGTACGCGTCCTCGCCGCCCGCCGAGGCCATCTACTCCGACCCGCAGCCCAAGACGTCGCCGGTCGGTGTCTCGACCGGGACCTGCTTCCGGCAGATCGAGTTCGCCGGGCTGCTCGACGGGGCCAAGAACGAGAAGGGCGGCCGGGCGCTCCTCGACTTCCTGATCTCGAAGGAGTTCCAGCAGGACATGCCGCTCAACATGTTCGTCGACCCGGTGACCGGGAACGCCACCGCGCCCGCCGACTACACGAAGTACGCCGTGCGGGTCGACGATCCCGAGACCATGAGCCCGCGCAAGATCGCGGACAACCGTGACAGCTGGGTCAAGTCGTGGACATCGCTCGTAAGGAAGTAGCGCGAGGAGCGAAGACCCGCGCGGTCCGCGTACGCCGCTCCGGAAGCGTGGCGCGGCTCGGTCTGATGGTCGTGCCCGTCGTGTTCTTCGGTCTCTTCTTCGCGTATCCGGTCGTCGCGATCGTCCGGCGCGGGCTGCACGTCGGCGGCGCCTGGCAGTTCGGGCGGATCGTGGACGTGCTGGGGGAGTCGGACATCCGGCACGTCCTCTGGTTCACGGCGTGGCAGGCGCTCGCCTCGACCGCGCTCACGCTGCTGATCGCGCTGCCGGGCGCGTACGTGTTCGCCCGGCTCGACTTCCCCGGCAAGCAGGTGTTGCGGGCCGTCGTGACCGTGCCGTTCGTGCTGCCGACCGTGGTCGTGGGGACGGCGTTCCTGGCGCTGGTCGGCCGGGGCGGGCTCCTCGACGAGTTGTGGGGCGTCCGGCTCGACACCACGGTGTGGGCGATCCTGATCGCGCACGTCTTCTTCAATTACGCGGTGGTCGTACGGACCGTGGGCGGGCTGTGGGCGCAGCTCGACCCGCGGCAGGAGGAGGCCGCGCGGATGCTCGGCGCCTCGCGGTTCGCGGCCTGGCGCACGGTGACGCTGCCCGCGCTCGGCCCTGCCGTGGCGGCCGCGGCGCTCATGGTCTTCCTGTTCACGTTCACGTCGTTCGGGGTCGTGCAGATCCTCGGCGGGCCGGGCTACTCGACCCTCGAAGTCGAGATCTACCGGCAGACCGCGCAGATCTTCGACCTGTCGACCGCGGCGGTCCTGACGATCGTGCAGTTCGTCGCGGTGGGGCTCATCCTCGCAGTGCACGCCTGGACCGTGCGGCGGCGGGAGAGCGCGTTGCGGCTCGTCGACCCCGCGCACACCGCGCGCCGACCGCGCGGCGCGGGTCAGTGGGCCCTGCTGGGCGGGGTGTTGGCGTCCGTCGTCGTGCTGATCCTGCTGCCGCTGGGCGTGCTCGTGCAGCGCTCGCTCGACACTCCGGGCGGGTACGGGTTCGCGTACTACCGGGCGCTGGGCGACGCCGACGGCGGCACCTTCCTCGTGCCGCCCATCAACGCCATCGGGAACTCGCTGGAGTACGCGCTCGCCGCCACCGCCATCGCGCTGGTGATCGGCGGGCTCGCCGCAGCGGCGCTGACCCGGCGGGCCGGGCGGCTCGTGCGCGGGTTCGACGCGCTGCTGATGCTGCCGCTCGGAGTGTCCGCGGTGACCGTCGGCTTCGGGTTCCTCATCACCCTCGACAAGCCGCCGCTCGACCTGCGGGCGTCCTGGATCCTGGTGCCGCTCGCGCAGGCCCTGGTCGGCGTGCCCTTTGTCGTACGGACCATGCTGCCGGTGCTGCGGGCCGTCGACGGGCGGCTGCGGGAGGCCGCGGCCGTGCTCGGGGCCTCGCCGCTGCGGGCCTGGCGGGAGGTCGATCTGCCCATGGTGCGCCGCGCGTTGCTGGTCGCGGCGGGGTTCGCGTTCGCCGTGTCCCTCGGCGAGTTCGGGGCGACCGTGTTCATCGCGCGGCCCGACAACCCGACCCTGCCCGTCGCCGTGGCGCGGCTGCTCGGCCGGGCCGGTGACCTCAACTACGGGCAGGCGATGGCCCTGTCGACGGTCCTCATGGTCGTCTGCGCCGTCTCCCTGCTGCTGCTCGAACGTATGCGGCCCGCACGGGCCTCGACCGGGGAGTTCTGATGGCGGCCTTGCTCGCACTCGACGAAGCGACCGTACGGTTCGGCGGGCGCGCCGCCCTCGATGCCGTGGACCTGGAGGTCGCCGAGCACGAGATCGTGTGCGTCCTGGGACCCAGCGGCAGCGGCAAGTCGACACTGCTGCGGGCCGTCGCGGGCCTCCAACCTCTCGACGGGGGCCGGGTGTTGCTGGGCGGACAGGACCAGGGCGGGGTGCCCGCGCACAAGCGGGGGGTGGGCCTGATGTTCCAGGACCACCAGCTCTTCCCGCAGCGGGACGTCGGCGGCAACGTCGCTTTCGGGTTGCGGATGCACGGCGCGAGCCGCGGTGAACAGGCGTCCCGTGTGGGGGAGTTGCTCGAACTCGTCGGTCTGCCGGGCGCCGAGCGGCGGGCCGTGGCCGCACTGTCGGGCGGTGAGCAGCAGCGCGTCGCGCTCGCCCGGGCGCTCGCGCCGCGGCCCCGGCTGCTGATGCTGGACGAGCCGCTCGGCCAGCTCGACCGGTCGCTGCGCGAGCGGCTCGTCGTCGAACTGCGGGAATTGTTCGGCGAGTTGGGCACCACCGTGCTCGCCGTCACGCACGACCAGGGCGAGGCCTTCGCGCTCGCCGACCGGGTCGTCGTCATGCGCGACGGACGGATCGCGCAGTCCGGCACGCCCCTCGACGTGTGGCGGCACCCGGCCGACGAGTTCGTGGCCCGCTTCCTCGGCTTCGACAACGTCGTCGAGGCCACGGTGTCGGTCTCGGGCGACGCCGCGGACACCCCCTGGGGCAAGGTGCCGGTGCCGCCCGGCTCGCCGCCGGGCCCCGGCACGATCCTCGTACGGCCCGCGGGCGTACGCCTGGTCGCGGCCGCCGACGCCCAGGTGACCTGCACCGTCGCCGCCCGCACCTTCCGCGGCACGCATGTCGCCCTGCGGTTGCAGCCCGGCGACGGGCCCCGGCTCGAAGCGGCCTGCGCGCTGCGCGAGGCGCCGGAGCAGGGTGCCGAGGTGGGCGTCGCCTTCGACGCGGCGGAAATCGTGGTGCTGGGCGGGGGACCGGCTACGTAGGGTCGGCGCATGACGACACCCGCGCCGCAACCGACCGGCCAGCTCTCCCATGACCGATTCTGCGACGAAATCATCGTGCAGACGGGGCTGTTGAGGGAGCATCTGGCCGGCGTCGACCTCTCCGCGACCGTGCCGACCTGCCCCGACTGGAGCCTGCGCGAACTCGCCGGACACGTCGGCCGCGCCCACCGCTGGGCCGAGGCGATGGTACGCACCCGGGCGGCCGAGGCGCTGCCCGAGGACGAGGTGCCGGACCGCGCCCCGTCGGGCGGCGACCCCGCCACGCTCGGCACCTGGCTCGGCGACGGGGCCGGGCGCCTCGCGGAGACGCTGCGCGCCGCCGGGCCCGACACCGCCTGCTGGAGCTGGGCCTGGCAGCAGGACTCCGGGTTCTGGGCCCGCCGGATGGTCCACGAGACGGTGATCCACCGGGCCGACGCGGCGCTCACCACGAAGGCCGACTACGCCGTGGCGCCCGAGATCGCCGCCGACGCGATCGACGAGTGGCTGCGGATCGTGCGCTTCGTCCAGGACGTCGAAGCCCGGGACTCCGCCCAGGAGCTGAAGTCCGACGGGCGCACCCTGCACCTGCACGCCACCGACACCGCACCGGACCTGGCCGCCGAGTGGCTGATCGAGCTGCGTGACGAGGGCGTCGTCTGGCGCCGCGACCACGCGAAGGCCGACGTCGCGCTGCGCGGCCCGCTGACCGCCGTGCTGCTCGCCTTCTACCGGCGGGAGCCGCTCGACAGCGGACGGGTCGAGGTGCTCGGTGACCGGTCGCTGCTGGACTTCTGGCTGGAGCGGGCGTCGTTCGGGTGAGGCTCAGGCCGTGAACGGGTGACCGGGCCCTATGAGGCGGGCCGGACCAGGCCCGTCTCGTAGGCGGCGATCACCGCCTGCGCCCGGTCGCGCAGCTCCAGCTTGGCGAAGAGCCGGTTGATATGGGTCTTCACCGTGTGGTCGGTGATGGTGAGCCGGTCGGCGATCTGCGCGTTCGACAGGCCGCGCGCGATCAGGACGAGCACCTCCGCCTCGCGGGTGGTGAGCCCCTCGACGCTGCGGTGCAGCGGTGCGGTGGCGCGCTGGCGCGTGAACTCGGCGACCAGACGCTTGGTGATCTCCGGGGACAGCAGCGCGTTCCCGGCCGCCACCACCCGTACGGCGTGCAGGAGTTCGGGGAACGTGGCGTCCTTGAGAAGGAACCCGGACGCGCCCGCCGCGAGCGCCTCGTACACGTATTCGTCGAGCCCGAACGTCGTCAGCATCAGCGCCTTCGTCGCGCCTCCGGACGCGTCGAGGATGGTGCGGGCCGCCTCGATACCGTTCGTGCCGGGCATCCGGATGTCCAGGAGCACCACGTCGGGGCGGTGCTCCGCGGCGAGCCGCACGGCGTCCGCGCCGTCCTCGGCCTCCGCCACCACCTCGATGTCCGGCTGGGTCGCGAGGAGGCCGGCGAAGGCGGTGCGCACGACCGCCTGGTCGTCGGCGACCAGCGTACGGATGACAGAAGGGCTCGCCGTCACCACGGCAGCACCGCCTCCACCACGAATCCGCCGTCCCGGCCCGGTCCTGCGCGCAGGCTGCCGCCGACCAGGGCGGCACGCTGACGCATGCCGGGCAGGCCGTGGCCCGGGGGCTTGGTGGGGGAGGACGCGTCGGGCCCCGGTCCGTCGTCGGTGATGCGGATCATCAACTGGTCTCTCCCATAGGCGAGTTCGATGCGGGTGCGGGCCCCGGTGGCGTGTTTGCGCACGTTCGTCAGGGACTCCTGCACGATCCGGTACGCCGACAGCTCCCACGCGGCGGCCAGCGGCACCCGCTCCCCGGTCACCGTCAGCCCGGCGGCGCCGCCCACCGTCCGGTGCTGCTCGATCAGGTCGCCGAGACGGTCCAGCGAGGGCTGCGGGGCCGTCGCCGCGTCGCCGTCCTCGTGCAACACGCCCAGCAGGCGGCGCAGTTCGGCCATCGAGGAGCGGGCCGTGCCGGCGATCTGCTGGAAGCCGTCGCGGGCCCCCGGTGACAGATCCGGGGTCGTGTACGTGGCGCTCTCCGCCCGCACCGCGATCATCGACACCGAGTGGGAGACGATGTCGTGCAGCTCACGGGCGATCACCGCCCGCTCCGCCTCCGCCGCCTGTCGCCGCTCCATGGCGATCAACTGGGCCTGTGCCAGCGCCCGTTCGTTTTCGGCCCGCTCACGGGAGCGGACCGCGTCGCCGAGCGCGACGGCCGCCAGGACGAACGCCGACACACCGAACGTCTCCGTGAACAGGCTCAGGGCGCCCGCCTGGCCGAACGCCGGTATGTCCGGCAGGCGGTCGACCCGGGCCCAGCTCGTGATGTGCACGAGATTCACGCTGAGCGCGCCGAGGGTACCGCCGGCCACCAGGAGCGCGGGGTGCAGAACGCGGTGCCGGCCCAGGACGTAGCAGCCCATCGGGCCGCAGATCATCGCCGAGATCGACAGGGCCGTGTCCGCGCCGAAGCTCACCAGGGCGGCGGCGACGGTGAGCAGGGCGACGGCCGGGCAGGCGCGGCGCCACATCAACGACACCGCGCACACCAGGATCGCGGTCGTCATGGTGGGCGAGCCGGGGTAGACGGTCAGCTCCGCGAGCGTGCCGACGGTGAGCGCGGCGCCCGTGACGTACGGATAGGACGGGGCGCCGGTCCAGGTCGTCCAGGCCGCCGCGGCGGTCCGGTGTGGCGTGCTCATGCCTCCGATTGTGTCCGGCATCGGACGGGTCGGGCGTCGCCGCGGGGGTGGAGATCGCCCGGCGCTGTCATGCCACGGGTTGAGGCGTCGGTGCGGCCCGTCGGGCGACGCGCGCGGATCCGCCGCTCCCTAGCGTCGAGGACATGTCTGCACCGGTTTCCCACCGCACGCTCGTCGTCACCAATGACCTGCCGCCACGGCAGGGCGGCATCGAGGTCTTCGTCGACGGACTGCTGCGCCGCTTCCCCGCGGACAGTACCGTCGTCTACGCCTCCGCGGAGCCCGGCGCCGAGGCGTACGACCCGAGCCTGCCGCACCCGGTCGTCCGGGACGCCGCCCGCACCCTGCTGCCCACCCGCGGCACCGCCGAGCGGGCCGTCGCCCTGGCCCGCCGCTTCGGCTGCGACAGCGTCTGGTTCGGGGCGGCGGCACCGCTCGGGCTGCTCGCCGGGGCGCTGCGCCGCGACGCCGGGGTGCGCCGGGTCGTCGCCACCACGCACGGGCACGAGGTGTGGTGGGCGAAGGCGCCGGGCAGCCGGGCCCTGCTGCGCCGCGTCGGGGCGGGCGCGGACGTCGTCACGTACCTCGGGGACCGTACGCGGCGGGCCATCGCGCCGGTACTGCCGCCGGGCACGGAACTCGCGCGGCTCGTGCCCGGTGTCGACGCCGATGCCTTCAGGCCGGGGCTCGACCCGTGGCCCGTACGCGCCCGGCACGGCATCGGGGAGCGGGAGCCCGTCGTGCTGTGCGCCGCCCGGCTGGTGCCCCGCAAGGGGCAGGACACCCTCGTGGAGGCGCTGCCGATGGTGCGGCGCGTGGTGCCGGGGGCCCGGCTGCTGCTCGTGGGTGCGGGCCCGTACGAGCGCAGGGTCCGACAACTCGCTGCGAAACACGGCGTGTTGGATGCCGTGGTGTTCGCCGGAGGGCGTGCGCACGCCGAACTGCCGGGGTACTACGCCGCCGCCGACGTGTTCGCGATGCCGTGCCGCACCCGCCGGGCCGGACTGGAGGTGGAGGGGCTCGGGATCGTCTTCCTGGAGGCCGCCGCCGCCGGGCTGCCCGTGATCGCCGGGAATTCCGGCGGTGCGCCCGAGACCGTACGAGAGGGAGAGAGCGGGTACGTGGTCGACGGCCGGTCGCCGGCCGCCGTCGCCGACCGCGTCGTACGGCTGCTGCTCGACCGGGAGTTGGCGCGCGAGATGGGCGCCAAGGGGCGGGACCGCGTACTCCGGGAGTGGAACTGGAAAAGGTCGTACGCGGCGCTGGCCCACCTGCTCGGCCGATGACGCCCCGTACGACCCCTTCAGAGTGCTAGCGCTGGGCCGCACCGCGCTTGCGCAGGGCGAACACCACACCGCCGCCCGCGACGACGAGCGCCGCGGCGATGCCGGCGAACAGGCCGGTGTTGCTGTTGGCGCCGGTCTCGGCGAGGTCCGAACCGCCGGCCGGGGAGGCCGAGTTGCTCGGGGCCGGGGCCGCCGGGGTGGCCGACTCGGAGGCCGACGGGGTCGGCTTGGCCGTCTCGGCCGGCTTCGTCGTGCTCGGCGCCGGGGAGGACGGCGGGGTGGACGCCGGCGGGGTCGGCTTCTCGGTGGCGCAGGCCGTCGCCGGGGTGGTGACGCCGCCCTTGATGTCGTCGTCCACGTTGTACTTGTCGGTCTTCACGTGGACGCGGTACTGGGTGTTCGGGGCCCAGTTCTCCTTGAACGTGACGGTGGTGCCCTCCTTGGAGCCCGTCACGGTCTGGGTGCCGACGAGCTTCTCATCGGCGCCCGACCCGGTGAACAGGGTGATGGTGGCAGGCGTCCCTGAGGAGTCGACGTCCTTGACGGTGATGACGCCCTGGTCGCCGTCGCAGGTGGCCTCGGCGGAGAACTCACTGATGTTGCACGCCGAAGCGGAACCGGCGACGCCCAGCGTGAGCGCCGTCGCGGCGGCCGCGACTCCGGCGAAGCGCGCGGCGCGTGCGGATATACGGGGGGTTACGGACACGGTTGTCCTTCACGGGATAAAGTGCAGAAAACGGTGGGTACTGTGAGGGAACGCGTAGCTCTCACCTCAGCACCCTCACGGTCCCCTCACGTTTACAAGTGGTTATAACGAAGCGTCAATACGCAGAGGGCACCCGGAGTTCAGTCTTGACCTGTACTTGACCTTCGTTACCTCAAACCATCCGCTCCAGCGCCTCGCCCGCCTCTTCCACCGAGTCGACGAGTGCGATGCGCGACTCCATCGACCGGCCGCGCGCGAGCGCCTGCAGCAGCGGCCACGCCGGCAGCCGCTCCGTCCAGTGGGCCCGGTCGACGAGCACCATCGGGGTCGGTTCGCCGCGTGATTCGTAGTAGTTGGGCGTGGCGTTGTCGAAGATCTCCTGGACCGTGCCGGCCGCGCCGGGCAGGAAGATGACGCCCGCGTTCGAGCGGGCCAGCAGGCCGTCCTCGCGGGTGGCGTTGGCGAAGTACTTGGCGAGGTGCGCGGCGAACGCGTTGGGCGGCTCGTGCCCGTAGAACCAGGTGGGGATGCCGACCGAGGTGCCGCCGCCGGGCCACCGCGAGCGCACGTCGAACGCGGCGCCCGCCCAGTCCGTCACCGACGGCGTGAACGACGGCTGCTTCGCGAGGAGTTGCAGCGCCTCGTCCAGCACGCCGTCGGCGAAGGGCGTCGCGTACGCGCCCAGGTTCGCCGCCTCCATCGCGCCCGGGCCGCCGCCCGTCGCCACCGTGAACCCGGCCCGCGCCAGCGACCGGCCGAGCCGGGCCGCCCCGGCGTACTCCTGGGTGCCGCGCGCCATCGCGTGACCGCCCATGACGCCCACCACCCGGGCGCCGACGAGGAGTTCGTCGAGGGCGTCGGAGACCGAGTCGTCGTGCACGGCGCGCAGCATGGACGCGAACACGTCCCCGTCGGACTTGGTCCGCTGGAACCAGGCGTACGCGCGGGCGTCCGGCGTCGCCTCGTACCCGCCGGGGCCGGACAGTCCCTCGAAGAGTTCGTCGGGCGTGTACAGGTGGCCCCGGTACGGGTCGAACGGGAGGCCGGGGACCGGCGGGAAGACCAGGGCCCCGGCGGCCCTGACCTGAGCGGCGGCCGCCGGGTCCATGGGGCAGCCGAGGAAGACGGCGCCCGCGACGTCCGCGGCGAGCAGCCGGTCCGTGCGGTCCGTCAGGTCGACGGCCTGCACCCGGTGGCCGGCGAGGGTGCCCCGCGCGGCGACGGTCTCGTCGAACTCGGCGAGCGTCTCGATCTCGCGGTCGGAGGTGGTCCCGGGCGTGGGGGACGGTTCGGATGCCCGTGATGATGTCGGCTGCACCCGCCCATGCTAAGAGCCGGTCCTGGTACGACATCGGGCGCGTCGCCAAACACGGCCCCCGGCCCGGGAGTTGTTCAGCTCTGGATCGCCGACGGGTCCATCCACGCGACCTCGAAGGTGTGGCCGTCCAGGTCGTCGAAGGCCCGCCCGTACATGAAGCCGTGGTCCTGCTTCTCGCCGTGCTCGGTGCCGCCCGCCGCGAGGGCCCGCTCGACCAGCTCGTCGACCTTCTCGCGGCTCTCCGCGCTCAGACACAGCAGCACCTCGCTGCTCTTGGCCGAGTCGACGATCGTCTTCTGGGTGAAGCCCGCGTACTTCTCCTTCGTCATCAGCATGAACACGATGGTGTCGCTGATCTCCACGGCGGACGCGGTCTCGTCCGTGAACTGCTGGTTGATGGAGTAGCCCAGCTCCGAGAAGAACTTCTTCGCGGCGTCCAGGTCGTTCACGGCCAGGTTCACGAAGATCATCTGCTGGTACATGGGGCCCGTCGCCTTCTGAGTCGGTCGGTGTCGTCCTCGCATCCAGGACTCCTGTGCGGGACTCGTACGCAGGATTAGACGGGCCTCGGAGGCAAAAGTCATCGCGAGGACAGGGGAATGGCCGAAAGTTCCGAGACGACCCAGGTCAGCGACCCGAAGACGGCCAGCAGAGCACCTGCGCGCAGGGCCGCGGCGCCGCGCAGTATCGTCGCCGGCGCACCGAGCCGCAGCAGCGCGGAGGTGGTGTGCCTGCGGGCCTGGCGGGCCTCGACGGCCGCCGTCCCCAGCGTGGCGAGGGCGCAGCCGACGACGAGCGTCGCGCCCAGCGCCGACAGCGGCCCGAGGCCGGGTGCCGCCGTCCCGGCGTGCGCGGACAGGACGTTCGCCGCGTACGCCCCCGAGGCCACCGCGCAGACGACGCCGAGGGGGCGCCCGATGCGCTGCGCCTCCTCCTGCAGCACCCGCCCGGCGAGCAGCCGGACGGCTCCCGGGCGCACCGCCTGCAGTGCCCGCCCGCACAGGTAGGTGAGGCCGGGGCCGGCGAGCGCGAGGCCGAGCGCGGTCAGCGCCCAGCCGGCCAGGACCCCGCCGGGGCTGCCGCCGAGGCCGCCCGGCATCGGCGGCCCGTCGCCGCCGCGTGCGTGCGAGGCGTACGTCTCCACGGCCAGCCCGGCGGCGAGCAGTGCGACGCCCCACGGCAGTCCGGTCGGCGCGGGGGTCGGCTCCGCGGCCGGCTGCTCGGGCTCGTCGGTCGCCGCCCTGCCGGGCCCGGCGGGCTTGGTGGTCCCCGGGCGCAGCACCACGGCGCTGGCGCCGGACGCGGCCAGCGGCACGAAGGTCAGCAGGGTGAGCGCGGCGGCCAGCGGCAACGGCCGGTCCGAGGCGAGGAGTTGCCGTGCCGCGCCGTCGAACGGCAGCCCCGAGAGGTCGCCGCGCAGATGCAGGAAGAACAGCAGCGCCAGCATCGAGCCGAGCGTGCAGGCGACCGCCGTGGAGATCGCGGCGAGGAGGGTGAGGCGGGCCGGGCCGAGGCCGACCGCGGACAGGCCGGGGCGGGGTTTCGTCGCGGGGTCCGAGCGGGCCACGGCGACGGCGAAGTACACGGTGGCGGCGAGCGGCACGACACACCAGGCCAGGCGCAGCGCGGCGTTCGTGGAGGCCTCGGGGTGGCCCATCGCGTAGCCCAGCGTGCACAGCAGCAGGAAGCCGGTGCCCGCGGAGGCAGCGGCGACCAGGAGTCTGCGGAGCTGGACCAGGGGACGGGCGCCGCGGGCTAGACGGAGAGCGAGCACTCGGCCCGGCCTTCCGTCTCGGCGGCCCCCGCGGGCAGGTGCACGGTGGTGACGCGGCGTCCGTCGAGCAGCGACACCGTGCGGTCGGCGAGCGCGCTGACCTCGGGGTCGTGCGTGGCCAGGACGACGGTGATGGCGTGCGAGCGGGCCGCCGCCGTCAGCGTGCGCAGGACGTGCGCGCGGTCGGCGCGGTGCAGGGTCGCGGTCGGCTCGTCGGCGAAGACGACGTCCGGGGCGTGCACCAGGGCGCGGGCGATGGCGACGCGCTGCCGCTCGGCCATCCGCAGGGCGCCGGGGCGTTTGCGGGCGAGGTGGCCGACGTCGAGCCGGTCGAGCCACTCCTGGGCGGCGGTCTTGGCGGGGCGCCGGGCGGTGCCGCGCAGCATCAGCGGCAGGGCGGTGTTCTCCCAGACGTTCAGTTCGGGGACGAGGGCCGGCTCGGGGTCGATCCAGCCGAACCGGTCGCGGCGCAGCCGCTCGCGCACCAGCGGGCCCATGGTGTGCACCGGGGTGCTGTTGAACCACACCTCGCCGTCGCGCGGCAGGAGCTGGCCCGACAGGCACCGCAGCAGAGTCGTTTTTCCGGCGCCGCGCGGGCCGCTGACGGCGAGGATCTCGCCCTCGCGGACACCGAGCGAGACACCGGTGAGCGCGGGCGAGCCGTTGTGGGAGACGTGCAGGGCGCGTGCCCAGAGCACGTCGTTGTCCGGCGGGGCCACCATGGCGTACACCTCGGTTCAGATCAGTTGCCTTCCCCCATACGGGGGAACGAAGGCGGGGCCGATCGGTCACTGGGCACGGTAGGTATCCATGAGCGGGCGCCGGAGAAAGGACGCGGCCCGGCCGCCCCCATCTCACTCGGATGGGCGCAGCCGGGCCGTCGTTCGAAGGCTGATCAGATCTTCGCCCAGGCCTCCGTGAGGACCTGGCGGACGATCCCCTCGATCTCGTCGAACGTCGACTGGTCCGAGATCAGCGGCGGAGAGAGCTGGATGACCGGGTCGCCACGGTCGTCGGCGCGGCAGTACAGGCCGTACTCGAAGAGCTTCTTGGAGACGAAGCCGTAGAGCACGCGCTCCGACTCCTCGTCCGTGAAGGTCTCCTTGGTGGCCTTGTCCTTGACGAGCTCGATGCCGTAGAAGAAGCCGTTGCCGCGGACGTCGCCGACGATCGGCAGGTCGTGCAGCTTCTGCAGCGTCTGGAGGAAGTTCGCCTCGTTGTCGAGCACGTGCTGGTTGAGGCCCTCGCGCTCGAAGATGTCGAGGTTGGCGAGGCCCACCGCGGCCGACACGGGGTGGCCGCCGAAGGTGTAGCCGTGCAGGAAGGTGTTGTCGCCCTTGTAGAACGGCTCGGCGATGCGGTCCGAGATGATCGCGGCGCCGATCGGGGAGTAGCCCGACGTCATGCCCTTGGCGCAGGTGATGATGTCCGGCACGTAGCCGAACTTGTCGCAGGCGAACATCGTGCCGAGGCGGCCGAAGGCGCAGATGACCTCGTCCGAGACGAGCAGTACGCCGTACTGGTCGCAGATCTCGCGCACGCGCTGGAAGTAGCCGGGCGGCGGCGGGAAGCAGCCGCCGGCGTTCTGCACCGGCTCGAGGAAGACGGCCGCGACCGTCTCCGGGCCCTCGAACAGGATCTCCTGCTCGATCTGGTCGGCGGCCCAGCGGCCGAAGGCCTCGGGGTCGTCGCCGTGGATCGGGGCGCGGTAGATGTTCGTGTTCGGCACCTTGTGCGCGCCCGGGACGAGCGGCTCGAAGGGCGCCTTCAGGGCAGGCAGGCCCGTGATGGACAGGGCGCCCTGCGGGGTGCCGTGGTAGGCGACCGCACGCGAGATGACCTTGTACTTCTGGTGGTTGCCGGTGAGCTTGTGGTACTGCTTCGCCAGCTTCCACGCGGTCTCGACGGCCTCGCCGCCACCAGTGGTGAAGAAGACCTTGTTGAGGTCGCCCGGGGCGTGGTGGGCCAGGCGCTCCGCCAGCTCCACCGCCTTGGGGTGGGCGTACGACCAGATGGGGAAGAACGCCAGCTCGGCCGCCTGCTTGGCAGCGACCTCGGCGAGCTCGCGACGGCCGTGACCGGCCTGGACCACGAAGAGGCCCGCGAGCCCGTCGAGGTACTTCTTGCCCTGGTCGTCCCAGATGTAGGTGCCCTCGCCACGCACGATGGTGGGAACGGGCGCGTTCTCGTACGACGACATCCGCGTGAAGTGCATCCACAGGTGGTCGTACGCGGTTCGGCTGAGGTCCTTGCTCACGGCTATCGGGTTCCCCACATATAGGTCTGCTTCTTGAGCTTGAGGTAGACGAAGCTCTCGGTGGAGCGCACGCCGGGAAGGGCCCGGATGCGTTTGTTGATCACGTCCAGAAGGTGGTCGTCGTCCTCGCAGACGACCTCCACCATCAGGTCGAACGAGCCCGCGGTCATCACGACGTACTCGCACTCCGGCATGGCCGTCAGCGCGTCGGCCACGGGATCGAGGTCGCCCTCGGCGTTGATCCCGACCATCGCCTGCCGGCGGAAGCCCACGGTGAGCGGGTCCGTGACGGCGACGATCTGCATCACGCCCTGGTCGAGCAGCTTCTGGACGCGCTGGCGCACGGCCGCCTCGGAGAGGCCCACGGCCTTGCCGATGGCGGCGTACGGGCGCCTGCCGTCCTCCTGGAGCTGCTCGATGATGGCGAGGGAGACGGCGTCCAGCGGCGGACTCCCGCCGTTCCTCTGACGGGGTCCCTTGGGATCTGCGCTGCGACTGGCCACGACGTCACTCTGCACGAGGACTCGACAGTTCCGCAAGCCCGGATCGATGTTATTCGTTGTCTACGCGTCCGATCGTCACGGATTTCGTAGGTGTGGGGCGGTGGGGGGTGTCGAAAACGTCGGTGCACGGATTAGGGTGGGTGTCTCAAGCAGTGGACATCCGTCTTTTCCGTCATTTCCATCCGCAAGGAGGCCGGTCAGTGACCACCAGTGAGCTGCGTCGTCTGCGCAATTACATCGATGGCGAGTTCCGGGACGCCGCCGACGGCCGGACCACCGAAGTGGTCAACCCGGCCAACGGCGAGGCGTACGCGACCGCCCCGCTGTCCGGGCAGGCCGACGTCGACGCCGCCATGGCGGCCGCCGCGGCCGCGTTCCCGGCCTGGCGCGACCTCACCCCGGCCGAGCGCCAGAAGGCCCTCCTGAAGATCGCGGACGCGTTCGAGGAGCGGGCCGAGGAGCTCATCGCGGCCGAGGTGGAGAACACGGGCAAGCCCATCGGGCTCACCCGGAGCGAAGAGATCCCGCCGATGGTCGACCAGATCCGGTTCTTCGCGGGCGCCGCCCGGATGCTCGAAGGCCGTGCGGCCGGTGAGTACATGGAGGGGCTCACCTCCATCGTCCGGCGCGAGCCGATCGGCGTCTGCGCGCAGGTCGCGCCCTGGAACTACCCGATGATGATGGGCGTCTGGAAGTTCGCGCCCGCGCTCGCCGCCGGCAACACGGTCGTGCTGAAGCCGTCCGACACCACGCCCGCCTCGACGGTCCTGATGGCCGAGATCATCGGCTCGATCGTCCCCAAGGGCGTCTTCAACGTGGTGTGCGGCGACCGCGACACGGGCCGCGCCATGGTCGAGCACCCCACCCCGGCGATGGCGTCCATCACGGGCTCCGTGCGCGCCGGCATGCAGGTCGCCGAGTCCGCGGCCAAGGACCTCAAGCGCGTCCACCTGGAGCTGGGCGGCAAGGCCCCGGTCGTCGTCTTCGAGGACACCGACATCGCCAAGGCCGTCGAGGACATCTCGGTCGCGGGTTACTTCAACGCCGGGCAGGACTGTACGGCCGCCACGCGCGTCCTCGTGCAGGAGTCGATCCACGACGAGTTCGTGACCGCGCTCGCCAAGGCCGCCGCCGACACCAAGACCGGCCAGCCGGACGACGAAGACGTGCTGTACGGCCCGCTCAACAACCCCAACCAGCTCAAGCAGGTCTCCGGGTTCATCGAGCGGCTCCCCGCGCACGCGAAGGTCGAGGCCGGTGGCCACCGGGTCGGCGAGAAGGGCTACTTCTACGCCCCGACCGTCGTCTCGGGCCTCAAGCAGGACGACGAGATCATCCAGAACGAGGTCTTCGGCCCGGTCATCACCGTGCAGTCCTTCACGGACGAGGCGCAGGCCACCGAGTGGGCCAACGGCGTGGACTACGCCCTCGCCTCCTCGGTGTGGACCAAGGACCACGCGCGCGCGATGCGCATGTCCAAGGTGCTCGACTTCGGCTGCGTCTGGATCAACACGCACATCCCGCTGGTCGCCGAGATGCCGCACGGCGGCTTCAAGAAGTCCGGCTACGGCAAGGACCTGTCCGGGTACGGCTTCGACGACTACACGCGCATCAAGCACGTGATGACGTCGCTGGACGCGTGAACCTCACCTATCCGGAGGTCGGCGCGACCCTGACGGCATCGGCGGACAGCCAACTGCCGTCGGGGTACGCCCACTTGGACCGCCGCATCCGGCTCGGCTCGGGCACGGAGTGCTTCGAGCGGGCGGGAGCGGCGGTTCTCGCGTGGCGGGCGCAGCGCGGAGCCGGCCTTCGGGTGACACCTGGCGGCGACGCGCTCAAGGGGTCGGACGTCGTGATGCGGCTGCTGTGGCTGCGCATTCCCTGCCGGGTGGTGACGGTGGTACGCGACTCCGACCGCATCGGTTTCGCGTACGGGACGCTGCCCGGGCACCCGGAGTGCGGCGAGGAGGCGTTCGTCGTGACACGGGACGCCGACGACTCCGTCTGGTTCCGGATCAGGGCGTTCTCACGGCCCGGGCGCTGGTACACCCGGGCTGCCGGGCCTGTCGGGCGGGCTGTGCAGGGATGGATGACCGGGCGGTATCTGCGGGCGGTGGCCCGCCGGTAAACACGGTGCGTCCCGCGCCGGCCCGGCCGTACTGTGAGCTGCGCGGGGGCGGCTCCGCGGCGTGCTTCCTTCTCTTCTCTCTTTGCAAAAGAATCGTAGTGCGCCCACTTCCCGCCCCCGCGTTGTCGTGAACGCACGGGGGTGAGCGGGACATGGACCAGGAGATCGCGGCGCTCATACTGCGCCGGCGCCAGCAGGTGCACGTGACGGAAGGCGCGGGTCCGACCGCCGCGGTCGCCGCCGGAGTCGTCGTACTGGAAGCCGAACTCGCCGGTCTCGGGCACCTCTTGACCGCCCCGCTGCGCCGCGCGCTCGGCGCGCTCGACGCGGACGCCCTCGCCCGGACCGGGACGCGGCTGCTCGCCGACGTCGCCGCGCTCACCGGCGCCGACCGGCACCACACGCCGCTGTTCCGGAGCTTCCCGCAGGACGTCCCGTACCAGCGGGCACACCGCCTCTACGCGGGCCACATCCTCGCCGCGCTCGGCGCGCAGCCGCATCAGCCGTGCATGGACTGCGGCCGCCCGGGCCGCGGGGTGCGGGCCGTCGCCCCCTGCGCGCACCTGGTGTGCGCGTCCTGTCTGGCCGAGACCGACTTCGGGTGCTGCGAGGACTGCTGCACCTGGTACGTGTGCCCCGTCTGCGAGACGCGGTACGACACCGACGGACCGGTGCGGCCCTGGCTCGACGTCCCCTCCGTCGAGGGCGACCGCGACATCCTGCGCACCCTCGGCCTGTGCACCTCCCCCGACGATGATGCCGCCGCCGAGCTGCGCGCCCTGCTCGCCCGCCGCACACCCCTCGACCCGCAGGACCACGACGACCTGGTCCTGCTGCTCAACTCCCGCGATCCCACCGTGCTTTCGCACGCCCTGCCGCAGGAGATCCCCGTACGCGAATCCAAGGCGCTCGTCCTCGCACTGCTCGCCGAACACGAGCCGGACGCGCTGGACGGGTACATCGACACCGCCACCGACGTGCTGCGGCTGCTCGTCGTGCGCTCCGGCGGCGACCCGGACCTGCTGGAACCCGTACGGCTGCGGAGCGTGCCGCGGGCGCTGCGGCGCAGGCTGCTCGGTGCCGTCGACCGGCTCGACCTCCGGTCGGCGGGCGCGGACATGCAGCGTCGGCCGGGTGCGTTCAAGCGGGTCGGCGAGGTACTGCACCCCTTCGAGCACGTCCGCCGCCACCCGCGGGCGGCCCTCGCCTTCGCCGTGCTGCGCGGCCTGAAGCTCGCGGACGAGGGGGAGTTCACCGACGCTCTGCTGCAGGAGGCCGCGCGGCACGACGGCGCCGTCCGGCTCGCCGGCGACCGGCTGCGCCTGGACACCTGGGCGGGCGGGGTCGAGGGCGCCCTCGCGTCCTGGGACATCCCGCGCGCCACCGAGCTGCTGCGCGAGCGCCCCGGCGAACTGCTGCGCCGGCTCGACGTGCTGCTGTCCCGGTCCGTGGCGGCGGGGACGCCGGAGCTTCTCGCCGAGGCGCTCGGCGAGGCCCTGCCGGGGGCCGGCGTCGGGCCGCTCCTGGGTGCCTGGGGCAAGCTCGCGGTGCGCACGGTCCCCGGGCACCGGCGGGTGTTCTTCCCGCGCGGCCGCGTCACGAAGGCCTACGCGATCGACGACCACCGGCCGCCCCTGCCCCGGCGCGCGGCGGACCGTGCCGCCGAGCTGATCGAGGCCGAGGCGGTGCGGCGGATGGACGTGCCGGACGACCGCTACGACGTCGCCGTGCTCGACGCGGGCCTCGCCGATCTGCCGGTGCCGTACGCCGAGCGGGCCTCGGCCGCCTCGCTCGTGGCGGTGCCGCGCGGCAGTTCGCTGCGGCTGCCCGCGCCGGGCGACGGACGCCGCCTGCGGCTCTTCCTGCACTGGAAGCAGGCGAAGGGGCAGCGCGTCGACCTGGATCTGTCCGTCGCCTTCTACGACGACCAGTGGCGGTTCGTCGGGCTCTGCGACTACACCCGCCTGGAGTGGGGCGGCGAGGCCGCGCTGCACTCCGGCGACCTCACGTCGGCGCCCGCGCCGCACGGCGCCACCGAGTACGTGGACCTGGACCTCGGGCGCCTGCGCGGCGTGGGGGTGCGGTTCGCGGTGCCCGTCGTCCTCGCGTACAACGACGTGCCCTTCGACCGGCTCCCCGATGCCTTCGCGGGGTTCATGGGGGTCGAGCGGGGTGCGCGCGGGAGATTCGACGCGCGCACCGTGCGGCAGCGCTTCGACCTCGCCGGTGACGCCAAGGCGCTGGTGCCGATGGTCGTCGACCTGCGGACCCTGCGCGGCTGGTGGGCCGATGTGACGCTGCCGGTCGGCGACGGGAACCACAACGTGTGGCGGCACAAGGACAGCCTGCGCCGCATCGGGCGCGACCTGCTCGACGCGTTCCAGGCGGGCGACCGGGCGACGCTGTGGGACGTGGCGTGCTGGGCGGCGGCCGCACGGACGGACGGCGACATCGTCGTACGCGGCCGGGGCGCGGCCCACTGGGTCTACCGCCGGGCCGAGGGCGAACCCCGCGCCGAGTTCGCCCTGCGGGTGCGCGAGGGCTGGGAGCCGGACCAGGTGTGCGCCCCGGCCGAACTCCCGGGGCGGCGTGTCCTCGCCGCCGTGGAGTACGCCGAGCTGACGGATGTCCTGGCGGACTCGGGAACCCTGTACCGGCTGTTCCCGGGCGAGGCCGACGCGGCCGGGCTGCACCGCGTGACGGCCGGGGACCTGGTGGGTTGGCTGGCCCCGGGCGGGAGTTGAGGGGGCGTCGCGGGTCGACAGGGTGTCGGCTGGGGCGCGGCCCGCTCGACGCAGCGTCCATTGCCGGGGACCGGACAGCGGCGGCATCCTGCGTGCGTGCGAGCCAACCGCGTCACCTCCCAGGTCACCCGTCGTTCCCTGCTGCGCGCCCTGGGCGGTGGTGCCGGGGCCGCGGCGGTCGGCGCTCTCGCGACGGGGTGCGGGGTGCCCGCGGCGTATGTGAAGCCCGGGGACCGCGCCGGGCAGGACCTCTCCGCCGCGGACAAGCGGCTCACCTGGGCGAACTGGCCGCTCTACATCGACGTGGACGACGACAACGCGTCGCGGCGGCCGACCCTCGACGCGTTCGAGAAGCGGACCGGCATCCAGGTCGAGTACACCGAGGAGATCAACGACAACGACGAGTTCTTCGGCAAGATCAGCCCGTCGCTGATGAACCACCAGAAGACCGGCCGCGACCTCCTCGTCATCTCCGACTGGATGTGCTCACGGTTCGTACGTCTCGGCTGGGTCCAGGAGATGGACCGTACGCGCCAGCCGAACGTCACCAAGTACCTTGACCCGCTGCTCCGTTCGCCCGCCTTCGACCCCGGCCGCGAGTACACCGTGCCGTGGCAGTCCGGCATCACCGGCATCGCGTACAACAAGCGCCGGCTCGGCCGCGAGATCCAGCACGTCTCCGACCTGTGGTCCGACGACCTGAAGGGGCGCGTCACGCTCCTGTCCGGCCTCGACGAATCCTTCGCGCTCCTCATGCAGGGCAACGGCGTCGACATCACCAAGTGGACCGCCGACGACTTCCACACGATCTGCGACCAGGTCGAGAAGCTCGTGAAGTCGAAGCACATCCGCCGCTTCACCGGCAACGACTACATCAAGGATCTCTCCAGCGGCGACGTACTGGCGTGCCAGGCGTACAGCGGTGACGTCATCCAGCTGCAGGCCGACGACCCGGACATCGGGTTCGTCGTCCCGGAGGAGGGCGCGGAGCTGTGGGCGGAGTCCCTGATGATCCCCGACCTCGCCGACCACAAGGCCAACGCCGAGCGCCTGATCGACTACTACTACGAGCCCGAGGTCGCCGCCGAACTCGCGGCCTGGGTCAACTACGTCTGCCCGGTCCCGGCCGCCAAGGACGTCCTGGCCTCCTCCAAGGACAAGGAGACCGCCGAACTCGCCGAGGACCCGCTGATCTTCCCCGACGACACGATGCGCTCGCGCCTCGCGATCGCGCGGGACATCAGGCCGTCGGAGCGCACGGAGTTCGCGAAGCGGTGGAACGCGATCGCCGGGCTGTAGGGCCTCGGGTATCAGCGCCCCGTGGCTGTCAGGCCGGTGACCAGCGCGGCCAGGCTGTCCAGCTGCCGGTCGAAGGTGTCCGCGCCGGTCGGCGGACCCCCGACCGGCCGCCGCGCTCAGGTGTCGCGCAGGGCCGTCAGCACGTCCATCAGCATGTCGACGCGGTTCGTCGTGATCGAGTCCGCTCCCGCGTCGAGCAGCCGCCGCATCGACCGCCGTGTGTCCGGTGTCCAGGCGGAGACCAGGCAGCCGTCGCGGTGGACACGGGCCGCCAGCTCCCGACTCACCAGCGGGAAACGGTAGTTGAGCCAGCGCGGGCGGACCGCGTCGAGCAGCGGGCGGCGCGGCGGGGCCAGACTCGTCCAGGTCAGGGCGATCTCGGCGGCCGGGTCCGCGGCCCGCACCTTGAGCATCGTCGCGGCACCCGCGCAGTAGTAGGCGCGCTCCTCGGCGCCACACTCCCGGATGACACCGACGACCGTGCGGACCGCCGTGGCGTCGGCGCCGGGCAGATCGACCATCACCCGGCTGCCTGCCGTGTGCGCGAGCGCGTCGACGAGGGTGGGGACGCCGCCCGCCGTCAGACCACGCACCTCGTCCGCGGAGAGCGCGGACAGCGGGCGGTCGTGCTCCCACAAGCGGTTGAGCGTCGAGTCGTGGAGGAGTACGGGAACGCCGTCACGGGTCAGGCGTACGTCGATCTCCACCGCGTCCGCGCCCCTTTCCAGCGCCGAGCGCAGGGAAGGGAGGGTGTTCTCGCGGACGCGGTAGGGATCGCCCCGGTGGGCAACGGCAGTCACGGTGCGCATGCCCACCATTGTGTGGCGTGGAGCGTGTGGAGCGCGTGCTTACGCGTCGGCGAGCCAGCGGTCCGTGTACGTGTCGATCTCCGCGGCGATCCGGGCCTTGCCGGGCTCGTCGAGGAAGGAGGCGTGCACCGCGTTCTTCGCGAGGCCGGCCAGACCGCGCTCGTCGAGATCGAGGAGGCGGGCCGCGACCGCGTACTCGGTGTTGAGGTCCGTGGAGAACATCGGCGGGTCGTCCGAGTTGATCGTGACGGGCACGCCCGCGTCCACGAACTGCCGCAGGGGATGCTCGTCGAGGGTGGCGACCGCGCGCGTCGCGATGTTCGACGTCGGGCACACCTCCAGCGGGATCCCGTGTTCGGCGAGGTGCGCGAGCAGCTTCGGGTCCTGGGCGCTGGACGTGCCGTGGCCGATGCGCTCGGCGCCCAGATACGTCAGGGCGTCCCACACCGTCTCGGGGCCGGTCGTCTCGCCGGCGTGCGGTACGGAGCGCAGGCCCGCCGCGATCGCACGGTCGAAGTACGGCTTGAACTGCGGCCGGGGCACACCGATCTCGGGGCCGCCGAGCCCGAACGAGACCAGGCCCTCGGGGCGCAGCGCGTCGTCCGTCGCGAGCCGCGTCGTCTCCTCGGCCGCCTCCAGGCCGGCCTCGCCGGGGATGTCGAAGCACCAGCGCAGGACCGTGCCGAACTCCGACTCGGCGGCCTTGCGGGCGTCCTCGATGGCCTCCATGAACGCGCGGGCGTCGATCCCGCGGCGGGTGGAGGAGAACGGGGTGAGGGTCAGCTCGGCGTAGCGCACGTTCTGCCGGGCCATGTCGCGGGCCACCTCGTACGTGAGGAGGCGGACGTCCTCCGGCGTACGGATCAGGTCGACCACGGACAGGTACACGGTGATGAAGTGCGCGAAGTCGCGGAAGGTGAAGAACTCCGCGAGGGCCTCGGGGTCGCTGGGCACCGCCGAGTCGGGGTGCCGGGCCGCGAGCGTCGAGACGATCCTGGGTGAGGCGGAGCCCACGTGATGCACGTGGAGTTCGGCTTTCGGCAGTCCGGCGATGAAGGTCTGCAGGCTCTGGCTCACGGATTCCTCCCCAGGAACTCGGGTGATCGGCTGATCGGGGTTCCCCGCATCGTATGCGGGCCCCGGTCGCGGTCCACCGAGCGGGCGGGGTTCCGACCGCCGGGGGGACCGGAACCAGGGCCCCGTAGCATGTCGGGACTGACGAACGAAGGGGGCGCCGCACATGGCAGACGGCACCACACCGCAGGGGAGCGACCCCTGGGCCGCGCCGCAGGACGCGGCGGCACAGCAGCCGAACGGCCCGCAGGCGCGCGGCTTGCACGAGAGCCAGACGGTGACGGCGATGCCGGTGCAGCACGCGCCGAAGGCACCGCATGCCCCGCAGGCGCCTCAGCCTCCGCAGGCGCCGTACCCGCCGCAGGCCCCGCAGGCACAGGTGCCGCCCCAGGCACCGTACGGGGCACCGCCCGTGCAGCAGGGCGGACCCGTGCCGCCCCCGCCGGTCTCGCCCGCGGGCCCGGGCCTGCCGTCGTACGGCGCTTACCAGGGCGGGCCGGGGCCGGGGTACGCCTACCCGCCGCAGCAGCCCGCGCCGTACGGCATGCCTCCCCAGTACGGCTGGCCCGGCGGGATGCCGGCGCAGCCGAGCAATGGCATCGGGGTCACCGCGATGGTGACCGGCATCGTCTCCGCCGTGCTGTGCCTGATGTGGCCGCTCGCCATCATCCTGGGCATCCTCGGCATCGTCTTCGGCATCATCGGCCGGGGCAAGGCCAAGCGCGGCGAGGCGGCCAACCCCGGGCAGGCGCTGACCGGGATCATCTGCGGCTCGTTCGGCCTGGTCGTGGGCATCGGGTTCATCGTGCTGCTGGTCGTGGTCAACAGCTGATCGCGGCCGACAGCTGACCGAAGGACCGTGTGCCGGGCCCGGGGTAGTACCCCGGGCCCGGCCGCATGTCAGGCGTCGGCCCCGGCCGTGAGCCGCCGCCGCGCCTCCATGAGCGCGAACCCCAGCAGGTTCGGCCCGCGCCACGTGCGCGGGTCCTGCGCCGCCGGGTCGTCCGCCGCCAGGCCGATGCCCCAGATCCGGTCCACGGGGCTCGCCTCCACGAGCAGGCGCTCGCCCGTACCGAGCAGAAAGTCCCGAAGGCCCCGCTCCGCCGCGAACTTGTGGACGCTGCCCTCGACGACGATCCCGAACCGCTCCCGCCGCCAGACCGCGTCGTCGAAGCCGCGCACCAGCCGGCCGGCCTTCTTGGCCTGGGACGGATGCCCCGCCTCCCGTACCCGGCGCTCGGCGTCCGCGTCATCGAACAGGCGCGCCTTCGCCGCCATCATCCAGTGCTCCGCCGTCGCGTACTCCACGCCGTCCACGGTGAACGGCGACGGCCACCACTGGCTCAGGCAACTCGCGCCCAGCTCACCGTCCTTGCGCGGCGCGTGCCCCCAGAAGTGCAGATACTTCACCCGCGTCCCCGCAGCGAGGGCCGCCACCAGTGCTTCCCTGCTGTCGATCTCCATGCACGCGAGTCTGGCACGCACCACTGACACTCCGTCCTGGGTTTTTCAAGGCGACTCGACACCTGGTCGACAGATTCCGTCGCGTAACCAAAAGGCAACAACGGAATCACTTGTTGGAGTACCCACCCTCTGCCAGGATCGTCACTCAAATCGAGCTGGAGCCACGCCGGGGCCTGCGGGACGGGACACCGGCGGAGGAGAGCGAGAGCGAGCACTCATGCACAACCCCACCTCGGCCCACCCCATCCCGGCCGCGTCCGTCGCGGCCGCCGCGCAGGAACGCTTCGCCGACGGGGCGAACCTCGTCGCCGGACGCCTGGCCAAGGGCACCTCGGGCCGGACCCACGCCGTCGTCGACCCGGCCACCGGCGAGGACGCGTACACGTACGAACTGGCGGGCCCCGACGACGTGGACGCCGCCGTCGCCGCCGCCCGCGCGGCCTTCCCCGGCTGGTCGGGCGCGACACCGGGCGAGAGGTCCGACGCGATGCACCGGTTCGCGGGGGTGCTGGCCGAGCGGGCCGAGGAGCTCGCGCGCCTGGAGTCGCTGCAGTGCGGCAAGCCCATCCGGCTGAGCCGCGAGTTCGACGTCCCCGGGACCGTCGACAACACCGCGTTCTTCGCGGGCGCCGCCCGTCACCTGCAAGGCCAGTCCGCCGGGGAGTACAGCGGGGACCACACCTCCTACGTACGCCGCGAGGCGATCGGTGTCGTCGGCTCCATCGCCCCCTGGAACTACCCGCTGCAGATGGCCGCCTGGAAGGTGCTGCCGGCCATCGCCGCCGGGAACACCATCGTCCTCAAGCCCGCCGAGCTGACGCCGTTCACCTCGCTGCTCTTCGCGCAGGCCGCGACCGAGGCCGGGATCCCCGACGGCGTCGTCAACGTCGTCTCGGGGGCGGGCCTTGACGCGGGCGAGCACCTGGTCGGGCACCCGGACGTCGCCATGACCTCCTTCACCGGCTCCACCGGCGTCGGCAAGCGCGTCGCCGAGATCGCCACCGCCACGGTGAAGCGGCTGCACCTGGAGCTCGGCGGCAAGGCCCCGTTCGTCGTCTTCGACGACGCCGACCTGGAGGCCGCCGTGCACGGCGCCGTCGCGGGCGCCCTCATCAACACCGGGCAGGACTGCACCGCCGCCACGCGCGCGTACGTGCAACGGCCGCTCTACGACGCCTTCGTGTCCGGCGTCGCGGACCTGATGCGGACGGTCCGGCTCGGCGACCCGTTCGACCCCGGCACCGACCTCGGGCCGCTCATCTCGCACGCCCAGCGCGACCGCGTCGCGGCCTTCGTCGACCGGGCGCGCGGCTACGCGCGCGTGGTCACCGGCGGCGAGGCTCCGCAGGGCGAACTCGCCCGCGGCGCCTACTACGAGCCCACGCTCATCGCCGACGCCGCGCAGGACAGCGAGGTCGTGCAGTCCGAGATCTTCGGGCCCGTCCTGGTCGTGCTGCCCTTCGACAGCGACGAGGAGGGAATCCGGCTCGCCAACGACACCCCCTACGGGCTCGCCGCATCCGCCTGGTCCCGGGACGTGTTCCGCGCGAACCGCGCCACCCGCGAGATCAAGGCGGGCTGCGTCTGGATCAACGACCACATCCCGATCCTCAGCGAGATGCCGCACGGCGGGTACAAGGCGTCCGGCTTCGGCAAGGACATGTCCGCGTACTCCTTCGAGGAGTACACGCAGATCAAGCACGTCATGTTCGACAACACCGCGGTCGCCAGGAAGGACTGGCACCGCACGGTCTTCGGGGCCCGCCCGTAAGCGCCTCCTCGTAAGCGCCTTCTCGTAAGCGTCTTCTCGTGAACGACCTCCCGTAAGCGACTCCCGTAAGGGACTCCCGAAAGGGCACCACGCGCATGGAGCAGTACGAGCCCGACCGCCTGTCCCCAGCCCAAGCGGCCGCTGTACGGCGCAGTCTCAGCAACGTCAGGGCCAGGGCCGCGCTGTCCCGCCGTTCCCTGCTCCGCGTCTCGACGGGCGGCGCGCTCGCCGTCGGCGGGCTCGGGACGCTGAGCGCCTGCGGCATCCCGGCCGCGAGCAAGTCCGGGGGCGGCGTCTCGTCCGAGGACCACTCGGCCAAGGAGAAGGAGATCAACTTCTCCAACTGGACCGAGTACATCGACATGAGCGACGACGAGAAGCACCGGCCGAGCCTGGAGGCGTTCACCAAGCGCACCGGGATCCAGGTCAAGTACACCGAGGACATCAACGACAACGTCGAGTTCTTCGGCAAGATCAAGCCGCAGCTCGCGGCGGGCCAGGACACCGGCCGCGACATCATCGTGCTCACCGACTGGCTCGCCGCCCGTCTCATCCGCTACGGCTGGGTGCAGAAGCTCGACCCGGCCAACCTGCCGCACGCGTACACCAACCTGTCCGGCCAGTTCCGCGACCCCGACTGGGACCCGGGCCGCGCCTACTCCTACCCCTGGCAGGGCATCGCCACGGTCATCGCGTACAACACGAAGGCCACGGGCGGGAAGGAGATCACGTCGGTCTCGCAGCTCCTGGACGACCCGAAGCTGAAGGGCCGGGTCGGCCTGCTCTCCGAGATGCGCGACACCATCGGCATGACCCTGCTCGACCTCGGCAAGGACCCGCGCGACTTCGAGGCCGACGACTTCGACGCGGCGATCGCCCGGCTGCAGAAGGCCGTCGACAAGAACCAGGTCCGCCGCTTCACCGGCAACGACTACATAGCCGACCTCAGCAAGGGCGACCTGGCGGCCTGCCTCGCCTGGGCCGGTGACGTGGTGCAGCTCCAGGCGGACAACCCGGACGTCAAGTTCGCGATCCCGGACGCCGGTTACATCTCGTCGACCGACAACATGCTGGTCCCGAACAGGGCCCGTCACAAGACGAACGCCGAGAAGCTCATGGACTACTACTACGAGCCGGCCGTCGGCGCCGAACTCGCCGCCTGGATCAACTACGTCACCCCGCTCGACACCGGCGTCGTCAAACCGGAACTCGCAAAGATCGACAAGGACGTCGCGAACGACCCCCTGATCGTCCCCGACAAGGCGATGGCGGCCAGGGCGCACAGCTTCCGCTCGCTCACCGCGAAGGAAGAGACGGCGTTCGAGGAGAAGTTCGCCCAGCTCACCGGCGGCTGAGCCGGTTCCGTCCGCGCCCCCAACCGCCCCCGCCCCCAGACTCCTTGGACTCACACCATGACGACCGACCACGGCGGCGACGTCCGTCTCACCGGGATCAGCAAGACGTACGACAACGGATTCGCGGCCGTCCAGCCGCTGGACCTCACCGTCCCGCAGGGCTCGTTCTTCGCGCTGCTCGGCGCCTCCGGCTGCGGCAAGACGACCACGCTGCGCATGATCGCCGGCCTGGAGGAACCGACGACAGGAACGGTTCACCTCGGCGACCAGGACGTCACCGCGCTGCCGCCCTACAAGCGGCCGGTGAACACCGTCTTCCAGTCCTACGCGCTCTTCCCGCACCTCGACGTCTTCGAGAACGTCGCCTTCGGCCTGCGCCGCCGCGGCATCAAATCGGTGAAGAAGCAGGTCGAGGAGATGCTCGACCTGGTGCAGCTCGGTGAGCACACCCGCAAGAAGCCGCAGCAGCTCTCCGGCGGCCAGCAGCAGCGCGTCGCCGTGGCCCGCGCCCTCATCAACCACCCCAAGGTGCTCCTGCTCGACGAGCCGCTCGGCGCCCTCGACCTCAAGCTGCGCCGCCAGATGCAGCTGGAGCTCAAGCGCATCCAGACCGAGGTCGGCATCACCTTCATCCACGTCACGCACGACCAGGAGGAGGCCATGACGATGGCCGACACCGTCGCCGTGATGAACCGGGGCCGCGTCGAGCAACTCGGCGCCCCCACCGACCTGTACGAGAACCCGGGCTCCACCTTCGTCGCCAACTTCCTCGGCACCTCGAACTTCATCGAGGCCGAGATCGCCGGCCGCGCCGGAGACGATCTGACGCTGAAGGCGGGCGACGGCAAGCTCGTCCTGCCCACCGCGCGATGTTCCGCCGCCACCGCCCCGGGCGGCAAGGTACTGCTCGGCGTACGGCCCGAGAAGATATCGCTCACCCACGCCGACGACGCGGCCGCGATCCCCGACGGCCGCAACCGCATCACCGGCCGCATCGCCGACTCCAGCTTCATCGGCGTCTCCACGCAGTACGTCATCGACAGCCCGCTCTGCGACGAGTTCGAGGTCTACGCCCAGAACATCGAGCGCGACACCCGCCTGGTGCCCGGCGCCGAGGTCGTCCTGCACTGGAACCCGGCGCACACCTTCGGGCTCGACGCCGCGCAGGACGCCGAAGCGGGCGTGGAGAAGGTCTCGGAGGAGGCGGCCGCATGAGCACGATCACCGAGGCCCCGCCCGCGACCCGGACACCGCGCAAGGTCCGGCGGCGCGGCCGCCTCGTCCCGTACTGGCTGCTGCTCCCCGGCATCCTCTGGCTGGTCGTCTTCTTCGCCCTGCCGATGGTCTACCAGGCCTCGACCTCCGTACAGCAGGGGTCCCTCGAAGACGGCTTCAAGGTCACCTGGCACTTCGCGACCTACTGGGACGCGCTCGCCGACTACTACCCGCAGTTCCTGCGCTCCGTCCTGTACGCGGGCTGCGCCACGATCCTGTGCCTGCTCCTCGGCTACCCGCTGGCCTACCTCATCGCGTTCCGCGCGGGCCGCTGGCGCAACGTCGTGCTGATCCTGGTCATCGCGCCGTTCTTCACCAGCTTCCTCATCCGTACGCTCGCCTGGAAGACGATCCTCGCGGACGGCGGGCCGGTCGTCGGCGCCCTCAACACCCTGCATCTCCTCGACGTCACGACCTGGCTCGGGATGACCGAAGGGGACCGGGTGCTCGCCACCCCGCTCGCGGTGGTGTGCGGACTCACCTACAACTTCCTGCCGTTCATGATCCTGCCGCTGTACACGTCCCTTGAGCGCATCGACGGCCGCCTGCACGAAGCGGCGGGCGACCTCTACGCCTCACCCGCGACCACCTTCCGCAAGGTGACCTTCCCGCTGTCGATGCCCGGCGTCGTCTCCGGCACCCTGCTCACCTTCATCCCGGCGGCCGGCGACTACGTCAACGCGGACCTGCTCGGCTCCACCGACACCCGCATGGTCGGCAACGTCATCCAGACGCAGTTCCTTCGCATCCTCGACTACCCGACGGCAGCGGCCCTCTCCTTCATTCTCATGGCGGCCATTCTCGTCATGGTCACCGTCTACATTCGCCGTGCCGGAACGGAGGACCTCGTCTGATGCGCTGGCTGCGGAAGAACCTCGTGGTGATAGCGGGCCTCATCACGCTCGCCTACCTGCTCCTCCCGAACGTCGTCGTCACGGTGTTCTCCTTCAACAAGCCCAAAGGCCGCTTCAATTACGAGTGGCAGCAGTTCTCGCTCGACGCCTGGAAGAACCCGTGCGGCGTCGCCGACATGTGCGGCTCGCTCTCGCTGAGCCTGCAGATCGCGGTCTGGGCGACCATCGGCGCGACCATCCTCGGCACGATGATCGCCTTCGCGCTCGTGCGCTACCGGTTCCGGGCGCGGGGCGCGGTGAACTCGCTCATCTTCCTGCCCATGGCGATGCCCGAGGTCGTGATGGCCGCCTCGCTGCTCACGCTCTTCCTCAACATGGGCGCCCAGCTGGGCTTCTGGACGATCCTCATCGCCCACATCATGTTCTGCCTCAGCTTCGTGGTGACGGCCGTGAAGGCGCGCGTGATGTCGATGGACCCGAGGCTGGAGCAGGCCGCGCAGGACCTGTACGCGGGACCCGTCCAGACCTTCGTCCGCGTGACGCTGCCGATCGCGGCGCCCGGCATCGCGGCGGGCGCGCTGCTCGCCTTCGCGCTCTCCTTCGACGATTTCATCATCACGAATTTCAACGCGGGCTCCACCGTCACCTTCCCCATGTTCGTGTGGGGTTCGGCGCAGCGCGGTACGCCCGTGCAGATCAATGTCATCGGTACGGCCATGTTCCTCGTCGCCGTACTGTGCGTGCTGGCCGGAATGATGGTCGGCAAGCGAAAGAACAAATCGGTTTCCTGAGTCCTTTCAGTTTTGCGAGTGCTTTGAGGGAGTTGGAATCATGGCCGCTGGCGCCATGAACCGCACGGAACGCAATGATCGCTGGACCGCGTCGCTCTCCGACGCCAAGCCCGTCCCCTACTGGCTGGACGACCCCGGCAGGCCCGGGGCCCGGCCCGCCCTCACCGGCGACGAGCGCTGCGACCTGCTGGTCGTCGGCGGCGGCTACAGCGGCTTGTGGACGGCGCTGCTCGCCAAGGAGCGGGATCCGGGCCGTGACGTCGTCCTCGTCGAGGGCCGCGAGATCGGCTGGGCCGCCTCCGGACGCAACGGCGGATTCTGCGCCGCGTCCCTCACGCACGGCACGGCCAACGGGCTCGCCCGCTGGCCCGCGGAGATCAGGAAGCTGGAGGAGCTGGGCGCCGCCAACCTCGACGCGATCGAGGCGGCGGTCGCCCGCTACTCCATCGACTGCGACTTCGAGCGCACCGGCGAGCTGGACGTGGCGACGCAGCCGCACCAGCTGGCCGAACTGCGCGCATTCCACGCCGAGTTGAGCGAGGCCGGCCTGGCCGACGGGCTTGAGCTGCTGGACGCGGACCAGGTCCGCGAACAGGTCGCGTCCCCGACCTTCCTCGGCGCCCTGTACGACCGCGACGGCGTCGCCATGCTGCACCCGGCGAAGCTCGCGTGGGGTCTCAAACAGGCCTGTCTCGACCTCGGCGTACGCGTCTACGAGCACACGCCCGCCACCCGACTCGCCTCGAACGGCGCCGGGTTGGCGGTCCGCACCCCGTACGGCCGGATCTTCGCCCAGCACGCCGCGCTCGGCACGAACGTCTTCCCGTCGCTGGTCAAGCGGGTGCGTTCGTACACGGTCCCGGTCTACGACTACGCGCTGATGACCGAACCCCTGACCGCCGCCCAGCTGGAGTCCATCGGCTGGAAGAACCGCCAGGGACTCGGCGACTCGGCCAACCAGTTCCACTACTTCCGGCTGTCCGCGGACAACCGCGTCCTCTGGGGCGGCTACGACGCGATCTACCCGTACGGCGGCCGCGTACGCGAGGAGCACGACCACCGCCCCGAGACGTACGCGAAGCTCGCGGGCCACTTCTTCACCTGTTTCCCGCAGCTGGAGGGCGTGCGCTTCACCCACGCGTGGGGCGGCGCCATCGACACGTGCACCCGCTTCTCGGCGTTCTTCGGCACCGCGCACGGCGGCCGCGTCGCCTACGCCGCCGGGTACACCGGCCTCGGGGTCGGCGCGACCCGGTTCGGCGCGGACGTGATGCTCGACCTGCTGTCGGGCGAGCGCACGGAGCGTACGGAACTGGAGATGGTCCGCACGAAGCCGCTGCCGTTCCCGCCGGAACCGTTCGCGTACACCGGCATCGCGCTCACCAAGTGGTCACTGGCCCGCGCCGACGACAACGGCGGCCGCCGCAACCTGTGGCTGAAGGCGATGGACACCCTGGGCCTCGGGTTCGACAGCTGACACCGGTCCCCTCTATGCATCGCTGAGCGTTCCCTGATGGAAGTACAGCCGCCACCCGGCCTCGGGATGGCGGCGCCACAGGGAGCTGCGATTGACCCGGCGGCCCTGGTGGTCCGCGTGGTAGGTGAGGTGCACGACCCCGGGCGCGAGCAGCGTGCCCGCCATCTTCGTCACCTGTACCGGGTGTTCGGGGTGCACGGACACCGAACCCGTCGCCTCCAGGATCGACTCCCGGTCCCAGCGCCGCCCCGAGGTCCCGAACTCGAAGAACTCCGGGTCGAGCAGCGCGGTCACCAGCTCGTCGGAGGCGCGCACGGCCGGGTCGAGGAGCCGCAGCTCGCCGTCGACCGCCGCCTGGATCTGCTGCCGTTCGTCGTCGGTCGCCATACCGGGACGGTAGCGGTGTGACCCGGTTCACCACCAAGAAATATCGCGGAGTCGCGTAATGCCCGGGGCTCCGGGCCCTCTCGCTCGTGACCATCAGCGTCTGAGTGAAGAGGGAGGTCCCGCCATGACTGGCTCGGGGGCTAAGTCGGCGGTCGAATGGCTTGTGGCGGTGGCGCCGGATCCGGAGGCGTGCCGCTGGGAGTGGGAGCGCAATCCGCTCGGGGTGGCGCTGCTGCCCGCGGGTAAACAGTGGGACGTACTGATCCTGCCGGGGGAGTTGGGCTATCCCACGCTCGACGTCCTCACCCGCGTCATCGACCGCCCAGGACCGGTCCTCGCGGACTTCGGCGACGCCCGCATGGGTTTCTTCGTGCCGGCGGGCACGGCTGCCCGCTGGCTCGGCACGGGGGTGCGCAGTGCGGGCCGCGGCACCTGGATCGTGGTGCCCTACCCGGGCCGCTCCAACGGCGGCGTCCGCTGGCTGGTGCCACCGGACGGCTCCGGCACGCTCACCGATCCGGGCCTGCTGGAACTGGCGATGCACGAGGCGGCGGCCCAACTGGCCAGGGCCACCGGCGAGTAGGGGCAGCTCAGAGTCTTGACAACCGGATTGGTCTGGACCAAGTTGGGCGCACTTCACCGTGCCCGTTCTCCACCGTGCCTGTTCCCCCCGCTCCGTTCCTTCGCCCTGCCCGGAGGCACCCATGGACCGTCCCAGACCTCTCACCCGTATACGGCGCAGAGTGCTCACCGCGCTCACGGCCACCGCGCTCGCCGCGACCGGCCTCACCGCCCTGTCCGCCACGACGGCCGACGCGGCCGACGCCGACCTGGCGAGGAACGGCGGCTTCGAGTCGTCCCTCGACGGCTGGACCTGTACGGCGAACACCGGTGTGACCGTCAACTCGCCGACGCACACCGGCACGTCGTCCCTGCGCGCCACCCCGACCGCGGCCGACAACGCCCAGTGCGCGCAGACCGTGACCGTCAAACCGGACTCGGCCTACACCCTGTCCGGCTACGTCCGCGGCAGCTACGTCTACCTCGGCGCGAGCGGCACCGGCACCACCGACGTGTCGACGTGGACCGCGTCGGCCCCGGACTGGCAGCAGTTGACGACGACGTTCCGCACGGGCCCGGCCACCACCAAGGTCACGATCTACACCCACGGCTGGTACGGCACCCCGGCCTACAACGCGGACGACATCACCCTCCTCGGCCCCGGCACCGAGGCCCCCGTCCCGCCCACCGCCCCGACCGGCCTGGCGACCGGCACGGTCACGTCCACGAGCGTCGCCCTCTCCTGGAAGGCCGTGCCCGGCGCGACGAGTTACGCGCTCTACGCGAACGGCATCAAGTCCCGCACCCTGACCGGCACTTCGACGACGGTCACCGGCCTCACGCCCTCCACCGCGTACAGCTACCAGGTGACAGCGGTCAACGACGCGGGCGAATCCCCGAAGTCCGCGACGGTCACGGCGACGACCGCGAAGGGCTCCGACAGCGGAGGCGGCTCGGCCGACCTCCCGACGCACGCCCTGGTCGGCTACCTCCACGCGAGCTTCGCCAACGGCGCGGGCTACACCCGCCTCGCCGACGTCCCCGACAGCTGGGACGTCATCGACCTCGCCTTCGGTGAGCCCACGTCGACGACCTCCGGCGACATCCGCTTCGACCGCTGCCCGGCCACGGAGTGCCCCGGGGTCGAGTCGGACGCCGAGTTCAAGGCGGCCGTCAAGGCGAAGCAGGCGGCGGGCAAGAAGGTCCTGATCTCCATCGGCGGCCAGAACGGCCAGGTCCAGCTGACCACGACGGCGGCCCGCGACACCTTCGTCTCCTCGGTCTCGAAGATCATCGACGAGTACGGTCTCGACGGTCTGGACGTCGACTTCGAGGGCCACTCCCTGTCCCTGAACACGAACGACACGGACTTCAAGAATCCGACGACTCCGGTCATCGTGAACCTGATCTCGGCGCTCAAGACCCTCAAAGCCAAGTACGGCGCCAAGTTCGTCCTGTCCATGGCCCCGGAGACCTTCTTCGTCCAGAACGGCTACCAGTTCTACGGCACCGGCAAGTGGGGCGGCCAGGACCCGCGCTGCGGCGCCTACCTCCCGGTCATCCACGCGCTCCGCGACGACCTGACGCTCCTGCACGTCCAGGACTACAACTCGGGCCCGATCATGGGCCTCGACAACCAGTACCACTCCATGGGCGGCGCCGACTTCCACATCGCGATGACCGACATGCTGCTCACGGGCTTCCCGGTCGCCGGCGACGCGAACAACGTCTTCCCGCCGCTGCGCCCCGACCAGATAGCCATCGGCATGCCCGCCTCGACGAACGCGGGCAACGGATACGTCTCCCCGGCCGAGACGAACAAGGCGCTGAACTGCCTCACGAAGAAGACCGACTGCGGCTCGTACACCCCGCACGGCACCTGGCCGGGGCTGCGCGGACTGATGACGTGGTCGGTGAACTGGGACCGCTTCAACAACTGGGAGTTCCAGAAGAACTTCGACGCGTACTTCGGCTGATCGCATACGCGGCGCAGTACAGCAGCAGCGCCGCCAGGCACCAGCTCCCGATCACGTCCACCGGCCAGTGATACCCCTGCCGGACGAGCCCCAGGCCTACGGCCGCGTTCACCACGACGCAGCCGTAGGCCGCTGCACGTGCGCGGTGCGCCTCCCGCAGCAGCAGGACGCACAGCCCGTACGCGACCGCGGCCGTCGCCGTGTGGCCCGACGGGTAGAAGCCGGTCTCCGGGGCCATCGGCGGCGGGCCGGGGCGGGCGAGCCAGGACTGGAGCGGGGCGACGAGGGCCGGGACCAGGGCCATGGTGACGATCGCCGTGACGGCGGCGAGCCAGTGCCGGGTGCGCCAGGTGACGTAGGCGAGGGTGAGCGCCAGGACCGGCAGGGCCACCGTCATGTTGCCGAGGTCGGCGAAGAACTCGGCCGGGCCCGCCGGGATCGCGCTCGTGCGGATCGCGGTGCCGAGGCGCTCGTCGGGGCCGAGGAGCGGGCCGTCCACCGCCACCTGCCAGGTGAGAACGGTGAACAGGAGGAGCGCGAGTCCCGCGAGAAGGGTGGGAAAAATGGTCGGCCGGCCCGGAACAGGGGGGGTGGTTCCGAGCCGGCCGAACTGATCGGCGTGCCGCGCGCCCCGGGGGGTTTGGGGCGGGCGACCGTCCGATCGGTGAGGAGTTCCGGAGCCGGAAGCTCCGGGTGTGTGCGCGAGGGCACGACCAGGGCGGTGCTGGGGAGGCTCCGACCCGGTATCGCCCACAGTCCCCTGTGGGCGAGGTGTTTCTCTCATCTGCAGAAACCGTACGGCAGGGAACGGGCGGCGCGACAGCCGGTTGGCCAACCTGCCATCGTGCCCGCACACCTTCTTCACACGGCCCGACCGTCACCGCAGGTCACGGAATGGTTACCCGTTCAACCGCGCCGCTGGGCCGTCCGTGGTCACAGCGCGGCGAACGCGTTCTCGATGATGTCGAGGCCCTCGTTCAGCAGGTCCTGACCGATCACCAGCGGGGGCAGGAAGCGCAGCACGTTGCCGTAGGTGCCGCAGGTGAGGACGAGCAGACCCTCGGCGTGACAGGCCTTGGCGAGCGCCGCCGTCGCCTCCGGGTGCGGCTCCTTGGTGGCGGGGTCCTTCACCAGCTCGATGGCGATCATGCCGCCGCGGCCGCGCACGTCGCCGATGACGGAGAACTTCTCCGCCATGACCGACAGCCGGGCCTTCATCGTCCGCTCGATCTCCTTCGCGCGGGCGTTGAGGTCGAGCTCCTTCATCGTCTCGATGGCGCCGAGCGCACCGGCACAGGCCACCGGGTTGCCGCCGTAGGTGCCGCCGAGGCCGCCCGCGTGCGCGGCGTCCATGATCTCGGCGCGGCCCGTGACGGCGGCGAGCGGAAGGCCGCCCGCGATGCCCTTGGCGGTGGTGATCAGGTCCGGGACGATGCCCTCGTCCTCGCAGGCGAACCACTGGCCGGTGCGGCAGAAGCCGGACTGGATCTCGTCCGCGACGAAGACGATGCCGTTGTCGGCGGCGAACTGCCGCACCGCGGGCAGGAAGCCCTTGGCGGGCTCGATGAAGCCGCCCTCGCCGAGCACCGGCTCGATGATGATCGCGGCGACGTTGTCCGCGCCGACCTGCTTGGTGATCTGGTCGATCGCCTGGGCGGCGGCCTCGGGACCGGCGTTCTCCGCGCCGGTCGGCCAGCGGTAGCCGTACGCCACCGGCACCCGGTAGACCTCGGGGGCGAACGGGCCGAAGCCGTGCTTGTACGGCATGTTCTTCGAGGTCAGCGCCATCGTCAGGTTCGTACGGCCGTGGTAGCCGTGGTCGAAGACGACGACCGCCTGGCGCTTGGTGTGGGCACGGGCGATCTTGACCGCGTTCTCGACGGCCTCGGCGCCCGAGTTGAACAGGGCCGACTTCTTGGCGTGGTCGCCCGGCGTCAGCTCGGCCAGCGCCTCGGCGACGGCGACATAGCCCTCGTACGGCGTGACCATGAAACAGGTGTGGGTGAAGTCCTGGAGCTGGGCCGAGGCCCGGCGCACGACCGCCTCGGCGCTGGCGCCGACCGAGGTGACCGCGATGCCGGAGCCGAAGTCGATCAGGCGGTTGCCGTCGACGTCCTCGATGATGCCGCGGTCCACCCGGGCGGTGAACACGGGCAGCGTGGAACCCACGCCGGCCGCGACGGCCGCAAGGCGGCGGGCCTGCAGCTCCTGCGACTTCGGGCCGGGGATGGCGGTGACGACGCGGCGCTCCTGCGGGATGTCGCTCATGCGGGGCTCCAGTTCTGTTCCGGTCCCGGTTTCGCCGGGTTGGGCGGGGGTGTTCTCGCAGGTTAGGTGCGACGTCCGGGGCCGGTCATGCTCCATCGGGGTGAGGTCGCGCGGGCGTGTTGTCCGTGATGGACACATGCGGGTGACGCCCCGTACGGAGCGGCGAGGCGCGTAAGCGGTGAACTCCCTTGGCACGGGCACTAGATTGAGGCCGGATTCACGTGCTGAGTACGGACGGACCGGCAGGTCAGGGGGAACGCCATGAGCAGCGAGGGCAAGCAGGGCACCAACGGCTCCGCCGGGGAACGCGGTCTTTCCTCCGGCGGGGCGGTGCCGCCGCCGCGCCCCGCCCACGCACCGGGTGAGCAGAGCGTCTCCGCGGGGACCACCTTCCTGACCTGGCTGCGCACACCACGGCCCGCCGCCGCGCCGGGCGTATGGCGCTTCGGGCACCGGCCGCGGGCGGCTGAGGAGCCCGAGCGCACCCCGACGCGGCAGCTGCTCAGCGGCGCGCTCATCGCGTTCCTGGTGGGCTGGCTCGTGTGGTCGCTGCTGTGGAACGGGTATCTGGGCGGCTGGTGGCTGCTGCCGCTGTACGCGATGATCCCGGACTCCTGGGCGTCCCCGCACTCGTTCGCCTCGGTCGTCGTCGTCTACCTCTACTACGCGGTGTTCGGGGTCGGGATCGCGGTCGGGGTCGGCCGGCTCGGCCGCTGGGGCGAGGTCTGGCGCCGCTTCGGCTACCCCGCCTGGCACGCGGCCGCGCCCGTCCAGCCCGAGCGCCCGCCCACCCCGGAGAAGGACCCCGTCCACTGGCCCCAGCTGCGCGAGGCCGGGGCCGTCGACGCCGCCGAGCGGCTCGCGGCCGACGCCCGCGCCGGGCTGATGCGCGACGTCGACCACGCCCGGATCACCCGCGCCTGGCAGGGCGTCAAGCGCGGCCGGCACCCCCTCGCCTCGTTCTCCGCCGCCGTCGTCAGGGACGGCGCGGCCGCCTGCCCGCACCCCTCGGGGACCCGCGACCTGCCCGCGCGCGCCGCCCGCCACGACCTCGCGACCGCCCAGGTCAGGATCGGCACGGCCGCCGACGACACCCGCAACCCGTACGCGTACCGGGGCGCGGGCCTCGCCCTCGGCCCCGATCTGCTCGGCACGTCGCTGCTCGCCGTCGGGCCGCCCGGCGCGGGCAAGACCGGCAGCGTCGTGTGGCCGCTGGCGGAGTCGCTGTGCCTGGGCGCGCTCGCCGGGCGGGCCGCCGTGGTCGTCGTCGGGGCGGCCGGCGCGGGGCTCGGCTCGCCGGACACGTACGACGTCGTCGTCCAAGTGGGGCAGCCCGACTCCGTCTACGACCTCGACCTGTACGGGGGCAGCACGGACCCGGACGAGGCCGCCGCCATGCTCGCCGAGGGGCTCGTCGGAGACCTCGCCGACCCGCACCCGGGCGGTGACAGCCGCCGGGCCACCACCGTCCTCGCCCAGCTCCTCGGCCCCTACTACACCGTCCACCGGCGCTTCCCCTCCGTGCCCGAGCTGCGTCAGCTGCTCGACGGGGTGCCCACGGCCCTCGCCGAGCTGCGCAAGGCGCTCACCGAGGCCGGGCACGGCGCGATGCTGCGCGAACTCGACGCCCGCGAACGCCAGTTGGGGCACCCGGGCGACGTCGGCGCGGTGCTCGCCGACCGGATCGCGCTGCTCGACCGGCCCGCGTTCGCGGCGTTCTTCGACACCTCGGGCGCCACCCGGCCCTTCTCGCTGCGCACCCTCGACCATCCCGTCCGGGTCCGGATCGACCTGCCCGAGCGCGGGCACGCGGACGCCTCGCGGATCCTGGCGCGGCTCCTGCTCGCACAGTTCATGACGAGCGTGGCCGTGCGCGAGGACCGCTCGCTCTTCGCGTGCCTGGTGTTCGACGATGCCACCGGGGTCGTCACGCCCCAGGCCGTCCGCGGCATCCAGCGGCTGCGCTCGGCCAACGCCGGCGCCGTGCTGACGCTGCGCACCCTCGACGACGCGCCGCGCCCGCTGCGCGGCCCGCTGCTCGGCTCCGTCGGCTGCCGGATGGCGCTCTCCGGGCTCACCCCGTGGGACGGGCAGGACTTCGCCGAGGTGTGGGGCAAGGAGTGGACCGAGGCCCGCGACGTCACCGACCGGCAGATCATCGCCGAGACCCCGGCGGGCAAGGCGCTGCACGCCGTGCGCCGGGTGATCACCGGGCGCGCCCCGACCGCCCGCGCCGTCACCGTCCGCCAGGTCGAACGCGAACGCTGGTCCGCCTCCGACCTCGCCCACGCCGTCCCGCCGGGCCACGCCGTGCTCTCGCTCACCACCGTGCGCGGGGAGCACGCGCCGCCGCTGCTCGTGGAGCTGCGCACCTGAAGGTGAGCTGAGAATCGCCCGGGGCGGCGTGCGGAGTACGTACGGTGAGGCACAATCGGCACTGGTCGTTCATACGGACCGGCCAAAAGCTTCACACTTGCGGTACACCCCCCACGTACCTCCGGCTCACCTGAAGGCCCCATGCCGCCCACGCTCGCCTCGCTCGTCCACCACTCGGCGCTCAAACTCACCGTGCGCGCGGGCGAGGACCGCCTGGACACCCCGGTCCGCTGGGCCCACGTGAGCGAACTCGCCGACCCCGTCCCCTACATGGAGGGCGGCGAACTGCTGCTGATCACCGCCCTGAAGCTGGACGCCGAGGACCCCGGCGAGATGCGGCGGTACGTGAAGCGGCTGGCCGGCGCGGGCGTGGTCGGGCTCGGCTTCGCGGTCGGCGTCAACTACGACGACGTACCGGAAGCACTCGTCAAGGCGGCGAAGGACGAGGGTCTCCCGCTGCTCGCGGTGCCGCCGCGCACGCCCTTCATCGCCATCAGCAAAGCGGTCTCCGCGGCCATCGCCGCCGACCAGTACCGGGCCGTCACCTCCGGGTTCGCCGCGCAGCGCGAGCTGACCAAACAGGCCCTGAGCGAAGGGCCCGAGGGGCTGCTCGCGGTGCTCGCCGCGCAGGTCGACGGATGGGCCGCGCTGTACGACGCGTCGGGCGCCGTCGTCGCCACCGCCCCCGAGTGGGCGGGCCGCAGGGCCGCCCGGCTGACCGCCGACGTCGAGCGGCTGCGGGAGCGCCCCGCGCCCGCCAGCGCCGTCGTGGCGGGCGGCGCCGACGACCGCGTCGAACTGCACTCCATCGGCACCGGGCGCCGGGCGCGCGCCGCCCTCGCCGTGGGCACCGCGGCCGCCCTCGGCACCGCCGAGCGGTACGCGCTGCACTCCGCGATCGCCCTGCTCACGCTGACGACCGAGCGATCCCGCGCGCTGTACGCCGCCGAGCAGCGGATCGGCGCGGCCGTCCTGCGGATGCTGCTCGCGGGCGAGCCCGACCACGCACGGGCCGTCGCCGGTGATCTGTACGGGGCGCTCCTGGACGCGCCGTTCCGGATGGTGGCCGCGGAGGCCGGGGCACCGCCGCCGTCGGGTGTCGCCGCCGCGGCCGGGCTCTCGGCGATGACGTCGGCCGGAACCTCTTCCGGAGCCGGGACGGCGTTGCTGCTCGCGGAGGCGGTCACCGGGGCGGGCGGCGCGTCCGGCGATCCGCTGGCCGTCCTCGCCGACGTTGTCGAGTCTGCGGCCGCGCGCGCGGGCGAGGCCGTCCTGGTCGTCCCGCACGGCGAGCGGACCGTGCTGCTCGTGGTCGACGGGGGAGCCGCGGCGGAGGCGTGCGGGCAGTACGCCGAGGTGCTGGAGGCGACCCGGGCGGACGGCTCGGCCGAGGACGAACTGGTCATCGGGTTCTCCGCGCCGTCCGGGCCGATCGCCGCCGCGACTGCCTTCAAGCAGGCCGAGCAGGCGCTGTCCGTTGCACGCCGGCGCGGCCGGGTCCTCGTCGAGCACGAGGACGTCGTGGCCGGTTCGGTGCTGCCGCTGCTCGGCAACGACGCGGTGCGGGCGTTCGCGGACGGGTTGCTCCGGGCGCTGCGGGACCACGACGCGACGGGCCGCGGTGACCTGGTCGCCTCGCTGCGGGCGTGGTTGTCGCGGCACGGTCAGTGGGACGCGGCCGCGGCGGATCTGGGAGTGCACCGGCATACGTTGCGGTACCGGATGCGCAGGGTCGAGGAGATCCTGGGCCGGTCCCTGGACGACCCGGATGTCCGGATGGAGCTGTGGCTGGCGCTGAAGGCGACCGGGTCGTAGGCGCCTGGTCGCCGTTGCCGGTGTTGGTTCGTCGGCGGCCGCGGGCCGGTGGGGGCCGGTGGCGCAGTTCCCCGCGCCCCTGGGGCATGCGGCTTCGCCGCAGCCCATGAGGGCGCGTTGCGTCGCGCGGAGCCCCTGAGCGAGAAGTCCCCACCGGCCCGCAGCGGCCGACGCACAGCAATCACCGACGACGCCTGGGCCAATCCGGCGAACGGCGACCCCCACAGCACTCCACCCCGGCCAAATCGCCACCCGCCCGGCCCCGCTTAACGTGAACCCCGGAACAAGTCCACGTACACGGAAAGGCCGGTAGAGACTCATGACCGCCACCCACGCCTTCTGGCTCGCCGGCCGCCGGGCCACCGGGGACGCCACCTTCGACGTCACCAACTCCTACGACGGCCGTCTCGTCGGCACCGTCAGCGTGCCGACCGAGGCCCAGGTCGAGGAGGCCGTCGCCGCCGCGCACGCGGTGCGCGAGGAGTTCGCCGCGACCCCGGCGCACGTCCGCGCCAAGGCCCTGAACCACGTCGCGGACCGGCTCACCGAGCGGACCGAGGAGATCGCCCGGCTGATCTCCGCGGAGAACGGCAAGCCGATCAAGTGGGCCCGCGGCGAGGTCGGCCGGGCCGTGTCCGTGTTCCGGTTCGCCGCCGAGGAGGCCCGCCGCTGGAACAGCGGTGACGCCCAGCGCCTCGACACCGACCAGGGCGGCACCGGCCGCCTCGCCCTGACCCGCCGCATCCCCAAGGGTGTCGTCCTCGGCATCGCGCCGTTCAACTTCCCGCTGAACCTGAGCGCCCACAAGGTCGCCCCGGCCATCGCGGTCGGCGCCCCGATCATCCTCAAGCCGGCCCCGGCGACCCCGCTCTCCTCCCTCGTGCTCGGCGAGCTGCTCGCGGAGACGGAGCTGCCCGCAGGGTCCTGGTCGGTCCTCACCGTCCCGAACGAGGCGATGCCCGCCCTCGTCCAGGACGAGCGGCTGCCCGTCATCTCCTTCACGGGTTCCGGACCGGTCGGCTACGCGATCATGGACAGCGTGCCCCGCAAGCACTGCACGCTGGAGCTCGGCGGCAACGGCGCGGCCGTCGTCCTCGCCGACTACGACTCCGAGGCGGACCTGGACTGGGCGGCGGGCCGCATCGCCACCTTCTCCAACTACCAGGGTGGCCAGTCCTGCATCTCGGTGCAGCGGGTCATCGCCGACGCCGCCGTCTACGACCGGCTGCTCCCGAAGATCGTCGCCGCGGTCGAGGCGCAGGTCACCGGCGACCCGGCCGACGACGCCACCGACGTGGGCCCGCTGGTGAGCGAGGACGCCGCCAAGCGCGTGGAGGCATGGGTGACCGAGGCCGTGGACGCCGGCGCCTCCCTGCTCGCGGGCGGGAAGCGCGACGGCGCGACGTACGCGCCGACCGTCCTGGCCGACGTACCGGCCGATGTGACGATCTCCCGCGAGGAGGTCTTCGGGCCGGTCCTCACGGTCAAGAAGGTGGACGGCGAGGCCGCCGCCTTCGAGGAGGTCAACTCCTCCAAGTACGGCCTCCAGGCAGGGGTGTTCACGCACGACCTGCAGACCGCGTTCCGCGCCCACCGCGCCCTGGAGGTCGGCGGTGTCGTCGTCGGCGACGCGCCCTCCTACCGCGCCGACCAGATGCCGTACGGCGGCGCCAAGCAGTCCGGCGTCGGCCGCGAGGGCGTGCGGTACGCGATGGACGACTACACGTACGAGCGCGTCCTCGTCCTCACCGGTCTCGCCCTGTAGGCAGCCGGGTCACGACCCCGGCACACGGCCGGAGCCCACTGTGCGGGGGCTCCGGCCGTCGCTCCGTGACGGCGGGGTGCGCAAGGCGGCGTGCGCAAAGGCTGGCCGACATGCCCGGAATCGGGTACATACGATCGAGTAGCACCAGTCGGTAACGGGCCGGCCCGGTGCACCGACGCGCGGCGAGGTGAACCTCATGTCCGCAACACCCCAGCCCCGGGCCAAGGTTTCCGAACGGGAGGCCCGGCAGGTCGCCGAGGCCGCCCGTGAACAGGACTGGCGCAAGCCCAGCTTCGCCAAGGAACTGTTCCTCGGCCGGTTCCGGCTCGACCTCATCCATCCGCACCCGATGCCGGCCGACGAGGACGCGCGGCGCGGCGAGGCCTTCCTCGCCCAGCTGCGCGACTTCTGCGAGACGAAGATCGACTCGGCCCGCATCGAGCGCGAGGCGAAGATCCCCGACGAGACGGTCAACGGGCTCAGGGAGCTCGGCGCGCTCGGCATGAAGATCGACACGAAGTACGGCGGCCTGGGCCTGACGCAGGTCTACTACAACAAGGCGCTCGCCCTGGTCGGTTCGGCGAGCCCGGCCATCGGCGCACTGCTCTCGGCCCATCAGTCGATCGGCGTACCGCAGCCGCTGAAGATGTTCGGCACGCAGGAGCAGAAGGACGCGTTCCTGCCGCGGTGCGCGCGCACGGACATCAGCGCCTTCCTGCTGACCGAACCCGACGTGGGCTCCGACCCCGCGCGTCTGGCCACGGCGGCCGTCCCGGACGGCGACGACTACGTCATCGACGGGGTGAAGCTGTGGACGACCAACGGGGTCGTCGCGGATCTCCTCGTCGTCATGGCGCGGGTACCGAAGTCCGAGAAGCACCGGGGCGGCATCACCGCGTTCGTCGTGGAGGCCGCGGCGGAAGGCGTCACCGTCGAGAACCGCAACGCCTTCATGGGCCTGCGCGGCCTGGAGAACGGTGTCACCCGCTTCCACCGGGTCCGGGTCCCCGCGGCGAACCGGATCGGGCCGGAGGGCGCCGGCCTCAAGATCGCCCTCACCACGCTCAACACCGGCCGCCTGTCGCTGCCCGCGATGTGCGTGGGCGCCGGCAAGTGGTGCCTGAAGATCGCCCGCGAGTGGTCGTCGGCGCGCGAACAGTGGGGCAAGCCGGTCGCGTTCCACGAGGCGGTCGGCGCGAAGATCTCCTTCATCGCGGCGACGACGTTCGCCCTGGAGGCGGTCGTCGACCTCTCCTCCCAGATGGCCGACGAGGACCGCAACGACATCCGGATCGAGGCCGCCCTCGCCAAGCTGTACGGCTCCGAGATGGGCTGGCTGATGGCCGACGAACTCGTCCAGATCCGCGGCGGCCGCGGCTTCGAGACCGCCGAGTCCCTCGCGGCCCGCGGCGAACGCGCCGTGCCCGCCGAGCAGATGCTGCGCGACATGCGGATCAACCGCATCTTCGAGGGTTCGACCGAGATCATGCATCTGCTGATCGCCCGCGAGGCCGTCGACGCCCACCTCTCCGTGGCCGGCGACCTGATCGACCCGGACAAGTCCCTCTCGGACAAGGCGAAGGCGGGCGCCAAGGCCGGCGGCTTCTACGCCAAGTGGCTGCCGAAGCTGGTCACCGGGCCCGGCCAACTCCCGCGCTCCTACGCCGAGTTCCACCCGGCCGGCCACCCGGACCTCTCCGGCCATCTGCGCTACGTCGAACGCTCGGCCCGCAAGCTGGCCCGCTCGACGTTCTACGCCATGTCCCGCTGGCAGGGCCGCATGGAGACCAAGCAGGGCTTCCTCGGCCGCATCGTCGACATCGGCGCCGAACTCTTCGCCATCAGCGCGGCCTGCGTACGCGCCGAACTCCTGCGCACCACCGAGGAGTACGGCCGCGAGGCCTACCAGCTCGCCGACATCTTCTGCCGCCAGGCCCGCATCCGCGCCGACGCGCTCTTCGACCGCCTGTGGACCAACACCGACGACCTCGACCACAAGGTCGTCAAGGGCGTCCTCGGCGGTACGTACACCTGGCTGGAGCAGGGCGTCGTCGACCCGAGCGGCGAAGGCCCCTGGATCGCCGACGCCACGCCCGGCCCCGGCCGGCGGGAGGACGTGCACCGCCCGATCCGCTGATCACCACCCCGTCGCGGCCGACGGATCCGCCGGTAGAGTCCGGCGGATCCGTCACACGACACCGGGGGCCCGCATGCGCGACGAGGCGAAGTACCGCACAGATCTGGAACGCCACTTCCTCGCCGAGACCCAGCGCCTGCGCGGCCGGGGCCTGCTCCTGCTCTGGATCGGCGGCCTGCTCTGGCTCTACGTCGTGCTCAGACTCCTCCTGCCGTGGGCGGTCCTCGGCGCCGACCCGGACTGTGGCGCCCCGCTCTTCGAACGGATCGAGCTCGGCTACGAGGACCGCATCCTCAACCCCTGCTCGGTCGTCCCCTGGCCCACTCTCCTGGCCGTCCTCGCGGTCTCCGTCCCCGTACTGGTCACCGGCGCGGCCCTCTACGTACGCGGCATGGTCAGCGCCAATCTCAGCCATTACGTCCGCTCGATGACCCGCTGACCCCACACCCCCGAACCCGTACGGGGGCATCCGGGGGCACCCTGTCGGCCTCACAGCAAGGCCAGGCAACAATAGGGGGATGACCGACAGCCCATCGCCGCTCGCCGACCCGCACCTCGTCTTCGACCCCGCCCCCGGTGACGCCCCCAGGGACATCGCCGTGCTGGGCTCGACGGGCTCGATCGGCACGCAGGCCATCGACCTCGTGCTGCGCAACCCGGACCGGTTCCGCGTCACCGCACTCAGCGCCGCCGGGGGCCGGGTCGCCCTGCTGGCCGAGCAGGCGCACCAGCTGCGCGTACGCACCGTCGCCGTCGCCCGCGCAGACGTCGTACCCGCGCTGCGCGAGGCGCTCGCCGCGCGGTACGGGCCGGGGGAGCCGCTCCCGGAGATCCTCGCGGGGCCGGACGCCGCCACCGAGATCGCCGGCCGCGGCGACTGCCACACCGTCCTCAACGGCATCACGGGGTCGATCGGCCTGGCGCCCACCCTCGCCGCCCTCGGAGCGGGCCGCACCCTCGCCCTCGCCAACAAGGAGTCGCTGATCGTCGGCGGCCCCCTGGTGAAGGGGCTCGCCAAGCCCGGCCAGATCATCCCGGTCGACTCCGAGCACGCGGCCCTCTTCCAGGCGCTCGCCGCCGGCACCCGCGCCGACGTCCGCAAGCTCGTGGTCACCGCGTCCGGCGGCCCCTTCCGCGGACGTACGAAGGCGGACCTCGCGGACGTCACGGTCCAGGACGCGCTCGCGCACCCGACCTGGGCGATGGGCCCGGTCATCACCGTGAACTCGGCGACCCTGGTCAACAAGGGCCTGGAGGTCATCGAGGCGCACCTGCTCTACGACATCCCCTTCGACCGCATCGAGGTCGTCGTGCACCCCCAGTCCTACGTGCACTCCATGGTGGAGTACGTCGACGGGTCCTCGATCCTCCAGGCGACCCCGCCCGACATGCGCGGCCCCATCGCGATCGGACTCGGCTGGCCCGAGCGGATCCCGGACGCGGCGCCCGCGTTCGACTGGACGAAGGCGTCGAGCTGGGAGTTCTTCCCGCTCGACACCGAGGCGTTCCCGTCGGTGGGCCTGGCCCGGCACGTGGGGGAGCTCGCGGGCACGGCCCCGGCGGTGTTCAATGCCGCGAACGAGGAGTGCGTGGACGCCTTCCTGAAGGGCGCCCTGCCGTTCAACGGCATCATGGAGACCGTCACCCGGGTCGTGGAGGAACACGGCACACCGGAAACGGGAACTTCGCTGACCGTCGAGGACGTCCTCGAAGCGGAGACCTGGGCGCGCGCCCGGGCCCGTGAAGTGACGGCGACGACCGAGATGACGACCGCGGAGGCTCGTGCATGACGACCTTGATGATGATCCTCGGCGTAGTCGTCTTCGTGGTGGGGCTGCTCGTCTCCATCGCCTGGCACGAGCTGGGCCACCTTTCGACGGCGAAGCTTTTCGGCATCCGCGTCCCGCAGTACATGGTCGGCTTCGGGCCCACCCTTTTCTCGCGCAAGAAGGGCGAGACCGAGTACGGCGTCAAGGCGATCCCGCTCGGCGGCTACATTCGCATGATCGGCATGTTCCCGCCCGGCGCGGACGGCAGGATCGAGGCCCGCTCGACCTCACCGTTCCGCTCCATGGTGGAGGACGCCCGCGCGGCCGCCTTCGAGGAGGTGCAGCCCGGCGACGAGACCCGCCTCTTCTACACGCGCAAGCCCTGGAAGCGCGTCATCGTGATGTTCGCCGGCCCCTTCATGAACCTGATCCTCGCGGTCGGCCTCTTCTTCACGGTCCTGATGGGCTTCGGCGTGACCCAGCAGATGAACGTGGTCGAGGCCGTCTCTCCGTGTGTCATCCAGGCCAGCGCCGACCGGGACACCTGCAAGGCGTCCGACCCGCAGTCCCCGGCCAAGGCCGCGGGGCTGCAGGCCAAGGACAAGATCGTCTCGTTCGGCGGGGTCGCGACGGACAAGTGGAACACCCTGTCCGACGAGATCCGGGAGAGCGCCGGCAAGACGGTTCCGATCGTCGTCGAGCGCGACGGGCAGCGGCTGACGCTGCACGCGAAGATCGCCACGAACCAGGTGGCGAAGAAGGACTCCAGCGGCCAGATCACCGACGGCTACGTCAAGGCCGGCTTCCTCGGCTTCACCGCCGCCACCGGAGTCGTGCACCAGGACTTCGGCGACTCCGTGACCTGGATGACCGACCGGGTCGGCGACGCCGTCGACTCCATCGTCGCCCTCCCGGCGAAGATCCCGGCCCTGTGGGACGCCGCGTTCGGTGACGGCCCGCGCGACCAGGACTCCCCGATGGGCGTGGTCGGAGCGGCCCGCGTCGGCGGCGACATCGCCGGACTCGACATCCCGGCCTCCCAGAAGGTGGCGATGTCGCTGATGCTGGTCGCCGGCTTCAACCTCTCCCTCTTCCTGTTCAACATGCTGCCGCTGCTCCCGCTCGACGGCGGCCACATCGCGGGCGCCCTCTGGGAGGCGCTCCGGCGCAACCTGGCCCGGGTGTTCCGCCGCCCCGACCCGGGCCCCTTCGACGTGGCGAAGCTCATGCCGGTCGCGTACGTGGTGGCCGGAATCTTCGTCTGCTTCACGATCCTCGTGCTGATCGCGGACGTTGTTAATCCGGTGCGCCTGAGTTAGCGGAAGTACGGGGCAATCGAGAACCGACTGGGGCTTCATCACTCATCGTGGTGAAGCCCCGGTCGTCGTCCCGGCCCGCGCTTCGTCGACGTGCCCATGGTCCCCACAGGCCATGTACGACCCCCTGTCAGGTATCGGCAGTTGCCACCTCTGCGGGTCTCGCTGTCGTATGACGGGAGACGGCGATTCTGTCGCCCTGAGAGTGCACGCGTCCTGGACGCGCGGCTGCTGCGTATGCCTCCAAGGGGTGGTTTCCCCTTGCATCAGATCCTCGGTGTGCTCCGGTCTCGCCCGGTGACGTAATCTCGAAAGCCTTGGAATCTATCCATACCTTGGGGTTGCACAGCAGATGACTGCGATTTCACTCGGCATGCCGGACGTACCGATCAAGCTCGCCGAGCGGCGCAAGAGCCGGCAGATCCAGGTCGGCACGGTTGCCGTCGGCGGCGACGCTCCGGTCTCGGTGCAGTCGATGACGACGACGCGTACGTCCGACATCGGCGCGACGCTGCAGCAGATCGCCGAGCTGACGGCGTCCGGCTGCCAGATCGTGCGCGTGGCCTGCCCCACGCAGGACGACGCCGACGCGCTGTCCGTCATTGCCAGGAAGTCGCAGATCCCGGTGATCGCGGACATCCACTTCCAGCCGAAGTACGTCTTCGCCGCCATCGAGGCGGGCTGCGCCGCGGTCCGGGTGAACCCGGGCAACATCAAGCAGTTCGACGACAAGGTCCGGGAGATCGCCAAGGCGGCGAAGGACCACGGCACCCCGATCCGGATCGGGGTGAACGCGGGCTCGCTGGACCGCCGCCTGCTCCAGAAGTACGGCAAGGCGACCCCCGAGGCACTCGCCGAGTCGGCGCTGTGGGAGGCGGGCCTCTTCGAGGAGCACGACTTCCGCGACATCAAGATCTCGGTCAAGCACAACGACCCGGTCGTGATGGTCAACGCCTACCGGCTGCTCGCCGAGAAGTGCGACTACCCGCTGCACCTCGGCGTCACCGAGGCCGGCCCCGCCTTCCAGGGCACCATCAAGTCCGCCGTCGCGTTCGGCGCGCTGCTCTCCGAGGGCATCGGCGACACCATCCGCGTCTCGCTCTCGGCCCCGCCGGTCGAGGAGATCAAGGTCGGCAACCAGATCCTGGAGTCGCTGGGCCTGCGCCCGCGCCGCCTGGAGATCGTCTCCTGCCCCTCCTGCGGCCGCGCCCAGGTCGACGTCTACAAGCTGGCCGAAGAGGTCACCGCCGGTCTCGACGGCATGGAGGTCCCGCTGCGCGTGGCCGTCATGGGCTGCGTCGTGAACGGTCCGGGCGAGGCCCGTGAGGCCGACCTCGGCGTCGCCTCCGGCAACGGCAAGGGCCAGATCTTCGTCAAGGGCGAGGTCATCAAGACCGTCCCCGAGTCGAAGATCGTGGAGACCCTCATCGAAGAGGCGATGAAGATCGCCGAGCAGATGGAGAAGGACGGCGTGGCCTCCGGCGAGCCGTCCGTGGCCGTCGCGGGCTGACATCGGCTCGGGCCTGTCCGACTCTTCGCGCGCTCGTCCGCCGGGTTCTTCCCGGCGGGCGGGCGCGCCTCTCGTCGTGGCTGGTCGCGCCCACACGGCGGAGCCGCGGATGTCACAGCCCCGCGCCCCTGAGACGCGCACTGCGTGCGGCATCTCAGGGGAGCGGGGAACTGCGCGACCAGCCCCCACCGGCCCGCGGCCGCGCGACGAGGAGCGACGGGGCAGACGACGGCGCGGAAGGGGCCCGCAGAGGCGGAGGCGGCTCATACGACCGGCAGGTACAGTGCGGAGATCAGCCACCCATCAGGTGAAGGCCCACCCGCACGTGTTGACTCAGACCACCACCCGGGTCCTCGAACCGAGTGACCTCGACGCCGCGCTCGCCGTACTCGACCGCGAGCCGGTCACCAATGCCTTCGTGACGGCCCGCGTCCGCATCGCGGGCCTGGACCCGTGGCGGCTGGGCGGCGAGATGTGGGGCTGGTACGAGGACGGCATGCTGCAGTCGTTGTGCTACGCGGGCGCCAACCTGGTGCCGATCTGCGCCACCGACCGGGCCGTCCGCGGCTTCGCCGACCGCGCGCGGCGAGCGGGCCGGCGCTGTTCGTCGATCGTCGGGCCCGCCGAGCCGACCGCCCAGCTGTGGCGGCTGCTGGAGGGGAGCTGGGGGCCCGCCCGCGACGTGCGTCCGAACCAGCCGCTGATGGTGACCGACCGGATGTCCGCCGCAGTCGCCCCGGACCCGTATGTGCGCCGGATCCGCAAGGACGAGATGGACGCGATCATGCCGGCGTGCGTGGCGATGTTCACCGAGGAGGTCGGCGTCTCCCCGCTGGCCGGTGACGGTGGGCTGCTCTACCAGGCGCGGGTGGCCGAACTGGTCGGTTCCGGCCGCTCCTTCGCCCGCCTCGACGAGGACGGCAAGGTCGTCTTCAAGGCGGAGATCGGTGCCGCGACCGACAAGGCCTGCCAGATCCAGGGCGTCTGGGTCGCCCCGGAGTACCGCGGCCGCGGCCTCGCCGCCCCCGGCATGGCCGCCGTGCTGCGCTACGCGCTGGCCGATGTCGCGCCCGTCGTCAGCCTCTACGTCAACGACTTCAACACCCCGGCCCGCGCCGCGTACCGGCGCGTGGGGTTCGAAGAGGTCGGGGCGTTCATGAGCGTCCTGTTCTAGGACGCTCCCGCTTCTCTGTGCGGGGCATGTGGGCCCCGTCTCATCTCTTTAGCACCGTTTGACATTAGTGAGTCTTATGAACCATAAAGGGAGAGCTTTGGTTTAAGGTTCACGGAATGTAGGTGCCCGACGATGTCTGTTTCCGGCGAAGCCGCCCTGTCCGACGACCCTCAGGGGCGCTGGGAGGCCTGGCGTGCCGAGCGGTACCGCTCCCTCACCGCCCCCACCGGGAACCTCGCCCTCGTCGAGACCCGTTGGCTGCCCGCCGGTGAACTCCCCGACCTGGAAGCCGCCCGCGCCGGGCAGCCGGACACGGTGACGGTCACCACCCTGGAGCGCACCGACCTGGTCACCGGCGAGCCGGAGCACGGCCTGCGCCTCTGGGACGCGAACTCCCCGGCCATCCAGGACTTCGAGCGCGTCGACGCCTTCCCGTACGACCCGAAGTGGGTCCTCGACGCCACGTACACGCCCGTCGAGGGCGCCCGCCTCGTGGCCTTCGAGCACCTCCGGGACAACGGCGGCACCCGCGAGAAGGTCGTCCCCGGCGACATCGCCCTCACTGTGGACGGCATCGCCTACACGCTGTCCGCCTTCGACGACGACGGCACCCTGCTGCTCGTCTTCGGCGACCCCACCAACGGCGACTCCACCTACGGCGCCGGACGCTTCCTCTTCGTGGAGCACACCGGGGAGGGCCGCGTACGCCTCGACTTCAACCGGGCCTTCGTGCCCCCGTGCGGCTTCTCCGATCAGTACAACTGTCCGATGCCGCCGCGGCAGAACCGCTTCCACCTGCCCGTCGAGGCCGGCGAGAAGCTCCCGGTCCTCCGCGACGGCGCCGCCGGCACCGCCCACTGATCCCCTCCCCGCACCATCTCGCGTAAGGCCCCCGATGAACCTTCCCAAGAAGCCTCTCGCTGTCGGCGTGCTCACCGTCGCCCTCGCGGTCACCCTCACCGCCTGCGGCGGTGGCGGCGCCAACTCCGCCTCCGGCAACGGCGGTTACGACAAGAACGCCGCCGTCAACATAGGCTCGCTCTACGAGCCCCAGAACCTCGACAACACCGCCGGCGGCGGCCAGGGCGTCACCGAGGCCCTCAACGGCAACGTCTACGAAGGCCTCTTCCGGCTCACCGACGACGGCAAGGTCGACAAGCTCCTCGCCCAGGACTACAAGGTCAGCGACGATGGGCTCACATACACCTTCACGCTCCGCGACGGCGTCAAGTTCCACAGCGGCAAGGTCCTGAGCAGCGAGGACGTCAAGTACAGCCTGGAGAAGGTGATCGCGAAGGACTCGCAGTCCGCGCGCAAGGCGAACCTTGAAGTCATCAAGGACATCGCCACCCCGGACGCGAAGACCGTCAAGGTCACGCTGTCGAAGAAGTCGATCTCCTTCGTCTACAACCTCTCCTACGTCTGGATCATCAACTCCGACGCGAAGAACCTGAAGACGACGGAAGACGGCACGGGCCCGTACAAGCTGAACAAGTGGACACGCGGCTCGGCGCTCAGCCTCGACCGGTTCAGCGGCTACTGGGGCTCCGCCGCCAAGAACAAGCAGGCGATCTTCCACTACTACAAGGACGCGACCGCCCTCAACAACGCGCTCCTGACGAACGCCGTGGACGTCGTCACGAGCGAGCAGTCGCCGGACGCCCTCGACCAGTTCAAGTCCAACCAGAACTACAAGGTCAACGACGGCGACTCGACGACCAAGCTGCTGCTCGCCTTCAACGACAAGGCCAAGCCGTTCACGAACGTCAAGGTGCGCCAGGCGGTCTCCGCCGCCATCGACGACAAGAAGCTCCTCGAAGCCGTCTGGGGCGGTTACGGCAAGGAGATCGGGTCGATGGTGCCGCCCACCGACCCCTGGTACGAGGACCTGACCAAGGTCAACGCGTACGACGTGACGAAGGCCAAGAAGCTGCTCAAGGACGCGGGATACGAGGACGGGTTCAGCTTCACGCTGGACACCCCGAACTACGACCCGCACCCCACCGCCGCCACCTTCATCAAGTCGCAGCTCGCCAAGGTCGGCATCACCGTCAAGATCAACACGATCACGCCCGACGAGTGGTACACGAAGGTCTACAAGAACCACGACTTCACGGCGACGCTCCAGGAGCACGTCAACGACCGCGACCTCGTCTGGTACGGCAACCCCGACTTCTACTGGGGCTACGACGACAAGCAGGTCCAGAAGTGGGTCGAGCAGGCCGAGGAGGCCTCCAGCACGCAGGCGCAGACCGACCTCCTGAAGAAGGTCAACCGCAAGACCGCCGAGGACGCGGCCAGCGACTGGCTGTACCTGTATCCGCAGATCGTCGTCGCGAACACGAAGCTGTCGGGCTACCCGCTCAACGGCCTCAACTCGCAGTTCTTCGCGTACGACATCAAGAAGAGCAGCTGACCCTCCCATGGTCAGGTACCTCCTGCGAAGACTGGTGTTCCTGCTGGTCTCCCTCGTCCTCGCGAGCATCGTGCTGTTCGTGCTCCTGCGGATGCTGCCCGGCGACCCGGCGAACGCGCTCACCTCGGTGGGCGCCTCGCCGGAGCAGATCGCCGCGGCCCGGCACTCCATCGGCTCCGATCAGCCGCTGCCGCAGCAGTTCACGCACTGGATCGGGCAGTTGGCGAGCGGCGACCTCGGCACGTCGTTCGTCAGCTCGCTGCCCGTCGGCCCCGAGGTCTCGCAGCGCCTGGACGTGACGGTGCCGCTGACCCTCTCGGCGTTCGTGCTCGCCGTGCTCGTCGCGGTACCGGCCGGGTTCGTGGCCGCGTACAAGAAGAACACCTGGTACGGGGCGCTGCTCAGCGGCGTCTCCCAACTCGGCATCGCCGTCCCGGTGTTCTGGCTCGGCATGATCCTCATCGCGGTCTTCGCGCTCAACGCCGGCTGGCTGCCCTCCGGCGGCTTCCCGCAGGACGCCTGGTCCACCCCGGGCGAGGCGATCCGCTCGCTCGTCCTGCCGGTCGTGACGGTGGCCCTGGTGATGTCGGCGTCCCTGATCCGCTACGTACGGTCGGCCACCCTCGACGTCCTCGACAGCGAGTACCTGCGCACGGCGCGGGCGCTCGGCTCGTCGTTCGGCCGGGCCATGTGGCGGCACGGGCTGCGCAACGCGTCCGTGCCGGTCATCTCGGTGCTCGGCATCGAACTGGCCTCCACACTGCTCGGCGCGGTCGTCGTCGAATCCGTCTACGCCCTGCCCGGCCTCGGCTCGATGCTCGCGACCGGGATCGCGCAGCACGACTACCCGGTGATCCAGGGCGTCCTGTTCGTATCGACGTTCGGAGTGCTGATCATCGGGTTCGTGGCGGACCTCGTCCAGCGGATCGTGGACCCGCGGCTGCGCGGCCGGCTGTCCGGAGGGGGCGTCCGATGAAGCGCAAGTCATCCGTCACCCTGTGGACGGGCGGTGTGCTGGCGGGCCTCGTGGTCCTCCTGGCGCTCGTCTCGCTCTTCTGGCTGCCCTACGACAGCGACGACACGTCCGGCGGGCGGCTCGCCGGGCCCGGCGGCGGGCATCTGCTCGGCACCGACAAACTCGGCCGCGACCTGTTCACCCAGCTCATGACCGGCTCCCGGATCGCCCTGCAGGCCGGACTCGGAGCGGTGGCCGTCGCGGCGCTGCTCGGCGTGGCCCTCGGCGTCCTCGCGGCGTTCGCGCAGGGCTGGTTCGACGACACGCTCTCCGCGCTCCTCGACATCCTCATCGCGTTCCCGACGCTGCTGCTCGCCATGCTGATCGTCGCCGCGCGCTCGGCGACACTCGGCTCCGCGATCCTCGCGATCGGCCTCGCGCAGAGCGCCGTCGTGGCCCGGCTGACCCGGATCCTGGTCAAGCGTGTCCTGGCGCAGGACTACATCACCGCCTCCCGCACCTCGGGCACATCCTGGGCGCGGGTCGTCGCCGGGCACGTGCTGCCCAACATCTGGCCGACCCTCGCGGTCAACCTGGCACTCCAGTTCGGCCTCGCCGTCCTGGCCGAGGCGAGCCTGTCCTACCTGGGCCTTGGCGCACCCCCGCCGAACGCCTCGTGGGGCCGCATGCTCCAGGAGGCCCAGGCGACGTTCACGACCGCCCCGGCGGGCGCGCTCGCGCCGGGCGCGCTGCTCGTCCTCCTGGTCATCGGCGTGAACCTGATCGCGGACGGGCTGCGCGACGTCCTCGACCCGACCGCGCGGAAGGGGAGGGCGGCGCTGTGAACGAACCCCTGCTCTCGGTGTCCGGCCTGACGATCCGCACCGCCGAAGGGCGCGCGCTCGTCTCGGAGCTCGGCTTCGGGATCGCGCGCGGCGAACGGCTCGGCCTCATCGGCGAATCCGGCTCCGGCAAATCCCTGACCACGCTCGCCGTGCTCGGGCTGCTTCCCCACGGCATGACGGTGACGGGGAGTGTCGAGCTGGACGGCACGCAGATCGTCGGCGCGAGCGAGCGGACCCTGGTGGGCGTACGCGGCCGGAGCGCGGCCGTCGTCTTCCAGGAGCCGCTGACCGCACTCGACCCGCTGATGCGGGTGGGCCGCCAGATCGCCGAACCGCTGCGCAGGCGGCGGCAGTTGAAGGGCGCGGCGCTGCGGTCCGCGGTGACCGCCCTGCTCGACCAGGTGCGGCTGCCCGACCCGGACCGCATCGCCCGCGCCTTCCCGCACGAGATCTCCGGCGGCCAGCGCCAGCGGGTCGCGCTCGCCATGGCGCTCGCCTGCGACCCGGCGCTGCTGATCGCCGACGAACCGACGACGGCCCTGGACGTGACCGTGCAGGCCGAGATGCTCGACCTGATCGACGGGCTCGTGCGCGAGCGCGGCATGGCGGTGCTGTTCGTCAGCCACGACCTCGCGGTCGTCTCGCGCGTGACGGACCGGGTGCTCGTCATGAAGGACGGCCGCGCGGTCGAGACGGGCGCCGTCGCCGACGTCGTACGGGCTCCTCGCGAGGCCTACACCAAGGCGCTGGTGGACAGCGCACGGCAACTGGAATCGGCGCTCGACCTGGGAGGTGCGCGATGACTCCGATCCTGGAGCTCGACGCGGTGTCGTACGCGTACCGGGGGAGCGCGGCACCGGTCGTCCGGGACGTCTCCGTCGCCGTGGAGGCCGGGCGGAGCCTGGCCCTCGTCGGCGAGTCCGGAGCCGGCAAGACGACGCTGCTGCGGATGCTGCTCGGCCTCGCCCGGCCCACCGACGGCACGGTGCGCTTCGACGGGGACGCGCTGCGGCTGCGCGACCGGGCGCAGATGAAGGCGTTCCGGCGCGGCGTCCAGTGCGTCTTCCAGGACCCGTACGCCTCACTGGACCCGCGCCAACGGGTCCGCCGCATCGTGGCCGAACCCCTCGGCTCCCTCGGCGTCGCCACCGGCGAGGACGCCGCGCGGCGCGTCGCCGAGGCGCTGCGCCGGGTGGGGCTACCGGCGGACGCCGCGGACCGCTACCCGCACGAGTTCTCCGGCGGCCAGCGCCAGCGCATCGCCATCGCGCGGGCCACGGTCTGCGACCCACGGGTGCTCCTCGCCGACGAACCGGTCTCCGCACTCGACGTCACGACCCGTGTGAAGGTCGTCGATCTGCTGGCCGAGCTGAAGGAGACGGCGGGCCTGACGGTCGTGATGGTCTCCCACGACCTGTCGGTGGTGGCCGCCCTCTGCGAGCGCACCGTCGTTCTGGAGCGCGGCCGGGTCGTCGAAGCGGGAGACACCACGGCGGTCCTCGGCACCCCCGAGCACACCTACACACGCCGCCTACTGGCAAGCGTCCCGCGCCTACCGGCACAGGGCTGATCCCGGGACGCCCCGGCACCCTGCGCCCATCGGCCCGGTGTCCTGCCACCGGTGCGTCCGGCGTCGCGGATCAGGGCGTATGCGCGCGGCTGCTGGCACAGGGCTGATCTCGGTGCGCCCCCGGGCCTTGCGCCCATCGGCCCGGTGTCCCGTCACCCGTGCGTCCGGCGTCGCCGATCAGGGCGTATGCCCGCCCCTTCCGGCACAGGGCTGATCCCGGTGCGCCCTTGCGCCCATCGGCCCGGTGTCCTGCCACCGGTGCATGCGGCGTCGCCGATCA